>JARROD010000201.1:0-2930 GCA_037384225.1 Exilibacterium sp.
GCCCTGTAAATGCTGCTATAGAAGGAGCGAAGCGGTCCTGGGCCGAAAATTTATGCAACGATAGGGTCAACACAGCATTAAGAAAGCAACAATGCGATAAACCCGGAGATCACAATACCATCAAATGTCCCCGCACCACCGATGCTGACAACACCCAGCTCGGTTTTATTTATCTGCCTAAGGTGCAATAAGTCAGCGCCGATAAGGGGGCCTAAAACACCTGCGCAAAATGCCACTGTCGGTGCGTTTTCAGGATAGAACACCAGACCGCAGAACGCCGCCACCACGCCCGGTAGTAGCACGGGCATGAGAATACCCCGGCCCGGCTCGTAATATGAAACGTAGAAACACACGATGACATTGATCGATACAGCCCCCAACACAGCCAATACGGCTGATGTAACATTCACACGAAGCAATTCATAGAGAACCAGTCCCAGAGGTATAAGACAGCCGCCGATATTGACTGCAATCAATTTCTCCCTCGGCGGCGGCAGCCAACGGTCGAGACCATACAGCGTCCATGTACCCGTGCTTTCGTCCCGCGGCAGGCGAAAACGCTTTACCGGAATATTGATTAAACTGCCTAAAAACAGTCCTAATACGATCAAAACACCCGAGAAGGGAGAAATACCCAGCTTGCCCAGCGCCACGACCATAATTTCCGTAAAAATTATCGGCCACAGTACAAGCAGCAGCAATAATCCCATTAAGGCGAACATCCCCGCTGGCATAAGAATCCCTTTCACAAAAATTTCGAAAATCCTAACCGAGATCCACCGAGATTGAAATGACCGAGATCATGCAAACTTCGGCACAGTAGTAACTTCTCAATAAGTCGGGGCAGGCACAGTGTCAGGCGGATGGCCGCCGGATCGAAGGCACAAATACCCCGGCTTATTGAGAAGTTACCAGCAGATACAACAACACGCCTTAGAGGGGATCAGTCATTCTCATCAGTACCGAATACCTGATCTTTCCACTCCGGCCCCAGGTGGATTTCAATATACTCCCGAATAAACTGTCTCACTTTCTGGGATGGAGTTACGTCTTCCCGCGCGCAAAGCTGCTCGAACGCCGATTTCTTTTTTGGATCAATCAGTAGTGTCAGCCTCGCCGTTCGATTTTCCATTGCAAACTCCCGTTTCATAAGCCTGGTTAAAAGCGCATTTATCAAGACTACATTAATGTTAATCAAATTAACATTAAAACATATACTAATGTAATCTCAATTCACACTTTCTTATACCCAAATATTATGCGGGAAATCTCAGAGATGACCAGGGACCACTAAATAGCGGCCAACAATAAAATCGTGGATGTGCAGGTAGACGACAGCAGGAAAACGCTAAACCGATACGCCGAGCCGGCGCGGATGGCGTCTTGAGGACAATCGGGTGCTGTCACCGGCACTATAGCCATTCCCTAGGCACAAATGATAGCCGGTTAGTGGTGACAGCACATTTAATTTTGCGTCATTTACCCAGACTTGTCTGTAGGATATGGTGGAAACGATTTGTAGGAAATATCTCACAACTTCAACCCCTTTACCGACTTAGACAAAGGCAAGGGGTCGCTCGTATCCCGGTCAAATACTCTCGGGAACCTGCCGCTGATGGGGCACGCTCCGCTTTGTACGCCGCAAGCCTTTCAAAGCATCGATTACTGTCAGCTGCCCCGCTTTTGCATAGCTGTGCACGCCGCTCACCCCCTTTTCCCAGCGGGGTTCAATCGACCAGACAGGCTTTTCTTCAAATTCCGTTTCAGTCAGTCGCACCAATTCGTGAAACTTCATTCCATAGCCATAGCTGTATGAACAATCCTGCGCCGGGCGGTATATTTTTCCGTTTTGTTCGATATGTGCGGTTTCCACTCATTGGTGACAAAGTTATCTGCGTGGAAAATATGTAAATATTCACTGGTTCTTGCACCAACGGTTTTCAACATCAGGGTAAACATCCACCACTTCCCATTGTGATACAGCAGCGTAGTGTCCACTGCCTTTACATTTTCCATCAAGTTCATTTTAAATTCCCATTTATAGGGAAATTCCGTGCATTCGTAGAGCTCGATGGTTTTGTTGCCTTTGGTCTCGGGAATCATATAAACTTTGTCATCCCACTCAAGCACAAATGGATACGATAGATGGTAGTCCTTCTCCAGGATCGTAACCGGTTGCGAGAGGTTGCCCCGACTGTCCATTTCCATAACGGACAGGTGGCCCTTTTTCTTTCTCTGTGTGAATATCTCCAGAAATATATAGTAGGTTTCATTCCTCTTTAAAATATGCGGGTCGGCCCAGAATTCATCGTCCGGTAAAGGTATTTTTTTATACTTACCAAGGTCCGACTCCGAATTCGGATCGAGGTTATACAACAGATACCACTGATCCCAATAGAGTTTCTCATGTACTTTTTTCCTCACTAACCGATACACATACTTGATCGATAACAAAATCGATTTTAGTAGCCCCGGGTCATTATAGCTGTGAAAAAAATAGTGGCCGTTATTGCTATTTTGCTTGTCAACTTCCTGAAAAAAACGCGCTTCACCAAGACTGTGAAGACGGTTAAGCAACAAAGGCAAAAAATCCGATGAAGTCCAGTGGTAATAATTGCAATTGCTACGAAAGGAATAAGGGTAGGTAGTAGACCAGGAGCGACACAGAACGCGCCCGGCACCGGGTGTCTCCGATAAAATTTCCATTACCGCACCGGTGACGGGCTGCTGTTCCATCACTTCCCAAAAGCCGGCAGGCCCGCCCCTGACCCTTTGAGGGTCGGCGGCGTAGTGAGCCCAAACCCCATACTTAGCCGCTGTTAAAATATCACCACTAAGATTGCCGAAACCGATTTTGATCAGTATATCCAGATTGTAAGCTTTGATTTGTTCAACATCGTCAGTCAACAGCGACTCGGTTCGCTCCACTT
>JARROD010000201.1:2965-10082 GCA_037384225.1 Exilibacterium sp.
ATCGATCATTTTCAGGAAACAAAAAAACGGATTAAATCTTTTTCCGCTTTGGTGTTGATTGCCTGCGGCTTCATGCAACTGTGTGCCTTCACTGTCGTTGTAAATCAATACGGCAATATCGACATAGTCTAACGCGGTAATCTTGTGAATCGACTCGTATAACCACGCCGGCAGTTCATCGGTGTCGAGTAGTAAACCAATAGTTATTTTTTTACCGTCCATTCTCTTTTTGTCGTAGTTATTTTTCATTTAACATTGTTGTTTTTTCATTTCTCATCCATTGTTCAAACCACATCAGTGTCCACAACCGACGGCTTAAGTCCCGTTGCCCTGAACGATTTGCCTCCACCAAACCACTCAGTTTATCAGCGTCAAAAAATTCTCTCGACAGTGTGCTCTGCGAGGCAAGCAATTCTTTGGAATACTCATAAAGTCTGTCTTTTAACCAGTATTTGATCGGCATGCCAAAACCGGATTTTTTACGGGTCAGCAATTCATCCGGCACCAGGCCTTTCAGTAAATGCTTTAACGGATACTTCTGCACTTCGCCGGCATATTTCAACCGTAGAGGCATCTCATTGGCCAGTTCCGCCAGACGGTGATCCAGCAACGGAACCCGGACTTCCAGGCTGTGCCACATCGAATTTCGGTCGACCTTAACCAGAATGTCTTCGCTGAGATAGGTATTCTGATCGGCGAGCATACGTTGCGAGGTCAGTGATATATCGCCACGAAAGTAAGGCTCGAGCAGCCAGGCCCCGCGATCCACTACAGTGTCAAACTCTCGACGCCACAGGTTAAGTCGTTCAAAAGAGTCAAAAACCCCCACCGTCCTCTGCCAATGAACGCAATCCGATGCCGCCGCTCTGCGCAACAAGCCCTTACCCGGTATCTGATCCGGCAGTATATTGGCGGCGCCATTGAACAGTGGGCGACGGATACTTTCCGGTATGGTTTTCAGCTTCTGCTCGGCCAACTGCGGCCGATAACGCCCGTAACCGCAAAAGAGTTCATCCCCGGCATCACCCGACAGGCATACCTTGAGATGCCGCGCGGCTTCCTGGGTTACATAATAGGTTGGCACCGCCGACGGGTCGGCAAAGGGTTCGTCAAAGTGCTCTACGAGGCGTGGAAACAGTGTCGAATCGATATCCTTGAGCATAATTTCGTGGTGGTCGGTCTGATAACGCTCGGCCACCAGCTTTGCGTAGCTCAGTTCGTCAAAATCCCGTTCTGAAAATCCCACCGAAAAAGTGGTCAACTTACCTCCGTATTGTGCAGCCGACAAAGCCACTATCAGGCTAGAATCAATTCCACCGCTCAAAAAAGCCCCCACCGGGACATCGCTGCGCAAACGGATATTTATCGCATCCAGCATCAACTCGCGCAAGCGCTCCATAGCGTCACCGGCATCCATTGGGTGAACGTCGGAGGTAATGGCTGGCGACCAGTAGCGGTGAATATCCAGTTGATTGTTTTCCAGCACCATATAATGGGCCGGTGGAAGTTTTTTAACCGACTGATATATGGATTTAGGCGCTGGTACGTAGCCGTAAGCCAGGTAATCGTCAAGTGCCGAAACATCCACGTCCAGGTTTATGCGGCCGTCTTTGACCACCGCCTTAAGTTCGCTGGCAAAAATCAGTTCACTCCCGCTGGAGTGGGAGTTTGAACCAGGATTAAAATGGTAATAGAGGGGCTTTTCCCCAAAGCGGTCCCGGGCGATAAACAGGCGCCGCCGATTTTTGTCCCAGAGCGCAAAAGCGAACATGCCGTTGAGATCCTGGACACACTCAACCCCCTTCTCTTCGTATAAGTGAACTATCACTTCGGTATCGGAGTGGGTTCTGAACCGGTGGCCTTTTCCAAGCAGTTCTTTACGCAGTTCCCGGTAATTATAGATTTCACCATTAAAAACGATGGCGATGGATTCATCTTCATTGAAAATGGGTTGGTCACCACCGGACAGATCGATAATACTCAGTCTCCGATGCCCGAGCACCACTGACTCATCACTGTAGACGCCATCCCCGTCAGGCCCACGATGGTGCAAGGCATTGTTCATGGTTGCAACCAGTCGACGGTGACGCTCCGCTATGCTCCCAAGGTTATAAACACCGCAAATTCCACACATTAGCTTTATTACTATTTGGTTAAAAGTTACATGTTGTACTGATACAAGCTAATTACTAGCTAAAAACTAACGAAATCGGCGGTTTTTTGGCGCCTGGTACGTTTTATAACATAGGCAATAAACTATACATCAAATCCTTGCAATATATAACTTTAGCACTTGCAGAAAAGGGGAAGTGATAATAACCGCGCCAATAACGCACACGGATGCGACCTGTCTCAAGAATTCTGCTTCTGTTCTCAAGTTAGTGTATGCAACGATGGGGTAAACTGAGCAGAATCAGCATAAATAGTTTTCGTTACGCTCAGGAATCTCCAGCGGTGCTACATCTTCAGCTTCAATCTGTGTCATGACATGTTCAGCGAATCCGTGACCCGCTTCGGCGTAGAGATCAAAAGTTATACAGCCCAATTCCAGCAGCTCATTTTTCTCATCGGGAAAACGCGATACCACGGCGACCTGCCCCTGATAATTTAACTGCCTGAGCAAATTCACTACCTCTATATTTTCGTTGTGATTGGTGAGACTGACCAGAATCAGACTGCGCCTGGACAAATGCGCCTGCTCCCAAAAATCCCGGTCACTGGCATCAGCGTGAACGCAGTTGAGTCCATTTGCCTGATGCAGATTGGCTTTTTCCAGATTTTCTTCAACACCGGCAACACTGTCTGCATACAGCTCCTGTAAATAATGATAGGCGCCCAGCCCCACCCGCCCCATACCCAACACCAGGACTTTTGTTTCACCGAGCTCCACCGGCACCTCTTCCGGCAACCTCTCCTTACGCTCAAATTTCACCAGCCAGTCAAAAAACCTGGCATAAATCAGGTGCCCCCGAGCATTGAAAGGAATGGCGATAAAGAAAGACAACGACATGGCCAACGCCAGTGTCGTCACCCACTGCGGCGATAACAGGCCGCTGGCGGAGGCCAGCGATGCGACAATGAGGCCAAACTCACTGTAATTAAACAGAGACAGCCCTGCCAACAGCGCCGTACGCGCACGCAGGTTAAAGCTGACCAGAAGGAAGAAGTAAATGACAGGGCGCAGGAAAATCAAAAGCCCGAGTAGACATACCACCAAATACATTTCTCTGGGGGGCAGTCCGTTGTATCCAATATACACAAAGAAACCGATCAGAAAAAGGTCTTTAAAACCAATCAGATTTTTATACAACTCATTGGATTTAGGTGAGTTGCCCAGCAATACACCAAAAACCAGTGCCCCGAGACCGCCTTTGAGGTGTACAAACTCGAACAGCTCCGCGGCCACCAAGGCTATGCAAATACCAAACAGCGACAGCAATTCGCCGTGCCCGGCCAGTCTCATCACATACAGCAGCACCGGGCGCAGCAGGGGCAACGCCACCAGAGCCAATGCGAACAGACTGGGCGGTTTATCGGCGACCAGCACCAGAAAGGCAACAGCAATCAGATCCTGGACAATGAGAATACCAATGGCGATGGCAGCGTGTAGAGAAGCGCTTTCACCCCGCTCATCAAATATTTTGACAGCAAACACGGTACTGGAAAAAGACAGTGCAAACGCCAGCATCCAGGCCGCACCGGCACCTTCCAACTTCAACCCGGGAATCACATAGGCGCCGAGAATAATGGCCAGTGCGGTGAGCGGAATGACAACCAACATCTGCAACCCCGCCACCGCCCACACCTGTGGCGCCATAAGTTCTGACAGGTTGAGTTTCAGACCGATAGTAAACAGTAACAGCGTAATGCCCAGATCCGCCACCGGTGCTATCGTGTCAGGGTCGCCGAGACCGAACCCCTGGGCGGCAAACCCGGCCAGAAGATAACCCAGCAGAGCCGGAAGCCCCAGCTTACGAAAAACCAGCCCCGCAATAAACGCCAGCAAAATGACAATGGGTTCCGGCATATTCAATTAGGAACAACCTGCGGCAGGCTTCGCCTTGTTGGCCGCCTCAATGCCAAACCTTTCATTAAGCCAAACAAAATCAATACCACAGGCAACAACCACTTGAGAAGATAGACCGATTTTTCCAGGTAATACCACTTAAGCCCATAGCCTTCAATACCATTGCCGCTTTTGATGGTGTTGCCCTTCGGCCCGAACGCTAATTTTAAGTCCGCAATTGTGGCTTCGCTATAGCCTTCTTTAGCATAAAAAGGCTCAATAATAGCCGTATTTTTCTCAATAATATCAAGACTAAAGGGCAGAGTTACCCCATAGTCCGGGTCGAACACCCACCATTGCTCTTCCTGCTCATCCACCGGAGCGGTAACCAGCACATGCCCCGTCAGCCCTACGATTTTTGCTGTCATACCTTTGTCCCGCAGAAACTCTGCGAGCACAATAGCCGCCTGTGAACACAGACCCACACCGCGCTCCAGCGCCCGGTGATAATCCATAAATTCATATTTCTGAAAGTATTCCGGGGCAATATAGGAGGCTAGGTAAAGGATGAAATTATCGTAGAAAGGAACACGCAGGTTATATTTTTCCACACCCTGATCGTACCAATAGTGCGCGATCGCTTTACTGACCGTGTAATTCACATACTCCAGATACTCACGGCGGTACCTAAACACTTTATTAGCGGCGGCATAAAACTGCTCCTGAGACAAAGTAATATCCTCATTAAAAACATTGTCTCTATCGTGATAGATAGCAGGATTCCTCAGCGAAACAAACAAACCGAATAAATTAACTAATAAAAGAGAACTCCCAATAACAAAGCACAACCGCGCTTTCATTTACAGTAACCTCGCTAACACTGATCCTTGAGCTCCTAAGCTGCAAGTCAAGACATTGTCTTTTAACACATCATCCTTCTACTCAGGACAGGCATAAGTAGTATAGATACATGTATTGATCAATGATAGCAACCCGACGCACAAAACTTGAGCACGGCCAGCGTCGAAAAATAAAAGCGCTCATCAAGCACGAAACTTCCCCTCAACGCCTCATCATCACTTTAAAAACATCCACCCTACTACTGCCCCCACAAGTGGACTCCAGCGACACACACCATGGGAACATTGAGAGGTTGTGCTGAAGATCACCTTAAATTGTATAAATTGCCTTATCAATTTGCTAATTAATTGAAGACACCCACAAATTTATTGTGACCCTCTGCACAAGGTCGGTATATGTTTTTTCACTCTTGACCGATTTGGGACTTTCAATGCGCTATAATAGGTCTTACTCAACCCATAGGATTTACGACACCACAACAGTAGTGAAGGAGCCTGATATGTCTAAAAACGTCCCATTGCAACGTGGGCAGTTGGTGCTGTTTCTGTTTTTACTTAATCAGACGATATCAGCAAATGCCGCGACACCGGATTGTTCCGACCAGACTATTCATTGTGTTGGTCCGGGGCTAGAATTCAATACTTCCATCGATCATGTAGAAAAGGCGTTTCAGGCCGCCGCCAATGTCGCTAAAGCCGGCGACACCATCGCCATTAAAGGCGGAACCTACGAACATAAAACCAACTCGTCCAGCAAAATCTTTCTGACTATCAATGCCTCCGGCACATCGAGCGCTCCCATTACCATCAAGTCTTTTGATGGCGAAAACGCCCATATAAAAGGGTTTGGGTTTCCCGAAGGCACCGAGGGTCCAAGTGTTGGGGATGAAAAGCTGATTTATGTTAATGGCGATTACGTCCACATCAAAAATCTGGAACTGAGCTATTCCTCCCGCTGGGGTCTGGTACTCAGCGGCAGTTACGGACTGGTTGAAAACGTTTCCGTACACGATTCCTGGAAATCCAATATCCTTATATACGGTAAAGACAGAAATATCGAATACAATACCGTCAGATATGTCGAGTCTTACCGCAGCCGTCACGGAACCGGTCTCTGGATCCTGCCATCCGCCAGTACCCCGAAAATTATCAGAGGCACACTGGTGGAAAACTCTTTCCTCCACAACAACGGCTATCAGCCCGACAGTAAAAAGGTTCCCGGCGTTTCCGGTGAAAGTGTTGGCGGGGGCAACTCCGACGGCATAGGTGCATTTAAAAACTGTGCGGAAAGCGCCGCCGATTACAAGGTCCTCAACCTTTGCCCGGAATCGACATTGAAAGGCAACATTACCTGGCACAACGCCGATGACGGTACCGATATATCCTTTGGCGATGGTTCTGAACTTATCGACAACATCTCCTACGAAAATGGCCCGGAAGGCAATAAAGGCTTCAAAGTCTACGCCAAGGTCAGAGGCGGCATTACCTTTACCGGCAATGTTGCCATGGGCAACATCTCCAGCGGTTTTGAACTCCAGATCGACGAAACCGGTTATCTGTACAACAACACCTCCATACGCAACGACCTTCACGGTTACAGGGCTGCATTTGGGACAGGAGGCAAGTTGACAGCCACTAACAATCTGGGTGCCTACAACAAGGGCAGCAGAGACATAGAAACCGGGGATCAGGTAGTAAATACCACCAACTGGGCTGAAAACAAGGATGGCAACCCTCAGATCACCACCCCTGACTTCAGCAATGCAAGTGTCAGCACCGAAGCTCTGGAAACCCGCACCATTGCGCAAAAGGTACTGGCAATCAAACATCAATTCCAAAAAGCGTTGACCCCGTTACAAGGATCCCCCTTAATTGACGCGGGCACCATCGTTTCGGGCATCCATTGTCCCAGAGCCGATGACAATGCCACCAACCCTATGGAACCGACACAAGGTTGCCGGCACTGGCTGGGCAAGGCGCCGGACATTGGCGCTTATGAGTTTGGAGCGCCTATATTCAATCCCCCCATGCCCCCGACAGTGACCGTAGAGTAGCCACCGGTAGGAGTTAGCTCGGGGTGGTACCCGCCCCGAACTTGAAGGTAACATCTCAATAACCCGGGGTATTGTGCCTTCGATCCGGCGGTAGCTGGCTCAGACACGCTGCAAGAACATCCCTGTAAGCTTGGCGTCGGCATCCATGCCTCCGACAGTCTGGGCCAGCTACCGCCGGACGTCCGCCTGACATTGTG
>JARROD010000202.1:0-8173 GCA_037384225.1 Exilibacterium sp.
TGAGGTTCCCTGCTTCGCCCAGGCCTACGCTGGCCTCTGTGAGCAGTGAGTTGAGCATTTCCGGGCGTCGCCCAACAAGATTGAAGGCGTACTCAATATCACCCGGTCTGAACTGGTTCGTCGCTGCAAGGCGGGTATTCCACAGATCGGTCATGAATACAACGAAGTCACGGCCAAGCAGTGGGAATGGAGTGATATGGGCACCTTAGAAGGGCTGCTTGGATTTGAGCACAAGATTCGCCAGCTTGTCGCGACTAGAGCCCGTAAATACCAGTCGAAGAGTATCAGAGGCTTGCCCCCCGTTCAGGTGATCACGCGCAGCCTTGAGTGCGAACATCGTATTGATCCCTTTTTCGCTGTTGAGTGCGTGCTGGGCCTCATCAACAATCAGGACGATCAGTTTCCCGGAGATTTGATGCAGCACGTCCAGGGCCCGGGTGAGGGTGACACCCGATGGCAACTGAGGTTTGCTGAAATCCCAGCTGAGGGTGCGGAGCAGGCTGATCTTCTCGATGCCTGCCTTTTTGACGGCCTTGGTCAAAGAATTTTCGCACTCGACAAGCGCTTGGGAGATGGCGCCGGAAATCAAGTCTGCGGGGTCAATCTCACGATTTGCCCACAGATCAACATATACAGGCAACCAACCACGCTTCTTGCACTCGGGAACGAGGTCGTTTCTCAGAAAGGTGCTTTTGCCCGTGCGGCGGGGTGCAGCCAGAAACATGCCGGAGCTGTAGTCGGCCAGGGACTCGCCAGCCAAGTCTCGGACAAGGCTCTCGGACAATGCCTTGCGGCTGAAGATCGGGCGTGACGGATTCACTGTCTATCCTCCAAATATCTGTACCACTATAAATTATAGTGCACTGGTATAGAAAAAGGTATAGCGGTAGGTGGCATGGCCCGGTCAGACAATGCCGATGTTCCCATGGAGGCGCTCTGAACCTGAATGATTCGTAGCCCCGCATCGCGCACCAAAGCCCTTCCCAACCCATTATTTTGTTACGAGTAAGTTCGGGAAAGCCTTTGAGAGAGGAAACAACAAAAGTTTAATATGTGACAAATGTTGTTTTAGAGTTAAACATTGTCAATTGGTCGCACTAAGGCCATTACGCATAGGGGTTAAGGGGCGAAGAACAGCTTTCCGCGTTGGAATTGATACAAGGGCTCGACGGGCTGAGATAAGCGGGCGCTAAGTGCCCCCGTTCCCTGGATTTTTCCGTCGCAAACTCGTGCTGGCAATGGGGCTCGCATCGAGCAGGCGGTCGATGAGCCACTGTGGGTCGTCGAGGGGCAGGTCGTGGCCGGCGTCGGGATGCTCGGCCAACGTCAGGCGCCAGCGCCGGGCCAGCTGTCGCGAGGCGTTTGGGTTGACCAGGCGATCCCGAGCGCTGACAAGCAGATACAGCCGTCGCGCGGTCGCGGGTCGTCTTGAACGGAAGCAAGCCGCTGCGTATAGCTGGCGCAATAGGTTGCCCGGCCGGGGGTGGGCCTGGCGCGCCAGCGCCACCCAGTGTCGCTCCAGGCTGTCGGGATCGGATTGCAGCTGCGTGGTGAAGCGGCGCACCCAGTGTTCGCGCGCGGCCAGGGTCCACCCGCCCCACACCAGCAACGACAACAGCGCCGAGGGCCGCAGCCGCAGCCAGGGCGAACTGATGCGCCCGACGCTGATGTTAATGGCGAGTGCCTGCAGCACTTCGTCCGGGTGGCGATTGAGCCAGTCGACGGCAACCATGCCCCCCATCGACAGTCCCAGCAGGCGGTATGGTGGGTGCAGTCCGCAGGCGCGCAGGTGCGCACGGTAGTCGTCGGTAGCGGCGGCGATGGTGTGCGGGCTCTTTTCGCCATGGCGACTGCCGTTGCCCGCCAGGTCGACAGGCATCACCGGGGCGAGGGGAAACGCTTCCCTCAGCCGCAGGGGCAGGTCCCCCCAGTGGCGCGTATCGCGCCCCAGGCCCCGCAGCAGGATCCAGGGCGTGCTTTCCCGTTCGGTCATGGATTCAAGTCTCACCCGCATACCAGTGTTTGCGCCCCATGCGCCTCAATCGCTCGCGTTGGGCCCCGGAGGGCAACCAGTGCTGGTGGGCCGCCGCGGCGTGCCACAGCCACTCCAGCAACACCGTGTGACGGCGCAGCACGCGCTGCACCCGGTGCGGCTTGACCGGGTGAAAAAGTCCGGCGAAGGCCAGCAGTTGCAGGGGGTTTTTCTTCACCCAGCGCCAGGAGCCCATTTCCAGGGTCAGCGGCAGCAGCAGGCGATTGTGCGCACAGGATCTTTGGTAAAGATAATCCCAAAGGTCGCCGTGGCACAGGTAATGGTGGCTCTGGGGCTCAAACAGGTAGTTGTGGTGCGGGTGGCTGCGGCGCAGCAGCCGCTGCAAGGCGTAGTATTCCGGGAGGTGGGGCACCGGCCGGCGGCTGCCCGCCAGGGGAAACCACAGGCGATCGGCAAAGCCGAAGCCCGAGTGAATGTCCAGCGCCAACGTCAGGGGGGCCTCGCTGTTGACGCTCTCCACCAGTTCGCACAGCGCCCGGGCCTCGGCTTCCAGGGGAGCACCGCGGCGGCCACGGTACCAGGGCAGATGTCGGCTCAGATGCTGCCCGCCCAGCGGCCAACGCACCGGGTCGACGGCGTCCAGGGGGGCGTTGCGCATCAGGTCCACGCCATTGCCGTTGCTGCGGGTCTGGTGCCGTACCCCCACGGGATTGACCACCGGCACGAATACCAGCCGCACGCGGTCCAACATCTGCCGCAGAGCCTCGTCCCAGGTCAAACGACGCAGCAGGGATTCCAGGTAGGCCAGAACCACCTGGGCTCCGATGCGCTCCACGCCGTGCACACCGCCGAGGATCACGACTGTCGGTAGTCGGGGCGAACGCCCGCCCAGGAACACCGCCTCCAGTGGGTAGCGGCGCTCACCATCGGCGACAATGCCCAACCGTTTCGAGCGCAGGCCCGGTGTTTGCAGTCGCAACAGGCGCTGCAGTTGGCGAAGCTCTGGCAGGAGCCAGTTGAGTGTCGCGTACTCGGTTTCTGGGTGTTGCGCTGGCATTACCGGTTCTGGTTTCACTTAGCTGTGGATCGCTTCTCTTCGCGGGTGCGCGATACAAGTTCACGGAGGCTATCACCCGCTGCCACGATAAACGGCGCTACGCAGCGAGGTTCTCGCTGATATAGCGTTTACGTCTGGACGTTTTGAGGTAAGCCAGATCCACCAGAATCAATCCGTCGATGCAGTCGCCGAAGTCCTTGTCGACGTTGAAGTCGAAGAACTGCACTCCGCCCGGCTCACAGAGTTCCGAATATTGTTTATAGAGTGTGGGCACGCTCTGCCCCATGGTGGCCAGATCCCTTTTCAAGGATGCGAAATCCTCCGGTATAGTTGAGGAGTTGACCTGATAGGGGGTGCGCCCCTTCACCAGCGGCGTCTCGGCACCGTAGTGGGTGCGATAGTAATTGACCATCAGATCCTTGGCCGTGGCGGGAAAGGCACCCGACAGGCTGACCGGCCCGAACAGGTAGCGGAGGTTCGGTCGCGCGCGTAGGTAGGCACCGATGCCGTACCAGAGGTAGTCGAGGCTGCGTTTGCTCCAGTACCGCGGCTGAACAAAACTGCGTCCCAGCTCCAGCCCACGCTCGAAGTAG
This sequence comes from Exilibacterium sp., assembly GCA_037384225.1. Classification (GTDB taxonomy): domain Bacteria; phylum Pseudomonadota; class Gammaproteobacteria; order Pseudomonadales; family Cellvibrionaceae; genus JARROD01. Next base: position 3,644 of record JARROD010000202.1, read on the forward strand.
TCGGTAAATTCGGGTGCGAAATCGAACAGCGTCTGGGTGTAAAGCGGCGGTTGGCACTGTCCTTCTCGCAGCAGTCGCGCGACCGGCGCCACCCGGTAGGCGCCGACGATCTCCAGCTCGCTCTCGTCCCAGAGCACAATGTGTTCGTAGTCGCGATCGTAGCCGTCGGTGTCGCGGCGCAGACCCGTGCCCTCTTTAACGTGTCGAAAAGTCAGTTCCCGCAGCCGGCCGATCTCACGCATGATCGCTGAGTTCGGGCTGTAGTGGTACAGGCAGATCTGCATGCCGTCGGCGGTACGACCGAGAGATTTACAGCGTTGGATTTCACGCTTGAGCGCCTGGCGGTTTTCCGGGTGAGCGATGGCTTCCTGGGCCTCGGCAAAGAGACTGGTGCGTTTGCCCTTGCCGATCTGGTAGACGTGGCTGCGAAACAGTTTTGACGTCCTGTTCACATCCAACCCCAGGGTGCGCCACTCCTCCGGTGCCACCTGATGGCCGACTCGAATGTCCACGTGGTTATTGGCCTGCTTGAACATTTCGCGGATCAGCCACAATGTGGAGATCGGCTTGGCCAGCAATGACAGGCTGTAGAAGAACACCGAGTTGCGTCCGTCCACATAAATGGGCAGCACCGGCGCGTCAGCGCGGTCGGCGAACCGAAGAAAACCGTTGTGCCAGTGGCCGTCCTTGATACCGGTGGGCCCGAAACGGGACACTTCGCCAGCCGGGAAGATGATCAGAGCGCCTTCAGTATCCAGATGATCGCGAATCGCACGCAGGTTCTCCCGAGCCGTGTGCCCGCCCATGTTATCCACCGGCAGCAACAGTGAGCGCAACGGCTGAATCTGATAGAGTAGTTCGTTGGCCACCACCTTCACGTCGCGGCGGATTTCCGCCACCATTTTCAGCAGCGCCAAGCCATCCAGACTGCCGATAGGATGGTTGGCCACTATTACCACCCGCCCCTGCACCGGTATCCGTTCGCGGTGATGGTCGAGTATCTGGTAGCCAAAATTGAAATATTTCAGCGCCTGCTCGACAAAATCGAACCCTTCCAGATGCGGGTAGTTCTCTTCGAATTGTTTGAATTCACGCTCATGGCACAGGTGCCTCAAAAAGTACACCAGGGTTTTGCTGAGCACACTGGGTCGCGTGGCAGCGGCGGGAAACCGTTCTTCGATCATAGCATCGATACTGAACAAGGCTGTGGCCTCCGTTCGTCGTTTTTGTCAGGCGGCCGCCGGCAGCGGCTTACGTTGTTCATGGCATCCCCTCTTGTCGATCTTCACCTCAGACTAGCAGGGGGACATGTCGGATAAATGAAGGTTTGACGTCAGTTTGGTGACAATGCTGCAAAGTTGGCAATCTGTGGTGACCTGACCTGGGGCCACAAGGCTTTGACCAGTTCGCTGGAGTCAGACCAGTCGCCTTCCAGTATCCACTGGACAATCGCTTTGGCGACGTTGGGGTAAATGATCTGTTTGGATTCCCAGCTATCGAGCCAGGCTCGAATCCTGTCGCCGCACAACTGTTTCATTGTCATACCCAATTGCAACTGCTCCAGGGCAAAGGCATTGGAAAGCTGCTCCATCTGACCATATAGAGGTTTTACCAAGAGTTTTTTTCCCAACTGCAGGGCTTCACTGGCGAGTTCAAAGCCGGCGTTACAAATAACGCCGGCCGAGGAGTTCAAGTCCCTTTGAAAACCATCCCGGCTCAGTGGTCGCAGCTGAATATGGCCCAGATCCTTCGCATCCGGGAAGTCGCCATAGTAATAAAACTTATAATCTTCAAAGGGTTGCAATAACTCGATTACTCTGGCTTGTGATTCAAAACCCAGGTAGACAATGATTTTGCGCGATTCCTGTGCGACAGCATCGAGGGGCTGGAATGGGGGAGTGTCGGCGATGGGCGGCAAAATATTCTGGTCAAAATGGTGCCAGTGCAGGCCCAAGGGAATGTTGACCGGGGCGAACCGACGCATGATCAGTCGCGACCCCCAGTTATCGCCTTGCATCGGAATATACGAGTTGAAAGCGTATTGATGGCCGACGCCAATAGAGGTCTTGCCCGCCAGCTTAGCAGCCCAGGCCGTAATGGGTTCAAAGTCGGTCACAACCAGGTCATAATCGCTGAGATCCAGATCGTGGATGTCCCGCCAGAAGCGCATAAGCCTGTTGTTGCGGAAGGTGCGCAGCGGGCTAATTCGACCTTCATGGTGCCAAAAGGTAAGGCCGGAATAACATTTCCAATCGTTAAAAATATCCATATCGAAAAATTTTCCCCTGGACCTGCCGGAGAACAGGTAGTCCACATTGGCACCGACCCTGGAAAACTCCTTACCGATTGCTCGCGCTCGGGTGATATGGCCGTTGCCGGTAGCCTGAATACCGTAAAGGATCTTCATAGTCTGGAAGCGCCTGTTAACAAAGGGCGTTTGAAATAACGGCTTGCTTTCACCCATCCTGGAACTTTCCGCACTTTTTAGAATGCCAGCGAAAGGACGAAAAGGGCGAGTGAGTGGCCGAGCAGGGCGCCGGCTAGAATATCGCTAGGAAAGTGTACGCCGAGCATTATCCGGGACGCCCCTACGGCACAAGCCCAGGGGTAGAGGAGCCAGCTCAGCAAGGGGAAGGTGAAGCTCATAATTCCAACAGTCAGGAATGCGGCGGAAGTGTGTCCCGATGGAAAGCTAAACTGGTCTGAGGGCTGGATAATGCTTTGGAAACCGGGAATTGCCTGTGGTGGGCGATTGCGGCGGAAACGTTGTTTGGTGGCGAAATATACGGATCTTTCTACCGCAAATCCCAGTGCCAGAAGGTTTACCATGCTCCCGTAGTCATAGCATGCGAGCAGGAGGGCGTTGAAGATATAGAGGTGTCCATCGGCAGATCTGGATATACAGCGGCTGAGAGTGATAAGCAGATCCCGATGCTTGCGGCGCAGGCACCATTGAAATGTCAGCAGATCGTAATGCTGAATGCTTTGTAATAGTCGCATTCTACTGCCCTCCTAATATGAAGCTTCACATTAGAAGCACAATATGACAAAAAAATGAGATAATAGTGACACTTGTATGACGATTTAAAATTCGATGGTGAGGGGGTATAGGAAGTATCACCTAATGCAGTGGCTTTATCCTCATCACCGTGGTTTGGCGATATCAAATTGATCCAAGGGCGGTGTCACTGTTTCATCAAAGTCTCTACGCTCTCTACCTTGCTTCGCTTTTTTGTTGATGGTATTAATCAGCTCGGCTATACCAAACCAGCACCAATATTGTGGGTGGTTGGCATATAGGGCTTTCCGCCACTTATCAGAAACCGGAATTCGTGGATACCCCCCGCGGCCGAGTTTGCGGTTGAAGGGGCGCAAAGCGAGGTTGGCGCGGGCGCCGATAATCTGAAAGGGTTCGGGTAAGATTCTTAACCCAAGTAATGGCCAAGGGGCAAAAAGGAGCTTTGTCGGCCTCCAGTTCCCGCCCTAAAGGTTCCGGGCGGCTCAAAAAACTGTTGAACCTGCTGCCTTGCTCTGGGCGGCATATGGGAATCGAGCCGCTACGCGATGCGGTGCTGCACAACCTCGCGGAGATTCGAAATCATCTTGCAACCTTGCGGCAGCAGAACTGGTCACCGATCGGTACGGAATCCTCCTACGACATATTACTCATGCCTGTGTTTACCAAGGCCGAGCGAGCTCGCAATCCCAACAACACGGTCACCTACCTGAGTGGTGGGTTCGAGGCGCTTGCGACCCATGATTCGCAACGGCATCGGCAAGTCTTGCTGCATATACCAGGCAACCCTCATATGGTCGCGGCTGATGTGAAGTGCATTGATGGCAAGCTGTCCGTGATTGTGGCCGACTCGCTCAAACACAACTCGAAATTCGCCGCCTATGGCGACAAGAGAGACATGACGAATATGGCCAAGCACCTCCCTTCCGGAAGCCGGATCGCGGTGCTTTGCCTCGATGTGCAGAAAGCAAGCAATGGCTGTCGCATCATGTCGCTGTCGGCGGCCTCGAAGATGACTAAAGAGGCCGGGTATTTCGACAGGATTCATGAAGCGAACATACGGGAGGGAGCAGATGGAATCGCCAAGCTCATAGGAGCCGGCAAGGTAGGCGGTGTTGATGGGTTGGATGTGTTCGATGTACCACGGAAATTACCTTCCAGCCTCCTCAAGCATATGCAGGCTGGTTCATCCTTCAGGCAATGGGCGATAAACCAGCCGTCGGAGAAGCTGACGGCGCCCGTTAATGCCCGAGGGGCGACACTGCAGCAGCGCATGGAGCAGCGCTTAGTCCAGCGTGCCGAAATACGCCACACGGAAAACCTCGAACCTTTCCTGCATCACCTCAATTTCAGTGCGTCCATAGAAGACAAGCGAATCACTTATCTTGAAAGGGCTATGGCGTTCATCCAGCAGGCCGATGCGGACGATGTCCGTGAGGCCGCTAAGATATTCGAGGGCATGCAACAGCGTCAGATGTTTCCTTCGGAAAGAGGTTTGGAACTTCATCACCGGG
>JARROD010000203.1:0-7063 GCA_037384225.1 Exilibacterium sp.
AGGCAGTTTACCGATATCCTCAGCGACGATAGCATCGACAATGGAATCGGATTCCATCTTGATTTGTTGAGCCTTCTTCATGCTTTGGCGAAGACCCACAACCTTGACTTCCTCCAGTACCAATTCGCCATCTCCAGACTCTTCTACATCATCTTCGTCGGCGGATTTGACTTCTTTTTGCTCTTGATCGCTATTATTAGATGCCTGATCTTGGCTGACCACTTGTTGGGTTTGAGCATAGGCGGGCGCCAGAGCAACGATAAGCAGCAGAGGTGCACATTTACGCATTGATCTCTCCTCAATTTTAGATTTATTTTATGGCATCAATACAATCTATTATATATATCTTATTTATATTATGATATTGCCGAACATACAAGCATAAATTTGTGGAAAAATCCCAATACCTGTCTGAACAGGCAGAGAGCTCCTGCAAACCTGAGCAATCTCTCAAATGAATTGCAGACCTGGCGCAGCGCAGCCATTAACAGTAAAATTGGACCTCCAGCGTAAACACCTAGTGTTTTGAATCAAATGAACACATCCAAAGCGAATCCCGAACATCAATCCGCACTGGAAATGTGGCGCTCCGGTAAGGAAACCCGGACCATCGTGACTCCCTTTGCCTTTTCCGTGGCCGAGGAACTCTACGGCCTGCCGCTGGGCAGACCCTGGAAACGCGCCGCCGCCATGGTGAGCGATCTATTTTTACTGGCCTTGCTCAGCACCACTCCGTATATTTTCCTCCCCTTTGTTATGGCTATTGCAGCCTGGAAATTGCTAAAGCGATACGACAACTTCCTGCACCGCTGGGTCAAAGGGCTGTTTCGCGGCATCTCGCTTGTCATTATTCTGGTCATTGGTCTTGACCTCAGCCAAAGTTTGCTGGATGCAGCAGGATGGGGTGAGAGTTCCACACAGTCTGCCCGCATCCGCCAGGCCGCGGCGTGGGTAGAGTCACTCCCCGAACTGGTTCACCTGGAAAACTGCGACAACATGTCCTGTATTGAGAGCAGGCAAGAAGATTTTCGCGAGGCACTCAACAAGTTGTCTGCTTCCAATCCCGAAGCCGCACCGCTCATCGTGTCAGAACTGCTCGAAGGATTGGAATGGATGACGCCCGAAGAACGGCAAATAATGAAAGAGAGTTTGCTCGCCGATCTGCCCCCGCCAGCGGACGAGGAGGAAAAGAACAGTGCAGACAAGGAAAGCTCAGGTAAAAGTAAAGGTAAAATTATAATCAGACTCGAGGACGAAAGCCCAAGCGGAGAAAACCACTCCCCTTCCCTCATCGCATGGGCCAAAGGCATCATCGCCGACCTGGGTCTGGGTCTCTCCTGGAGCGCGATGTATTTTACTCTGTTCATTACCCTCTGGAGCGGCAAAACTCCGGGCAAAAGGCTGTTCGGCCTGAAAGTAGTGCAACTGGACAACAAAGCCATCGGTCTGTGGGGAGCCTTCGGCCGCTACGGTGGCTACGGTGCCGGCGTAGCCACCGGTCTGCTGGGTTTCCTGCAAATATACTGGGACCCCAACCGCCAGGCCATTCAGGACAAGATCGCCGGCACAGTGGTGATATCTACGTGGCACAAGGGTCGTAATTCCATCAGCAGTCATACTGTTGAGTTTTCAGATCGGCAATAAGCAGCAACGGCTCTATCAGCGCTCTTATTTTTTTAATATATACCCAAAGCGTTTGAGATTTAGGTTTTCAGAGTGCGTCAATTTTTGTTCCCCCTTTTCTTTTAAGGACAGGGGGAGCGACGACGCCAGGCGGGATGCATCAGTTACAATAATTAACCCCTCGGCTTGAGTTTGTGCGACAAGCACTCTGTCAAAAGGGTGATGGTAGCAGGGTAGTGTTCAGCATTGGATATGGTGCACCCAAACTCACGTTGGAATCCAGTTGATGTGGCGCGGTCCATGAGGGGGAGACTCTTTTTGCCTACGGTAGTATAACCGGCGACAGCAGTGGTCGCACGCTCACCTATACGCCGTTCGACAAACTGAATTCTCACTGATACCAATTTTCAATTCTTAGATTGGGCACACGTTGAAATTCGTTTGTATTATTGGTAACCAGTATGCCTTGTTGCGCTAAAGCCGTTCCTGCTATTAGTACATCATAAGGACCGATCGGATTGCCGGACGCTTCAAGATTTGCGCGAACATTTGCAGCTGCTGTCGCTTCGTTAAAACCGAAGGGGAGCAGTTGTGTTATACCGATTAATTCTTGGAGTTGCGTAGACCTTTTTTCCGGTGACGTAGATATCGCAATACCAACCTCTAACTCATACAAGACAGCTGTAGGAATGCCAACTTCTTTAGGTGACAGGCTCAATAATTTTTCAGAAACTTTTCCCATGCCTTTAAAAAAATAAATCAACGTGTTGGTGTCGAGGATATACATTAAAACGGCTCTCGTTTTGCGTCACTGCCCAACTCGGATCGGAGTTCTTCTGCGGTTGGCAAGTCTTTCCAGGCGCCGGCAAGTTCAACAATTGACTTTGGCCATTCAGTGGTTACTTTTTCGTTGATCAGGTTCGCTATCCATTTGCTCTTCGACAGGTGCATGGATTCAGCCGCTGCGGTCATTTTGGCTTCTATTTCATCATCCAGATATATCGTTACTTGACCCATGGTTCGGTACCTCTCGTTATGGTCGGGCATATATGTGGAATTATATGTGGGTGGGGGCGAAAGGCAAGTTTTAGAAAGTGTTCATAGCGATTGGGAATTGTGATACTGGGGTTTATGGGTCTCGTATCAGCATGGATAAGAAAGTACCCCCGCAGAGAGCGAATCAACACTCCCAATCCGCGACCACAACACCGCCGAAGTCCACAAACCCTTGCCGTACAAGGCCTGTGACGAGGGGGGATACAAACTGAAAAAACTGGGAAGAGGTGTTTTACAGAAAGGAGTTGGTGGAGGGGAGGGCGCTGGGTTCAAAACCGTCTCCGGTTTAAATAGCATCAAATATGTGCAAATGTGATCAGATGGCGTTAGTGAGCTTGGTTTTGAACATGAATATGGAAAGCTGGCAGTGCCGCGGGTTTTCGCGGATGAAAAAAACTGCGCTACGAGCATGTCAAGATGGTTTGGTGATAAAGAGTAATTTTGTATTTTATTAGCATATAAGGATTTGCCGGGCATCAGAAGATAAAACGCAGGTGACGATTCACGACTACGTTGACTGCGGCGTCCCTATGCTCCAGCGCATGTTCAATAATTGCGAGAAAAGCTACAAGACGATGGAGAGCGATTAGGCATGAGCTTGCGGTGGTTTTATCAACGACTCTGCCGGAATGCCCAAACCTTCGTAGAGTTTCCAGATCATCTTCAAAGTCAGCGATAATGTGAAGTTATTTCTTTACAGGGCCTAAGCTTGTGGGCCAGATCAGCGTTGTAACTTTGTGGGTATCTTGCCGACCGACAAGCGCTATTTAACTCCGGGCACAGAGGGAGTATTCTTGGCTATTACCCCGGGTTATTGAGAAGTTACAAGAGAGGTTGTTATTCAAAAATTTCTTCATTTATTACAATACTTCACTCAGACCGGAAATATAACCTTGCGTAATATTTCTTGCTTGCCAAGACCGATTCGAAATTAACTGACGGCTTATCTAAAGCCATTAAAAATCAGAGAAAGTATTAAATTTAAAGCACTAATTTGAGAAAAATTTCAAAATTATTAACAGGTCGGAAAGTTTACACTTGTATGTTTAGTAAAATCATAATATAAATAAGATAAATATAAAGGATTGTATTGATGCCATAAAATAATTCTAAAATTGAGGAGAGATCAATGCGTAAATGTGCACCTCTGCTGCTTGTCGTTGCTCTGGCGCCCGCCCATGCTCAAACCCAACAAGTGGTAAGCCAAGATCAGGCATCTAATAGCGATCAAGAGCAAAAAGAAGTCAAAGCCGCCGACGACAATGTGGTCGAGGCCGAAGAAGGCGAATTGCTACTGGAAGAGGTCAAGGTTTTGGGACTTCGACAGAGCATCAAGAAGGCTCAGGAAATCAAAATGGATTCCGATTCCGTGGTTGATGCCATCGTTGCCGAGGATATTGGCAAGCTGCCTGACATAACAGCCGCCGAAAGTATTGCGCGCATTGTGGGCGTGCAAGTTACCCGATTCAATGATGAAGCCAACTCCGTACTTATTCGTGGCCTGCCCGATGTGACCACAACCTATAACGGCCGTGAATTTTTCGTGGCGGAACAGCGCCGCGCGGCATTGCAGGATTTCCCCTCTCAGGCGCTGGCGGGCATTGAGGTCTACAAGTCCGGAACCGCGGATCTGATCGAGCCCGGTCTCGCCGGGCTCGTTAACGTGCGCACACGGCGCCCCTTCGACTTTGATGGTCAAAAAATCGCGGGTGGTGTTCACTATGGCTACAACGATCAAAGTGAAAAATCCTCCCCAAACGGCAATGTTCTTTATTCCAACCGTTGGAAAACCAGTATTGGTGAGGTGGGCTTTCTCGCCAACGCGACTTATGCCCAGTCAGAGTTTGATACCGGGTTACGTTGGAACGCGACCTGGTTTCCAACGGCAGAATCCCGCTGGAGTATTGAGGAACCCTTTAGCGAAGGCGGCTTTGTTCTTCCGGCCAGAGTTGGTCTCTACAGTGAGTCCGGCGATCGTTGGCGTCCATCGGCTAACATAGCGTTGCAGTGGCGGCCCAATGACGAGCTTGAGGTTTACTTTGATGGCATTTATCAAGGCTATCGTTTTACCGGGGTGCAGGACAACTTCTGGTTTCACATGACCGACCGTGACTCGTTGAACTTCCCTGATGGAGGGGGGTACCCTATTCTTTCGAATATCACTATGGTTCCGGGAACCAATAACACTCAGGCGGCAAGCCTCACGAAAAGCGGCGGCATGCCAGCGGAGGCTTATCGTTCGACTCACAAAGCCAATACTGACACTTATCAGTATGCGCTCGGCCTCAAGTGGGACAATGGTCTCCTGCAAATCGCCACGGACTTGGCCTATACCGATAGCGAGTTCAACGATTATGCCTGGAGCTTTGATACAGGGCTCGCTTTTTCTCCCACCGTTAATGTGAACTTTATAGGCTCGGACAGCGGTGCTATCTTTGACTCGCCCGATTGGGATCCCACGGATATAAGCACCTACCAGGCCCGGGGCTATTTTGAATCTATCCACGAAGTCGGCGGAAAGGGGCTGCAGTGGCGCACCGATTTTACCTATGATACAGGCTGGGGGGATTGGCTGCACACTTTGCAATTCGGTTTCCGCTACAGCGACCGTGAAGCAACCCAGAGAAGTGGGAATCGATATGCATGGTTCTGGGATCTGGGAATCCCAATATCGGATCTCCCATACCTCGATATGGAGCTTACCCAAAATTCACTTCGCGTAAGCGGTCAAGGCTTCACCCAATATCTGGCGCCAACGCTGGACAGCATTCAAAGTAACCAGGCGGCACTGGCTAGATTCGCCTATGAAAATTTGCTGGAACGAAATAAACCTGACGAGGCTGCGAGGTGGGCAGCCACGAACCTCGCCATTGATCCCGCCAATCAATGGTTTGCCGAAGAACAGACTTACGCTATCTATTTGCAAACCAAATCCCACTTTGAATTGGGCTCTGTGGGCGTTGACGCATTTGCCGGCGTCCGGGTCGTGCAGACGGACTCCAAAAACCAAGGCACATCAATAGTTCGGTTTGAAGGTGAAGAAACTCGCGAGGCCCGTACAAGAGATAACAGCTATATCGATGTGTTACCTAATATCAGCGTAAGGGCGATGTTGACAGAAGAATTGCAATTCCGGGCGGGTTTTACCAAGACGCGGACCAAGCCTGGTTTTGGTGATTTGAACCCGGCGCTGAACATTACCCAGATAGATCGCGGCAATGTAAATCCAGATGATGGTTCGTTACGGGAAGACGCCAGTGGTTCAGGTGGCAATCCAGACCTCAAACCGCTGACCTCTGATAACTATGATATCAGCCTGGAGTACTATTTCTCTGAGACAGGCTTTGTGAGTGGAGCCGTTTTTTACCGTGACCTCGAGGGCTTTCTTAGCAGGTTCACCCGATTTGTTGAAGATCCGGACTACGGCACTGTCAGACTGAATAAACCTGAGAATGCCGGGGAAGGTGAACTCAAGGGCTGGGAACTAAATGCCTTGACATTCATGGATTATGAATTCGTACCTGAATACTTAAGGCAATTCGGCATATCTGCAAATGTGACCAAACTGGAAGGCAAAAACCGGTATCCCAACAGTGACGGCGACTTCGATAATTTTAGGGATATAACCGGCATTTCCAGATACACTTACAACGCGGCTGTTTTCTATGAAAATGCACGCTTTTCTGCACGACTGTCTTACAACAATCGTGAGACCTGGGTGAACAATTATTCTGATACGATTGATGGTAGTTTCGCGGGTAGCAAAACCCGTACTCGGGATCGTCTCGATTTCTCCGCAAGCTTTGATGTAAACGACAATATGGCGGTTTATGCGGACGTGGCTAATATCCTGGCGAAACCTTTCCGTAATTTCACTGTGATTGACGGGCTTCAATATACTCAGGACGTCCGCGACGAAGGCCGTTATTTCGGTTTGGGTTTACGTTTAAGTTACTAAGCCCTTCTAAAGGCAGGCCGGGAGGCCGCCGGCTCTACGAACACCCCGCGGGTAGCGGGGTGTTTCGTTCCCGCCAGATCCGACAATGGAGGACGTTGTCGTATTCTTGTTGAATGTAGCGAGGCAGGCTTTTTCCTTGGGCTTCGAGCGAGGCCGTAATCACGCCCAATACCAAAGCCATCATTGCCGTCCATCTGCATGGCCTGCCGATCGAGTTTGAGCCTCTTCTCGAGGTGGCACACAGGTATGGATTAAAGGTCGTGGAAGATGCCTGCCAGGCACATGGCGCCCGCTATCAGGGAAGAAAAGTAGGAACGTTGGGGGTTGTGGCCGGCTTTAGCCTGGGCGATTGCGTTCTCTTTGCGATTATGGAATGGCCCTTGTGTGGTACCTTGCGTCTTTGTGGATGACATCGGGTGCACCATC
>JARROD010000204.1:0-8401 GCA_037384225.1 Exilibacterium sp.
CAGCCGTCTTGCTTAAATTCTCCCCAATACAGTTCCGCGCGCACCGAAGCACTGAACGCAAAAAACAAAAGCAACAACGAGATTATTTTCCAGCCACAGCCAGCGCTGCGCCGCAACAGATGAGCGCGTTCGAATTGAATTATCATTATTTTCACCTTATTATTTTTTGTGTCAAACTCAGGATGGGTGCAAAAAATGATAATTATTTTTTGTACCCACTTTCACTCCAAGTCTGGGTACACACTATTAAGTCCAGAAGGCCGTACAACAGCAAAGCGGTTATGAACCAAAATTTATACTGTATCGGAGTGAAACTTTTACAAAACTCCGCAATCGCCGCTTAAGCTGCCGACCTCCCGGCACGCACAGACTCTAGACTGAATGGTCACCACTTACATCTAAATATTTTCTCCTCCAATAAGATGTAAATGGCCATAGTGCAGGAAAAATTATTGTTCGACAACAAAGGTGAAATTTTAAATTATTATTTACTATCAGCAAGCACAGGCGCGGTCTTTCTCACAAACACTGGAGCATAAAAAACCAGCAAGCCAACGAGAATACCCGCCATGCCCTCGTATATCGCACCCTGCCATCCGACATAACGCCAGATCAATGCCGTTCCCAGGCCGGCGAAGACAGCCAAAATACTGTGTCTCTCACTGGGTTTTTCCCCCAGACACAGGACGATCAGCAAGGGAGCAAAAGCACTCGCCAGACCGGACCAGGCCATGATAACCAAGCTGAACACACTCTGGCTGTTCAGCAGTGCCCACCCAAGGGCACCCAACGTGATAATAGTGGTCGCCAGCTTAAGCACCAGCGTATTCTCAATTTTATGGGGTATTAAATCGTGAGTAAGTGCCGCCGAGCAGCTTAATATCAAGGAATCGGCGGTGGACATGGTAGCGGCGAAAACACCGGCCAAAACCAACCCCACCAACGCCGGCGGCAGCAGTTGTTGCGCCATTGTTGGCAGCGCCAGTTCAGCATCGAAAGTCGATGAATCACCGAGATAAATACGGGAAAGCATGCCGACACCCGTTGCCATACTGTAAAAAACAGTAAACCACACATAATACCAAACCCTGGCCTGACGCATCTTGCCGGAATCGCTCAACGCCATAAACCGAACCATCACATGGGGTTGACCTATCACCGACATGCCGGCAAACGCCCAGCTTATAGCAAATAACAGCCCCCCAGCCAGGCCGGGCATTGCCACGTCTTTGGGAAACCAGTCGAGAAACCCATCCACAGCGTTCATCTTCTCTATCGCGCCCGTCACGCCGCCAAGCGATAACGTCGCGATGTAGAGCATCAGCCCCATCGCCAGCATCATCACCGTCGACTGGGCTGCATCGGTCCAAATGGAGGCGCGAATGCCACCGGCAAAACAGTAAAGCACTACCAGTACCGCCCCCATTATCGCGCCGGCCTCGATTGGCCAGTTGAACAACACATACAACGCTTTACTCCCAGCCACCAACTGCGCACTGGCATAAGCGAGTAGAAAAGTCAGGGAAATTATCGCCACCACTCGTTGCAACTGCTTAAAGCGGGTGCCGTACCAATGGCTGAGCACACCGGCATAGCTGGCTTCACCCGTCTGCTGTGTGGCCTGGCGCAGCCGTGAATGGACAAAGGTGGAGGTCAAAAAATCCCCGGTTATCCACCCCAACATCAACCATATTGATGCCAACCCGGTGCTGTATGTGTAACCGATAACACCGATAAACATATAGCCACTGCAATTTGTCGCCACCGCGGACAACCCGACCAGCGCCGGATGAATCGAGCTGCTGGCCAGATAATAATCCTGTTTGGTACCCCGGCTTTGAAACAGTGAACTCACGCCGATAGCGACAAACACCCCAAGGAAAAACAAAAAGCTAAGTATCATGTAATTATTCTCTGTAAAAAATACCCACGGAGCGCGCGCCCGGTTCAGGAAGCGAGGCAAATGGCTCGACCGTGGTCGTGCACCTCCACAAGACAACTGTGCAGGCTTTTAATCGCCTCGGCATAGTCGTCCTCATTGATAACAAATTGCATATCAACCTGACGCATTGATTGGTGCAACGCCAGCACACTGATATTTTTTTCCGCCAGCGCACCGACAGTCTTCGCCAGTATTCCTGATATTTGCATATCACTGCCGATGGCGGAAACTATCGCCACTTTTTGTTGATTGATTTCCGCTTCGGGGAACTGCTCACCCAGGGTGCGCCGAATTCTTTTTATCGTTTTCAGGTTCGTGGACAAGTAGTGGGTAATCGTGTTCGCGTTAATATCTTTGGAAATAATATGGGCTTTATAGCGGCGAATCACCGCCAGAATTTCGCGGTCATAATGATCGATATTTCCCGCCATATCCTGATCGAACAATTCTATCGCGTAAGCGCCTTTACAACCGGCAATGATTTCCACACAGGGGGTGTCGCTGATGTAGTCCCCGGTAATCAGCGTGCCGGTGTGATCCGGCTCGAAAGTGTTTTTCACCCGTAGCGGAATATTGTTTTGCCGCATTCCCTTGGCCGCTTTGGGGTGAATGGCTTCCATACCCAGGTTTGCCAACTGATCGGCAACATCGTAGTTGGTTCTGCCGATAGGGACAGAGTTGTCCTCCCCCACCAGCCTGGGATCGGCGCTGCTCAGGTGAAATTCCTTGTGAATAACCGCCTCTGTCGCCTGCGTCAATACGGCAGTACGGCTGAAGGTCATTTCGCTGTAACCGCGGTCGAATGTCGACATCAGACCGTTTTCACTGTGCGCGTAACCGGTGACAATGGGTAACTGCCGGCTCAATTCCACATCCTTAAGCGCTGAGAGAATCCGTTCATCCAGGGAAATATGGTTGGCGGTTTTCCAACCCGTAAGGTCGGCAAAACAGCTGTTAATACCGTCGCACTGTAACAGTTGCACAGTGTTCCAGGCGCTGTGTGCCTCGCCGATACTCGCCAGCATTTCCCGTACCGTGGCCAGATGTATATCCAGGGCGAAATGCCCGTGGCGGCAGAGTCGTTGCAGATCGGCCAGGCAGCGCTCGGCATCGTCCAGGCGCTCGCCGATAAAGTCATTGGCCCGTTGCAACAGAATTCCTTCACCAAACAGGCGCGCATTGATATCAAACATACGCTGCTTTAACGCTTGCAGTGCATCCAGCCAACTGTCGTCGTTGACGCCGTTGGCAAATAACGCAAAGATACCGGCCTGGCCGGTTTTTTTGTGCTCCAGCAACTGATCGGTGATACCGCCGTAGGCGGAGACCACAAAAATACGTTGATAGAGTGTTTTTTTATTATGAGTGGGTTTTAAGATGATATTGTCGCGAACTGCGGCATAGTCACTCATTGACGTACCGCCAATTTTTTCTACACTATGAAAGCTCATAAGAGTTTACTTCCTCTTTCAACGCGTGAATACGCGAGCAAACCAATAATCCAATTTTTATGGCAGCCCTAACGCATCGCGTTTTTATTCATGCACCTCTTCATCTGACAATTTAACGCTCTGAGGTTCAATGGGTTCTATCTCCGCCCGACTGCAAATATATTCCGGGCGCGGAGCCAGGCCGGAAAACGGGTCCACCACCCGATTGTTCAGTGCATTGTACACAAAAAATACATTGGAACGGGGGAATGGTGTAATATTGCTATTGGAACCGTGCATAGTGTTGCATTCAAACACGATCACACTGCCCGGCTTGCCCGTAGCCGAGACAATCCCGCCCTGCTGTACCATCTCCCGCAGATTTTCATCCGCCGGAATACCGTATTCCTGTTTTTTCAACGATAACTTGTAATGCTCTTCGGGGGTTTCACCTTCACAGATGGCATAGGATCTGTGAGAACCCGGGACTAACATTAACGGACCATTACATTCGAAATTTTCCGTCAGGGCAATCGACATACTCACAGCCCGCATTCTGGGCATGCCGTCTTCAACATGCCAGGTTTCAAAGTCGGAGTGCCAATAAAACTCCTTGCCGCGAAACCCCGGCTTGTAATTGACCCGCGACTGATGAATATACACTCGATCATTGAGTAGATATTGCGCCAATCCCGCCAACCGTCTGTCATTGGCGAGCTTTGCAAACACGGAACTGATTTTGTGCACTTTAAAAATTGAGCGCACATCCTCCCCGCCCGGTTCAGTAATGGCTTCCTGTGAGGTTTTAATGCGCTCGTCGTTGCGAAGATGGTCCAGCTCACGTCGCAGATAAGCGACTTCCTTTGCACTAAATACGTTCTCAAGAACGAGAAATCCCTGCCTGTCATATTGCTTGACTAGCGAGCGGTCAATGGGGCCCCCTTCCGAGGATGAGGCATAAACCACAGGGTCCTGCCGCTCAACCAATGCCGCTTTGATCCCGCACCGGGAAGGATAGATATCTTCTGCGCCTCCAGACGTATCGATATCTTCAGTAGCCATAGTAAATTACGTCCTCCTGTGATTTGGGGCCGGATGCGAATAGCGTTCACAATCCAGCCTTGAAAACTATTAAATGTTGACAACTAAATGTTGACAACCGCTAGCTGGTAACGGCTTCAGCCTCCAGTTCGTAAGCACCGTCCGAGTTGTGCACTTCCTTGCCATTGAGCGGAGGGTTGAAGACACACGCCATCTTCATTTCCTTAAACGCACGCAAAATATGTTTATCGTGCTGATCCAAAATATAGATGGTTCCGGGCGCTATGGGATATTTCTTGCCATCGGCAAGGGTTTCCACTTCGCCCTCGCCGGAAATGCAAAATACCGATTCCAGATGATTCTTATAATGCATCTGAAAATCCGCACCGGCGTATATGGTGGTAATATGAAATGAAAATCCCATATTATCATTTTTCAGCAATAACCTTGTACTCTCCCAGTTGCCATCAGGAGAGACAGTGCGGCGGTCGGTTTTATCCGCCTCTGGCAATGTTCTAACAATCATAAGTTCTTTACCACAATAAATTGCACAATGATTCTTTAATTGACAAGCCTATATAGACGATATTTATCCTGACACAGGAAGATACCGCTAACTGGCTAATTTTTGGGGCTCGAAATAATCCACTTCCTCAGGGATGAAGTTTTCCTTCGCACACACCTCTTCGATCGCCTTTTCGACAATATCGATACCTTTCTTGAGGTTGGCGTCACTGATAATCAAGGGGCACAGAAATTTCACCACATGATCATCCGCACCGCTGGTTTCAATGATCAGCCCTTTTTGAAAAGCATTGCGGGTAATCTTGCCGGCGAGATCGCCATTGACGCAATTAATACCCTGAAACATACCGCGACCCAGGGCGGTAAAATTGCCTTCGCCATATTTTTCAACAATAGCCGCGAGCCGCTTCGTAACATATTTGCCTTTGCGTTTAACTTCCACGGAAAAACGCTCGTCCGACCAGTAGCAGTCGATAGCCGCCTTGGCAGTGACAAAGGCAAAATTATTACCCCGGAAAGTGCCGTTGTGCTCTCCCGGTTTCCATTGATCGATTTCGGGTCTGAACAGTACCACGGCGAAAGGCAGGCCGTAGCCGCCCAGGGACTTGGATAAGGTGACTATATCCGGGTAAATTCCGGCATCCTCAAAACTGAAGTAGGTGCCGGTACGGCCACAACCTGCCTGAATGTCATCGATAATCAGCAGGACACCGTGCTTTTTACACACCGCGTCCAGATTTCTTAACCACTCGAAGCTGGCGACATTAATACCGCCCTCGCCTTGAACTGTCTCGACAATGACCGCAGCCGGCGTGTCTATACCGCTGCTTGAGTCCGACAGTACCTTATCAAGATAAGCTGTGGTATCTATGTCCTCGCCAAGATAACCATCATAGGGAATACGACTTGTGCCGCTGAGGCTAACGCCGGCGGCGCCGCGATGGTGGGAGTTGCCCGTAGCCGCCAGTGACCCCAGACTGACGCCGTGAAAACCGTTGGTAAAGGAGATAATATTTTCCCGCCCGGTGACATTGCGGGCCAACTTCAAGGCCGCTTCGACAGCATTGGTGCCGGTCGGACCGGTAAATTGCACCACGTAATCCAATCCGCGTGGCTTAAGAATTTTTTCGTTGAAGGCTTCCAGAAACTCGCCTTTCGCTTTGGTGTGCAAATCCAGGCCGTGGGTGATGCCGTCGTCACTGATGTAGTCGAGCAGCTTTTCTTTGAACAGGGGGTTGTTATGGCCGTAATTCAATGTGCCGGCCCCGGCGAGAAAATCCAGGTATTCATTGCCTTCCTCGTCGTAGAGAAACTCACCTTTGGCTTTGTGAAACACGCGCGGAAATGAGCGCGCATAACTTTGTACTTCCGATTCAATTTCATCAAAAATTTTCATTACTACCACTCCTGTTATTGACTATAGACTATTGACCCTGGGCGTTTGGCCATAAGTTTGAGGCCCGCCGCTTGTCGCCTGCTTCTCAGGGATACTGAAAGGCCCTATTCTGACTAGCATCTCGGTTTCATGAGCGCCGTGAAAATGCTGCTTACGATCGAACATCACCGTGGTGTTAAGGGGTACCGACAGCTTTTTGGCCATCCCCTTAAACAGCGACCAGGAGGCCTGGTTTGACTCTGTAATGGTTGTTTCCAGAGCGGTGACCTCACCTCCCTGACGCTGGAGGATGTCATTAAGCATACGGGTTGCCAGCCCCTGGCCCCGCCCCTGCGAGGCGACCGCCACCTGCCAGATGAAAAGGGTTTCGGGGCGCTCGGGGATCCGGTAACCGGAAATAAACCCAACCAACTCTTCGGAATTATTCACGGCGGCCACCGAAGTGGAGGAAAAATGACTGCATTGCAGCAGATTACAGTAGATGGAATTGGGATCCAGAGGCGGGCTTGCGGCCACTAGCTTAAACACTTTCGCACCGTCCGCCGGCAGGGGTGGCCGCAGTTTAACTGCCAGAGGCTTTTTACCGATAGCCGAAGGCTCGTTATTAACCACTGAAGGCCTTTTAACCGCTGAGGGCTTGTTAACCGCTGAGGGTTCTTTATTAACCGCTGAGGGTTCTTTATTAACCGCTGAGGGCTCTTTATTAACCGCTGCATATTGTTTAGTGCTCTAAATATAGTACACTAAATATTATGAATGTCTAGAGCAGGAAACCATAAAGAGTTTCAATAGATGAGTGAACAATTGTTGAATCAGCCGCGTAAGCCACATTCTGCGCAGGTTTCTCAAAGCCCGCATAACGCCGCGCCAGTGCAACCGACGATGAAGCAGCAGTGGGTCAGTTTTACCCTGGGTGATGAAAAATATGTGCTTCCAGTGCACGCAGTCAGGGAGATAATGCCCTATTTGAAACCCACCCCCGTTCCCGGAGCACCGCTGGAGGCGGAGGGGGTTTTGAACGTGCGTGGCGAAGTTATCACCGTGCTGTCGGGCTATAAACTACTGGGGCTGCCCCCCACAACCCTGGGTCCGGATGAGAGACGTATTATCATTTTGGAAGCATCCGATGAATTACTGGGAGTCAGTGTCGATGGCGTGGAGGAGATCGTGAAATTTCACCACAGCCAGATAGAACCCAGCGAACAGTCTATAAACAGGGAATTTATCAAGGGAACTGTCTACCATCAGGAAAATTTATTTATCCTGGTCGATTTCATTAAATACAGCGAAAAGATTGCACAGCATGTATAAAACTGCTCGCCCCCCCGTCAATACCGTTTATAATCTGGGCCTTACCCAACTGGAGAAGGACGTACTTTTGAATCGTATCGAAGAAGTGCTTATCGCGTTGCGCCGGGTTATCAGGGCAACCGATCTGCACTCCAAATACCTGGCCAAGACAACCGGCCTTACCGCACCACAAATTCTGGTATTACAGTCTATTCGCGATAAGGGTCAGATAACCATCGGTGAACTCGCCAGCGAAATTAGCCTCAGCCAGGCAACGGTTACCACTATTCTGGATCGACTGGAAAAACGTAACCTTGTCTACCGCGAGCGCTCAGAAGAAGATAAAAGAAAAGTCCACGCCTATCTCTCTGATCAGGCCATGGAAACACTGAAAAATGCCCCTATTCCACTGCAGGATCACTTTGCCCGTCAATTTGTCGACCTCCACGAATGGGAGCAGACTATGATCATATCGGCTTTGCAGCGGGTCGCCCAAATGATGGATGCGCAGCATATCGACGCTTCACCGGTGCTCGACATAGGCATGCTGGATAGACAGAGCCCCCCCAGTGAAAACAACGACGCATATTCAAAAGTAAACGAAAACCGGAACCAGGATCGCTGACCCTTCAATTTATGCCGGTTGCCGGGAAAGAATTGTAAAGTCCTGCCAACGTTACGCACCTCATCAGCGAAGGAAACTGTATTTTGCCTGAAGTTATTGCCCCCCCAGAAAAACACATGTTCAGCGCCTACAACACCTGGCTGCTGAAACCC
>JARROD010000205.1:0-13569 GCA_037384225.1 Exilibacterium sp.
CGACTGCCAGCGCCAGGTGTCTACAAGCATTCGATTGAGATCAAATTCTGCACGCCAGCCCAGCTCTCGCGCCGCCAGGGAAGGGTCAGCGTAGCACGCGGCAATATCACCTGTGCGGCGTGCGGCCAGATCGTAGGGAATCGGTTTGCCGCTGATGTCCGCAAACGCGCTCACGACCTCCAGGACACTATAGCCTCGACCCGTGCCCAGATTGTAAACCCGGCAACCGGAGGCAGGCTGTCGCATTTTTTCCAGTGCTTTGACATGACCTCTGGCGAGATCGACAACATGAATATAATCCCTGACTCCAGTGCCGTCGACAGTATCGTAGTCCGCACCAAACACCTGTAATCTGGGCAGCGTTCCGATTGCGACCCGAGCCACATAAGGGAGCAAGTTATTGGGAATTCCCTGCGGGTCTTCACCAATAAGACCACTTTTATGCGCTCCGATGGGATTGAAATAGCGCAGCAATGTCACGGATAAGTTACTTCCCGGTGCTGCGCAAAGGTCCCGCAGTATTTCCTCCACCATCAGTTTGCTGCGACCATAAGGGTTGGTCGCAGCGGTGGGAAAGGTTTCTCTAATCGGCACATTGGCCGGATCACCGTACACGGTCGCCGATGAACTGAACACTAGCGTTTTGACGCCGTACTCCTCCATTACCCGGCATAAATTCATGGTGCCGCCGATATTATTTTGATAATAGTGCAGTGGCAATTGGTTAGATTCGCCAACCGCTTTCAGTCCAGCAAAATGAAGCACGGCATTGATATCATAACGCCTGAATATATCCTTCAACGCCCCATAATTGGTAATATCCAGGTTATAACACGGAATTGACTGGTTGGTGATTCGTTCAACCCGCGCCAAAGCCAGAGGCTTGCTGTTACAGAAGTTATCCACCACAACGGGCTCAAATCCCGACGCCAGCAGTTCAATACAGGTGTGACTGCCAATATAGCCGGCTCCCCCGGTAACCAGAACTTTCACAGCTTTTTCCCACCTTTTCCAATGATATAAAACCTATTTGCCAGTCTCTGGCAACCCGGGGTATTTACTCAAAAATAACTTCAATATATGGTATAAAAATCGCCTTGGATTTATAACAGGCTGTGGAAAGGCCAATACCGGGGCAACATTGACATAAATGTTTCCAGGGTATATACCCAAAGCGTTTGAGATTTAGGTATATCAAGCCTTATGTCATTATTGTATAGAATCCAGTGAGTAGAACGCTTTTACCACGGCCAGAGTGTACGCTATTTTTTAATCGATTTTGAATATGTAAAGGCTGCTAATCTATTTATGCGAAATTTTCCAATGACATTCACTATCACAATATAGCGCTAATAGGAGTTATATGTAGTCTAAAGGGGGAACCTTGGCGTAGAGTTAAATGTCCTTTAGAGGGGCACAAGCAGCGGTTACCCTGGTCCAATCGGTGAAGGAGGCATTCCATGAGCATTTTTAGCCATTACCGCGAACGATACGAAACGACACAACAGGAGGAGATGAGCATCCAGGAATACCTGGACCTCTGTAAGTCTGACCCCAGTGTTTATGCAACAGCCGCTGAACGCATGTTAATGGCTATTGGTGAGCCCGAGTTTGTGGACACATCCCGTGACTCGCGTCTCAGTCGGATTTTTTCCAACAAAATCATTAAACGCTATTCGGCTTTCAGCGATTTTTACGGGATGGAAGAATGCATCGAGCAGATCGTTTCCTTCTTCAAACACGCGGCGCAAGGCCTTGAAGAGAAAAAGCAAATACTCTACCTGCTGGGACCGGTAGGCGGCGGGAAATCATCGCTGGCGGAAAAACTAAAATCACTTGTCGAAAAGCAACCTATATACTGTATTAAAGGTTCTCCCGTTTTCGAATCGCCGCTGGGGTTGTTCGATCCAGATGAAGACGCCCTGATTCTCGAAGAAGACTACGGAATCCCCAAACGTTATATAAAACAGATTATGTCCCCATGGGCCGTGAAACGGTTACATGAGTATAACGGTGATATCAGTCAGTTTCGTGTTGTAAAAGTCTATCCATCCATTCTCGATCAAATCGCAATAACCAAAACCGAACCCGGTGATGAAAATAATCAGGATATTTCCTCACTTGTTGGTAAGGTGGATATCCGCAAGCTTGAAGATTTCCCACAAAGTGACCCCGACGCCTACAGCTTCTCCGGTGGACTGTGCCGTTCCAACCAGGGCATTATGGAATTTGTGGAAATGTTCAAAGCCCCGATCAAGGTGCTTCACCCGCTGCTGACTGCCACCCAGGAAGGTAACTACAACAGTACCGAAGGGCTGGGGGCGATTCCGTTCGAGGGAGTTATTCTC
This sequence comes from Exilibacterium sp., assembly GCA_037384225.1. Taxonomy (GTDB): domain Bacteria; phylum Pseudomonadota; class Gammaproteobacteria; order Pseudomonadales; family Cellvibrionaceae; genus JARROD01. The sequence continues at coordinate 2,349 of JARROD010000205.1, forward strand.
GCCCACTCCAACGAAGCGGAATGGCAGTCGTTTAAGAACAACAAAAACAACGAGGCGTTTATAGACCGTGTCTATATCGTCAAAATACCTTATTGCCTGCGGGTTTCTGAAGAAATTCGCATCTACGAAAAGCTGCTGCAGAACAGTTCCCTGGCAAACGCCCAATGTGCGCCGGACACATTAAAAATGCTGGCGCAGTTCACGACTCTGTCGCGTATCAAAGAGCCGGACAATTCAAACCTGTACTCAAAGATGCGCATCTATGACGGCGAAAATCTCAAGGACACCGACCCCAAGGCAAAGTCCATGCAGGAATATCGCGACGCCGCCGGTGTGGATGAAGGAATGACCGGCCTCTCGACCCGGTTTGCCTTCAAAATTTTATCGAAAGTGTTTAACTTTGATTCCAGCGAGATTGCCGCCAACCCGGTACACCTTCTATATGTATTGGAACAGCAGATTGAACAGGAGCAATTCCTACCGGAACTGCAGGAAAAATATCTGACGTTTATAAAAGAGTACCTGGCTCCGCGCTACGTCGAATTTATCGGCAAAGAGATTCAGACAGCATACCTGGAATCCTATGCGGAATATGGTCAGAATATTTTCGATCGCTATGTTACTTACGCCGACTTCTGGATACAGGATCAGGAATACCGCGATCCGGAAACAGGCGAAATTCTAGACCGCGCGGCCCTGAACGAAGAGTTGGAAAAGGTTGAAAAGCCGGCGGGCATCAGTAATCCAAAAGACTTCCGCAACGAAGTGGTCAACTTTGTATTACGCGCCAGAGCCAATAACCACGGTAGAAATCCCGTGTGGAGCAGCTACGAAAAACTGCGAACCGTTATTGAGAAAAAAATGTTTTCCAATACAGAGGATCTGTTGCCGGTTATTTCCTTCAATGCCAAAGCCTCTGTGGACGACAAGAAGAAACACGAGGATTTCGTCGCACGCATGACGGAACGGGGATATACCGAAAAACAAGTTCGCCTGCTCTCCGAGTGGTATCTGCGAGTAAGGAAGTCTCAGTGATGAGCTTCCATCACTGTGTAAAGGGGGCAGATTATGAGCTATATTGTCGACCGCCGTCTTAACGCCAAAAATAAAAGCGCTGTCAATCGCCAGCGTTTTTTGCGGCGTTATCGGCAACACATTAAAAAAGCGGTTGCCGAAGCGGTATCCAAACGCTCAATTACCGATATTGATAAAGGCGAGCAAATCAGTATCCCAACCAAGGATATCAGCGAGCCAGTATTCCATCACGGTAGGGGAGGCCAGGTAAACAATATCCTTCCCGGCAACAAAGAATTTATTCAGGGTGACCGCATTCCCCGCCCACCCGGGGGCGCAGGCAGTGGCTCAGGCCCTGGCGCCAGTGACAGCGGCGAAGGAATGGATGACTTTGTCTTCCAAATCACCCAGGAAGAATTTCTCGACTTTATGTTTGAAGACTTGGAACTGCCCAACATGGTGAAACGCCAGTTGTCGGGCAACGAGTCCTTCAAAATGCACCGCGCCGGAATCAGTAACGAAGGCTCGCCGGGGCGCATCAACATCGTGCGCTCTCTGCGTGCGGCCAATGCCCGTCGCCTGGCGTTGACCGGCGGTAAACGCCGCAAGATGAAGGAGCTGGAGCAGGATATTGCCGAACTGGAAGCCCTCGATCCACTGCTGCGCGACAGCGGCAAGCTCGAAGAACTGAAAGCCCAACTGGCTAAACTTCACGCCCGGGTAAGCAGAGTTCCCTGGCTGGATGATTTCGACCTCAAGTACAATCTACATGTAAAACAGCCTATACCCCGCTCCAAGGCTGTCATGTTCTGCCTGATGGATGTTTCCGGCTCCATGAACCAGGCGACCAAGGATATGGCTAAGCGATTCTTTATCCTGTTGTACCTGTTTCTGCAGCGCAATTACGAACACACCGAAGTGGTTTTTATTCGCCACCACACCAGCGCCAAAGAGGTTGACGAACAGGAGTTTTTCTACTCCAGAGAAACCGGAGGCACCATTGTATCCAGCGCCCTGAAACTCATGAAGGAAGTACTCGACGACAGGTTCCCACTCAATGAATGGAATGTCTACGGTGCCCAGGCTTCGGACGGCGACAACTGGAACGACGATTCCAGCACCTGTTATAAACTGCTGATGAACGACATCATGCCCAAAGTTCAGTACTACTCCTATATTGAAATTACACCGCGCAACCACCAGGCACTGTGGGAAGAATACGAGACTGTCAAAGCCGGCTACCCAGAAACTTTTGCCATGCAACAAATTGTGGATGTGGGTGACATATACCCGGTATTTCGCGAGTTATTTCATAAAAAGGCCGTGTAATGACCCAGATGCAAACCCCTCGCCCCATATCGACCACATCGGAGTGGACCTTTGATCTAATAGAGTCCTACGACAGGGAAATTGGCAAACTGGCTGAAGAGTTCGGCCTCGACACTTATCGCAACCAGATAGAAATCATCAGTTCAGAGCAGATGATGGATGCCTACGCGTCTGTCGGCATGCCGTTGGGCTACAACCACTGGTCCTACGGCAAGCAATTTCTCAATATCGAGCGCACCTACAGCCGCGGTCAAATGGGGCTGGCCTATGAAATCGTCATCAACTCCAACCCCTGTATCGCCTACCTGATGGAGGAAAACACCATTACCATGCAGGCACTGGTAATCGCCCACGCCTGCTACGGACACAACTCTTTTTTCAAAGGCAACTACCTGTTTCGCACCTGGACCGACGCCGATTCCATCATCGACTATCTGTTATTTGCCAAAAATTACATCGCCGAATGTGAAGAGCGTCACGGTATAGACGAAGTGGAGCTGATTCTCGATTCCTGCCATGCGCTGATGAACTATGGGGTCGACCGCTACAAACGCCCCTACCCCATTTCAGCGCAAGAGGAGCGCCAGCGGCAAAAAGAGCGCGAAGAGTACTTGCAAAAGCAGATCAATGACCTGTGGCGCACCATCCCGAAACAGGGACACGAGGAAGCCGATCAGGAACACAGCCGCTTTCCGGACGAGCCGCAGGAAAACCTGCTCTACTTTGTGGAAAAAAATGCCCCGCTACTGGAGGCCTGGCAGCGGGAAATTGTGAGAATTGTTCGAAAAATAGCCCAATATTTTTACCCCCAACGCCAGACCCAGGTGATGAATGAAGGCTGGGCCACCTTCTGGCATTACACGTTGATCAACACCCTCTACGAGCGCGGCCTGGTCAACGACGGGTTTATGCTGGAATTTCTCCAATACCACACCAGCGTGATCTACCAGCCGCCGTATGACAGCGCCTACTACAACGGTATAAACCCCTACACGCTGGGTTTCAGTATCATGTCTGATATCCGCCGTATCTGCGAAAAGCCAACCGAGGAAGACAAACAATGGTTTCCGGATATCGCCGGTAGCGATTGGCTGCAAACGCTCCAGTTCGCCATGCGCAACTTCAAAGATGAGAGTTTTATTCTGCAGTTCCTGTCCCCCAAGGTAATACGTGACCTTAAATTCTTCTGCATCCTGGATGACGATCAGAAAAAAGAGATAGAGGTCACGGCTATTCACGATGAATCGGGCTACCAGGCCATCCGCGAGGCACTCGCCGGCCTTTACAACCTCGGCAACCGCGAGCCCAATATCCAGGCTTACAGTGTCAATATAAGGGGCGATCGCTCCTTGACCCTGCACCACAATCGGCACAAGCGCAAGCCACTGTCGGATTCATCGGAAGAGGTTCTGCGACACCTGCACAGACTGTGGGGATTCGATATTCATTTGCATTCGCTGGAAAACGACGAGATAAAACAAAGCTTCCACTGTCCTCCCCTAATAGGGCTCAGGGACGAGGATTGACTTGCCGGCTCACGGTCAGCTGCTCAATTTTTTCCAACAATTCGGTGTTTTCAAATGGCTTTTGTAGCACATCATTAGCTCCGGCAATGAGTGCTCTCTCCAGCCCCTCGGTGGTTTCCGCGGATATCACCAGCACACGGGTATCGGCGTGCTCACTATGCTCCCGAATATAGGTGAGCACTTGAAGTCCATCGACGCCAGGCATTTTTAAGTCCAGTGTAACCAGCGAGGGCCTGTGGCGTGCCAGAAATGTCCCTGCTTCAAAACCATCCCGCGCAACCGCCACTTCATAGTTAGCCCGTGTCAACACCCGCCGGATGGCCGCGGCCATTTCGGGCTGATCCTCCACCACCAGAATCATGCGATTACCACCCCCAAACTCATCGGGGACCGGCATACTGTTTTCACGCAGGAAAATAACGAAGTCATCGGCCCGAATCCGGTGATCCCCTCGCCCCGGCAACTTATAAGCTTTTAGTCGCCCCCGCTCGATCCAGCGAATCACCGTGCGAAAAGTAACCCCACAGTGCCTTGCTGCCTCGCCTGTTGTAAGCACTTTCATTTCAGTCATTGCCGATGTCCGACGTTGTGTAGCAATGGTAGTGTAGCGATGGTAGTGAAATTGCTTATCACTCCCCCTGTAAAGGTTAACTGAGTTTTAACCTGACTTAAATGACTATTATAGCTAATCTGTCATATAAGCCTGTGATTTTAGTATAAATGTCAGGATTGACAGTTTAGACAGTTAATGTACAATTTGCATTAAATATAGGAGAGACGATTGATTTTTTAGACGCAAACAGTGTTAAATGATAATCGCGCCAAGCGGCATCAAGCATCACAGATAAATGAGACACGCAGAGAATTTATATATAAATGCCAAATAAGAAGAACTAAATAGCTACAAACTAAATAGCTACAAAAGTTTCTCAGCCCATCGGTTTCCCTAAGAACACCCTAAGACCCTTGGCCCCCATGCTTTTCTCGGGGGCTTTTTTTATGCGTCTAACCTTTTATATAAAACTTCAATCCTTCACAATGCCCCAAGGATCCGAACGGCAGCGGCATGGTGCCGTTACGATATAAAATGCGTCAGGCCATATTGCTTGTTGACGACAATGACCTAAATCGCCAGTTGGTTCGCCATATTCTTTCCGATACCTACACCACTATTTACGAAGCGACTAACGGCAATGAGTGCCTCGCCAGCCTCGACAAGCACGACATAGACCTGGTACTTCTGGACTTGAACATGCCCGAAAAGTCCGGTTATGACGTGCTGACCGAGCTGCAGCAGCGACAAAAGACCAAGAGCACCCCCACAGTGATAGTGGTCTCCGCCGAATCCGACCCCAACAGCATCAGCCACACCTTTCAACTCGGCGCCGCCGACTATGTAGCCACTCCCTTTAACCGCGAAGAACTGTTGGCCAGAGTCCGTACCCATCTGGCCTTGCACAACCGCGAGCAGGAACTGGAACAACGGGTACAAGAACGCACCGCCGAGTTGATGGACTCCAATCGCCGCCTGCAGGAAACCCACGGGCAGTTGTTACAAGCTGAAAAAATGGCCTCTCTCGGCCAGCTGGCAGCCGGCGTCGCCCATGAAATAAACAACCCTGTCGGCTTTATCAATTCCAATCTGGGAATGCTGGAGGAATACTTTAACGACTTGATGCAGTTGCTGGATACCTATGAAAAAAACGAAAGCTGTATATCATCCCCCGACGTGCTGGATCAGCTACAGGAACTTAAATGCCGCATTAACCTGAACCACCTCAAAACAGACATCCGAGAACTGGTTAATGAATCACTGCAGGGAGTAAAACGGGTAACCCAAATAGTCGCCGACCTGAAAGGTTTTTCACACCCTGAACAACAAGAATGGAAACGGATGGACATTCAAGCGATTGTCAACAGCGCACTGAATATTGTCCACGGTGAGCTGAAATACAAAGCGGAAATCATTAAGCATTATAACGACCCCGAACCGATAGAATGCATTGCCCCACAAATCAATCAGGTATTGATCAACCTGCTGATCAATGCGGGACAGGCTATCCGAGACAAAGGCACAATCACCATTACTACCGGTGCGCTTGAGGCAGGGGAACCCCGGGTGGCAGTTGCTTTACCGTAATACTACCTGTAAATCAAACCACCTGAACCCACTATTTAAACCAAATCGTATTTAAATCTATGCAAATATATCTCGTCGGCGGCGCTGTGCGCGACAAACTACTCGGCTACCTCAACTATGACAAAGATTGGGTAGTGGTGGGCGCGACACCGCAGCAAATGCTGGACCAGGGCTTTAAACCTGTAGGCAAGGACTTCCCGATTTTTCTCCACCCCCAAACCCGGGAAGAATATGCACTGGCGCGCACAGAACGCAAGGTTGGCCCCGGGTATACCGGTTTTACATTTTACACCGCCCCGGAGGTGGGTCTGGAAGAGGATCTCCGCCGTCGCGACCTCACTATTAACGCCATGGCCGAAGACGCCCAGGGAAAGCTCGTCGACCCGTTCAACGGCCGCGAAGACTTACGGCNGGTTTTGCGCCCGCTACTATCACCTGGGTTTTACCGTCGCACCGGAAACCCAAATGCTGATGCGCGAGATGGTCACCTCTGGCGAAATAGACCATCTGGTACCCGAACGGATCTGGAAAGAAATGGGGCGCGCCCTTACGGAAAAACACCCGGAGGCTTTTATTCGTACACTGAGGGAGTGCGGCGCGCTTGAAAGAATTATGCCCGAGTTGAATCAACTTTTCGAAACCGCGCCCGCAGCCGCCCCAAACGGGGAAACCCATTGCGGAGAACTCACCCTGGCCGTTATACAACATGCCTGCGCGCTGAGCGAAAGCTGTGAAGTGCGTTTTGCCGCTCTTACCTGCCTCCTTAACAGCACTTCGATTCACACCCTGTGTGAAAGACTCGCCGTACCGAAGCAACACCGTAACCTGGCTGTCGCCGTGGCAGAAAATTATCACCAGTGTCAGCGCGTGGGTGAACTCGACGCCGCCACTATTATTCAAACGCTACAAACACTGGATGCTTTTCGCCGCCCGGAAAAATTTTCCCGGTATTTGCTGTGCTGCAAAGCCCTGGGTCTGGCACAGGGTTTCACAAACTACCCCCAGGCGCCGTATTTCCAAGGGGCGCTGGATACCTGTTTGAAAGTAACAGCAAAGTCCGTGATGCAGGACGGCTTTCGAGGCAAACAACTCGGCGATGAACTTCGCCGCCGGCGCATCATTGCCATAGAACATTACCAGCAGGGACAGTCGACCCTATCGTTGCATTAATTGTCCGTGCTATCCATCACAAACCTACCCAAGGATGTCTAACCAATGCATCTGATATAACCGAACAAGTTATTATCACCGTGACCAGCCGCTGTTTACGCCGTCAGCAATACATAAATTCAAAAACTATTGAGCTAGCTCAATACACTCCCCTTTTCTAAATCTATAATGTAGTTAAGTGCTCGAACAGGCAGTAACAACAGTAACCACAGGGCACCCATACACACAGACGTAAGTCATGTCCTATTGAAGAAGCGGCATGCCTACCTAAAAAGTCGTGCCTTATTGAAATACATGCTAAAACGCTGAAAAAGGAGACACTATTATGAGCCTTATACCACGCAGTTCATTCTTTGATTTTGACAATTTCTTCGATCAATTCTGGGGGCCATCCAGACGATCCCCGGAAGTCGCAGAAATGGCTTTTTCTCCTCGTGTTGAAGTCAAGGAGGCTAAAGACAGTTACCTGATCAACGCCGAACTCCCGGGCATCGAGAAGAAGGACATCAATGTAACCCTGGACAACGGCATCCTCACTATCGAAGCTGAAAGCCAGCAGGAAGATATTGAAGAAAAGAAAGGAAAAGTCATTCGCCAGGAACGCCGCTACGGGAAATATATGCGCAGCTTCAACCTCGGCAGCAATGTACAGGACAGCAAGATAGATGCTTCATTTAACAACGGTGTGCTGACCGTCAAAGCGCCCAAGACCCAACCCAGCGTCGACACCAGCCATCGCATAGCGATCCATTGAGTTCGCCACACCTAATTACCCCTGATTGGCCCCTTGGGTAATCCCCATTACCCAAGGGGCAGTTTTTTACCCTGCCATAAAAAACTCACCGGCCAGAGTTTTTGCCGCTTGTTGTAGCGCCGCCACAATTCTGCGTAACTAACCTGGAGACGTGGGTGCCTCTGCGCACCGGCGACTTCCGCCAGCGGCTGCAAAACAAAAGCGTTTTCAGTGACCTCTTTTCGTGGCAACCCTACACCGTCCACGTCCCCGACCAGGTCATCGTAAGTCAGTATATCGATATCCAGTGTTCGCGGACTAAATCGCTGGGTATCGCGGCGGCGCCCGTTGGCGTGTTCGATACGCCGCAAACAAGCCGCTAATTCCCCGACACTCAAATCAGTGACAATACCGGCCACCAGGTTGAAAAAATTTTCACCGCAAAACCCCACCGCTTCACTCTCGTATACGGACGAAAGCAGCAGCTTACCAAAGCGTCGATGAAGCGCATCGAGCGAAGCGCGAATATTTTTTTCACGATCAACATTACTACCAATACTTAAATACACCCGGGCCATCAACTGCCTGCTCCACCCCGTTCAATGACAATGCCGACATCGCGTGCCTCCCGTAGCGCTCCCGGCTTGCTCAGTCGTAAACGCAGCCAGGGTACGTTAAATTCATTGCGCACGATAGCGGCGATCTCTTCAGCCATAGTTTCCACCAGCTGAAATTCACTGCCTTCGATAAAACTGATCAGGCGTTCGGCAACGGCTTTATAATTTACCGCGTGCTGAATATCGTCCGTTTTCGCCGCCGGCTGTATATCCGTGCCCATTTCCAAGTCCAGCGTGATTCTCTGTTTGATCTCCCGCTCCCAGGCATAGATCCCGATTATCGTCTCAACCTGGAGCGCTCTGATATAGACAATATCCATAATACAGTCTCTAAATAATCATAAAATATTCAACGCAATCTCCGGGTCAACCCGGTGGTAACAGCGTATCCAGCGGCCAGCGCGCTTTTACCTCGACTTCCAGCGACTCCCTCTGCCCCGCCATTAAACGCTGGCAGCCGGCATAGGCGATCATGGCGCCGTTGTCGGTACAGAATTCGTGGCGAGCGTAGAATACCCGCGCCCCGATTTTTGCCAACTGTTGCTCCAGCCGCTCCCGCAAATGAACATTGGCGGAAACCCCTCCAGCGACAACCAGAGACTTTAAACCCGTCTGCTCCAGAGCACGGCGACACTTGATCACCAGCGTTGCCACCACAGCATCCTGAAACGCCCAGGCTATATCGGCACAGGTCTGATCATCCGGGAGGCCTTTAGGCTGAGAAACTCGTTTTTGAGAATCATCGCCCCCTGCGTACTGCGCCACTGTGTTCAGGGTAAAGGTCTTTAAACCACTGAAACTGAAATCCAGCCCCGGCCGATCCACCATAGGGCGGGGAAAGGAAAAGCGCCCCTTCTGCCCAGTCGCCGCCAGCCTGGCGATTTCCGGCCCCCCGGGATAGTCCAGATCCAACATTTTCGCCGCCTTGTCAAACGCTTCTCCGGCGGCATCGTCCAGAGATTCTCCAAGCAACGTATACAGGCCGATACCATCGACCCGCACCAATTGCGTGTGCCCACCTGAGACCAGCAGCGCCACAAAAGGAAACGTCGGGGGCGATGGTTCCAGCATCGGCGCCAACAAATGTCCCTCCATATGGTGCACGCCCAATGCCGGCACGCGCCAGGCATAGGCCAGGGCACGGCCGGTGCAAGCCCCCACCATCAATGCCCCCACCAGTCCGGGCCCGGCGGTATAAGCGACGCCTTCTATATCAGTCGCCGAGCAACCGGTTTGAGCAAACAGAGACTGAATCAGCGGCAGTAGTTTGCGCACATGATCTCTCGATGCCAATTCCGGTACCACGCCGCCATACTCGGCGTGCAGTTTTACCTGACTGTACAGGGTATGCCCCTGCAACCCTTGCCGCGAATCATAAATGGCAACACCGGTCTCATCGCAGGAAGTCTCTATTCCCAATACTCGCATAACGCTATTTTCCTAATGTGGCATTCCAAAACGGGCATTCCAACCCTGGTCAATAAATTGATGGTCCATAAATGGGCATGATAATCACCCGTCAGCCCTAACACTAGTAGACAATCCCCACCCGCCCCGCAGACACGCCACATCCGCCCAACTAACGGCTAATCAAGGGTTGAAACCAATATTGGAGTTGCAGTTACTCGCCTTAAGGGATAGAATTTCCGCCCCCTGGATTCACAACCAACATTCAGAGAAATCCGCCCCTCAGGTACGACACGACCCGATAAATACCTGGAGAGAGCAGAAATAACAGATTTTTAAGGAAATTAACCTAACAAAGGTAAAAACATGCCTTCAGTAAAACTCAAAGAAAACGAACCCTTTGATATAGCCTTGCGCCGTTTCAAACGCTCCTGTGAAAAAGCCGGTGTGCTGGCCGAAGTCCGCCGTCGTGAGTTCTATGAAAAACCCACCACTGTACGCAAGCGTAAAGCGGCCGCTGCCGTAAAACGCCACGCCAAGAAGCTGCAGCGCGAGACCCGTAAATTCCAACGCATGTATTGATAAGCAAACACTTTTTTGCGCCGGGGAGTCACACCTTATGGCTGACGCCGAGCTAAAACAACGTATTACCGATGCGATGAAAGCCGCCATGCGCGCAAAAGACAAGCCGCGCCTGGGAACCATCCGCCTGATGATGGCCGAATTCAAACGCATCGAGGTGGACGAACGCATCGACCTGGATGAAGCGCGCATTATTGCCGTGCTGGACAAAATGGTGAAACAGCGCCGGGACTCCATCAAGCAGTATCTGAAAGCGGGTCGCCAGGAACTGGCCGACCAGGAAAGTTTTGAAATAAGCGTGATCCAGGAGTTTTTGCCCGCAGCACTCAGCGAAGATGAATTAAACGCTATTGTCAAAAAGGCCATTGCCGACAGCGGCGCCGAGGGCCCTCGCGACATGGGCAAGGTTATGGCCCTGGTGAAGCCTCAAATCCAGGGACGCGCCGACATGGGAGCCGTCAGCCAGTTGGTGAAAAGTCAGCTCAACCAGTAACCATTATTCACGACCATTCACATTCATTCCCGGTCTCTCATGGCGGAGTGCGCTACGAGTGTACGCCCCCTATGTTGCCGTGGCGGATTCTTGCCTTGTCGCCGCGCTCTGGGCTAGTCTATTCTTGCTCCCCTACGTAGAGATAACCAATTTTAAATGGCCGGCCTGATTCCCCAAGCATTTATCGATGACCTGCTCGATCGTGTTGAT
>JARROD010000206.1:0-6977 GCA_037384225.1 Exilibacterium sp.
TCCGATCCTGCTTCCCGGAGAAAAATCCGGACAGGGAGACCGAGATGCCGACTGATCCTGCACTAAAAACCTACATCCAGGAAAGCCGTGAACTGCTGGAAGATATGGAAGAGGCTCTGCTGCGCCTGGAACAGGAGGAGGCGCAGCAGGAAATCCTGCATGAGATTTTCCGGGCCGCCCACACCATCAAAGGCTCCGCCGGCATGTTCGGCCTGGACGAAATCGTCAGCTTCACCCACGGCGTGGAAAGCCTGCTCGATCAACTGCGCGAAGGCAGCTTGCGTGTCGACACCGGGCTGACCGAGTTATTATTGGCGTGCCGCGATCATATCAGCGATTTAGTCGAGCAGGTGGACGCGGGCGGCGATTGCCGGGAACAACGGTTGCTGCAGCGAGCCGCGCAGCTGACCGAACGCCTGCAGGGCAGCGGCGCCGCCATCCACTCGCCCCAGGCCATCACGACATCCTCCGGCGCAGAAGTGGAGCGGGTGGAGAGCGGTCCCCGGGCGGACAGTGACAATTGGCATATCTCTCTGCGTTTCGGCGTCGATTCCCTGCGCGACGGCATGGACCCAATATCGTTTCTGCGTTACCTGGAAACGCTGGGCGACATCATCAGTATTCAAACCCTGGACGATGCGCTCCCGCCGGCCGAGTCCATGGACGCCGAGAGCTGTTACCTCGGGTTCGAAATCAACTTCAATAGTGACGCCGACAAGGAAACCATCGACAAGGTGTTCGAATTCATTCGCGGGGATAGTCTGATTCGTATTCTTCCGCCGCGCGCCACACTCATGGACTATATTGAGCACATCCAGCAACTGCCGGAGGAAGATCTGCGTCTGGGTGAGATCCTGGTACGCAGCGGCTCGCTCACCCGGGCGGAACTCGACCGGGCCCTGAGCCTGCAGGAATCCATGAAAGCCCGGGATATCGATCGCCCGTTGGGCGCTATCGTTGTGGAATCCGGCATGACCACACAGACGGTGTTGGACGCCGCCGTTGCCAAACAGGATCAGGTGCGTGAAAACCGGGCCCGGGAATCCGCCTCAGTCCGTGTCGACGCCAACAAGCTGGACCACTTGATCAATCTTGTCGGCGAACTGGTGATTGCCAGCGCCGGCTCCGCCCTGAATGCCCTGGCCAGCGGTGACAACAAACTTATCGAATCCATTTCCACCCTTACCCGGCTGGTGGAGGAAGTGCGCGATTCCGCGCTGCGCCTGCGCATGGTGCAAATCGGCGCAACCTTCACCCGCTTTCAGCGCGTGGTACGCGATCTGTCCAGGGACCTGGACAAGGAAATCGAACTGTCCATCAGCGGTGCGGAAACCGAACTCGACAAAACAGTGGTGGAAAAGATCGGCGACCCCTTGATGCACCTGGTGCGCAACGCCATTGATCACGGCATTGAGCCAGCCGAACAGCGCCTGGCACAAGGCAAGCCGGCTGCCGGCAAACTATGCCTCGACGCTTATCATGACTCCGGCAGTATCGTCATCGAAGTGTCCGACGACGGCGCCGGTCTCAATCGTGATCGCATCCTGCACAAGGCCATTGAAAAGCAGCTAATAAGCGCCGATCAACCACTCGATGATCAGGAGATTTACAATCTTATATTCGAGCCGGGTTTCTCCACCTCCGAGCAGGTAACCAACCTGTCCGGCCGCGGCGTCGGCATGGACGTGGTTAAACGCAATATTACCGCCCTGCGCGGCACGGTGGACGTGCACAGTGTGCCCGGCCAGGGTACCCGGTTTCGCGTTCGCATGCCCCTGACCCTGGCGATCATCGACGGCTTCCTGGTCGGCGTGGAGCAATCATCATTTGTGGTGCCGCTGGAAATGATCATTGAATGTGTCGAACTCAGTGAAGCCAACCGGGTAAATAACAACGGCCACGATTACATCGATTTGCGCGGCGAGGTTTTACCCTTCATTCGGCTGCGTGAACTGTTCGCTGTCAACGGCCGGACGCCGCGCCGCGAAAACATAGTGGTGGTGCAATATGCCGGTAGCAAGACGGGGCTGGTGGTCGACAGCCTGATGGGGGAATTCCAAACGGTCATCAAACCGCTCGGAAACATTTTCAACCACCTTCGCGGGGTCAGTGGTTCGACCATTCTGGGCAACGGCGATGTAGCGCTGATTCTCGATGTTCCGGGACTGGTGCAGCAAGCATCTTAAACGCAACCCATAACGCTGAAACTCGGGGTGGGCACAATGCCAGGCGGATGGCGCCGGATCGAAGGCAAATACCCCGGGTTATTGAGAAATTACCAACAGATAATAACTACGATTGGAGAAGAAGACGATGAAGTGGCTTCGCAATATCAAAATGAGATACAAGCTCGGCCTGATGGTTGGTATTCCACTGCTGGGGTTGCTCTATTTTATTGTATCCGATCTGGTGGGTAAAACCGCTGTCTGGAAGGAGATGAAACGACTGCAAACACTCACCGAACTATCGGTGACAATCGGTAACGCCGCCCACGAGTTGCAGAAGGAGCGTGGCATGACTGCCGGTTTTATTGGCAGCAAGGGCGCTAAATTCACCTCCCAGTTGCCGGAGCAACACGAACAAAGTGACAAACGCATTACCGAATTGTCCACCACCCTGGCGGCGATCAATGCCGAACAGTTGGGACCGGCACTGGGCAAACAGATGAGCGGTGCCAGCAGTATGCTGGCCCAGTTACTATCCATTCGCGGTGAAATCCGCAACAACACGATAGCGCTTGGTCGTGCGATCAGTTATTACTCCGATACAATCGGCCAGTTATTGGCCTCGGTGCAAATGATCGCCAAGCTGAGCGACAATGCCGACCTCGCCCGCATGGGTACCGCCTATGCAGCATTTCTGGAGTCCAAGGAACGCAGCGGTATCGAGCGGGCGCTACTGACCAACGCATTTTCCGCCGATCGCTTCGCCGACGGTATCTATAACCGTTACCTACACAATGCAGCGCAAATGGATGTATACCTGAAAATAGCAATGCGGCTATTGCAACAGGCGCACCAGGACTTTTACCTTAAAACCGTGTCCGGCCAGGCCGTCGAGGAGGTCGCGCGCCTGAAAAAACTGGCGCAAGAACAGTCCAAACGAGGCAGGTTCGGTATCAAGCCCGACCATTGGTTCTCAATGGCCACCAACCGTATCGATCTGTTGAAACAAGTCGAAGATCGACTGGCGACAGATATTCTTATAACCGCCAAAACGGAAATGGAACAGGCCCGCGCCAGCGTTGTAGTGCTTTCCACCCTGGCATTGACCCTGCTCGCGGCCACCCTGTTTCTGGTCTTCATCATCCTCAGGGATGTGACCGGCTCCATCGCGCGCGCCGTGGCAGCGGCACAACGCTTGTCCCAAGGAGATTTCAACGAGCAGGTTGCGGTACTCAGCAAAGACGAAACCGGACAACTGGCGCAGGCACTCAATGACATGATGACGCGGTTGTCGCAAATCATAGCGGAAGTCCGCGGCGCCGCCAACAATCTGTCGACCGCCTCGTTAGAGGTCTCGTCCACGTCGCAAAGCATGAGCCAGGGCTCCACCGAACAGGCGTCGAGCGTGGAGGAAACCTCGGCCTCGGTGGAACAAATGACAGCTTCCATCAACCAAAACACTGAGAATGCACGGGTTACCGACAGCATGGCCTCAAAGGCGGCGCGGGAAGCGAGCGAGGGTGGTGACGCGGTGAAAGAAACAGTGGTGGCGATGAAATCCATTGCCGAGAAAATCGGCATCATCGACGATATCGCCTACCAGACCAATCTGCTGGCGCTGAACGCGGCGATCGAAGCGGCGCGTGCAGGAGAACACGGCAAGGGGTTCGCGGTAGTTGCCGCCGAGGTGCGCAAGCTGGCCGAACGCAGTCAGGTGGCGGCCCAGGAAATCGGCGAAGTGGCCAAAGGCAGTGTCGGGCTGGCGGAGAAAGCCGGTGCACTGCTCAGCGAGATAGTACCGTCGATTCAGAAGACCTCGGATTTGGTACAGGAAATCTCCGCCGCCTCCAATGAACAGTCCACGGGTGCGGTGCAGATCAACAGCGCCATGGAACAGCTCAACAGCATCACTCAGCAGTCAGCCTCGGCGGCGGAGGAACTGGCGGCGACCGCCGAAGAAATGAACGGTCAGGCGGAGCAGTTACAACAATTGATGAGTTTTTTCCGTGTCAGTGAAAAAGCGGATGTGACAGCGCCCTCCCCCGCGCCCGCAGTCGGTTTGAAACCCGTTGCCAAGCCCTTTGACAGCAAGGAAAATCAGGCATTGAATGAAGCCGAATTTGTAAGCTTTTAGGTGGCCGCGATGAATTTACCCGTCAACAGTAAACCACCGCTAAGGGTGGACGCCGCTGAGGCACAGACTGAAGAAGATCAGTACCTGACCTTTACCCTGCAACAGGAAATGTTCGCCATCGGCATACTGAATATCAAGGAAATCCTTGAATACGGTCAGCTCACGACAGTGCCGCTGATGCCCGATTTTATTCGTGGTGTGATCAACCTGCGTGGTGCTGTGGTCCCGGTGATCGACCTGGGTGCCCGCTTTGGCGGCTGCCAGAGCGAAATCACCAAACGCACCTGTATCGTCATTATCGAAGTTGCCTGCGACGGCGAACACCAGGACCTCGGTGTTGTCGTCGATACGGTGTCCGAGGTGCTGGAAATTCCGGAGAACAATATCCAGCCGGCGCCGACCTTCGGTACGCATATCCGCGCCGACTTTATCGAAAAAATGGGCAAGGTAAATGGCAAATTCGTGATCATCCTGGACGTCAACAAGGTGTTGTCTGTCGAAGAAATGGCAAGTGTAAGCCAGATTGCTGAGGCGTCAGTGGATTAGTCTTCCGGAGACTTTACCCACCCAGAACCTATGGCAAATCCGACAATCACCGACAGAGAGTTTAACCAGTTTCGCAACCTGATATACGACATTGCCGGCATCACTCTGTCGGATGCCAAAAAACTCCTGGTGAGCAGTCGCCTGGTTAAGCGACTGCTACACCACGGCCTGAGCAATTATGGAGACTATTTTCGAATTCTGCAGGACTGCCGCTTTGCCGGCGAACTGCAAATCGCCGTCGACCTCCTAACCACCAATGAGACGTATTTTTTCCGCGAACCCAAACATTTCGATTTCATACGTGAGCAGGTGCTGGCTCAGCATTCCACCGGCCGCCCGTTGCGCGCCTGGAGCGCCGCCTGTTCCTCCGGTGAGGAGGCCTATACCCTGGCCATGGTAATGGCCGATACGCTCAGCGGCGGAGCCTGGGAAATTCTCGCCTCGGATATCAGTACCCGTATGCTCGACAGAGCGCGCAGTGGCCACTACGCCCTGGAGCGTATCGATGGCATCAGCCGAGAACACTTGCGCCGCTATTGCCTGAAAGGAATCGGCAGCCAACAGGGTACCCTGCTCATCGATCGCCGACTGCGTGAGCGGGTCTGCTTTGAGCACATCAACCTTAATGAGCCGCTACCGCAGGTCGGGCTGTTCGATATCATTCTTCTGCGCAATGTGATGATTTATTTCGACAGTGATACCAAAAATCAGGTGCTCGGCCGGCTTTGCCCGGCCTTGCGTCCCGGCGGCTATTTTATTGTCAGCCACACGGAGAACCTCAATGGACTCAACCATCCACTGCAAAGCGTGAAACCTTCTATCTACCGCAAACCACCTAATAGTAAAAATTGATCGGGAGACAATTCGATGAGCGCAACTGCATCCAAAGTTATGATCGTTGACGACTCGGCAGTGGTGCGGCAAGTGGTTGCCGCGATTTTGCGGGAGGCCGGCTTCAATGTGATAGGCGCGGCGGCCGACCCCCTATTCGCCATGGCGAAAATGGAAAAACAATGGCCCGACGTCATTGTGCTCGACGTTGAAATGCCGCGCATGGACGGCATTACCTTTTTGAAAAAACTCATGGCCGAACGGCCCACGCCGGTGGTGATCTGTTCCACACTCACCGAAAAGGGGGCGGAAACCACCATCGAAGCGCTGGCCGCGGGTGCCATGAGTATTGTCACTAAACCTAAAGTCGGGCTCAAAGATTATCTGCAGGATGCTTCCCAGGACTTGGTATCGGCCGTACACGCGGCGGTCCGGGCCAACCCGAAACGGCTGCTGAGCGCAGCTGTGAAGCCGCCCGCGCCCCGCGCGCACGGCGAGAGCTTGCGGCCCGCCTCCTCCGGTGCTATGGCACAGACCACGGATCGGGTGGTCGCCATAGGGACGTCCACCGGCGGTACCCAGGCCCTGGAGGCCGTGCTAACCGCCCTGCCCGGCGTCTGTCCGGGTATCGTGGTGGTACAGCATATGCCGGAAAAATTTACCGCACAGTTCGCTCTGCGTCTCAACGGCCTTTGCCGGATGGAGGTGCGGGAGGCGTGCAACGGCGATCGGGTACTGGCGGGCAGGGTTCTGATTGCCCCCGGAGGGCGTCACATGCGACTCAAACGCAATGGTGCACAGTACCGCGCGGAAATTATCGACGGCCCGCCGGTGAATCGGCACCGGCCATCGGTGGATGTCCTGTTTCGGTCAGTGGCTGACAGTGCCGGCCGCAATGCGTTGGGTATCATCATGACCGGCATGGGGGGCGATGGCGCCAGAGGCTTAAAGGCTATGCATGATTTGGGTGCACTCACCCTTGCCCAGGACGAAGCCAGCTGCGTCGTCTACGGCATGCCCAAGGAAGCGGTTGCCCTGGGGGCTGTAAATAACAGCCTGGCGTTGGAAGAGATTGCGGCGGCGATCATGGATTATGCCGATGCAAAACCAAGCCCCAGTGGTAAAGCTACCGTCAGGGCGACCGACAGGATCACCAGACAATAGGTAACTTCTCAATAACCCGGGGTAAGCACAGTGTCAGGCGGACGTCCGGAGGTAGTTGGCCCAGACTGTCGGAGGCATGGATGCCGACGCCAAGCCTACATGGGTGAGGCAAGCCGTTTGCAAAGCACTGCTTTGCG
>JARROD010000207.1:0-6948 GCA_037384225.1 Exilibacterium sp.
TAATAGTATAATGAAACCGCGTTATAAAGTGGATTTACCCCGGCAATTAGCTGTCTGTGAAGCTAATTTTTTGCGGCTAATGAAGCTGATTCCCGATCTCGATAATTGTGATCAGTGGGTGTATGCCTTGACTATCGATAACCGGTCACGCCTTCTTCGTATCGCGGTGGAGGATCGGGCCCGGTATACCACCACTGTTGAAGTGACTGAGGAGGACGAAAAGTCTTACTGGACTCAGACGCCGAAACTCATGGTACGTTTGTACCACGATGCGCGCATGGCAGAAGTGATTGCTTGGGAAAAGCATCGTTGCGTGAAGCCGCGTTATGATTACCCCAACAGGCAGATGTATCATTGCGATGAAAAAGCGCAAATGAATATTTTCCTGGGTGAATGGCTGTCTCATTGTCTCGATCAAGGGCATGTGACAGGGGATATGGTGACACTAGGGCTAACAGGGTAAGTCGAGCCAGGAAGTTAGTGGGGAGCGATGCTAGGATGGACTTTTTGTGCAATTAAACATTGATAAAGCAAGTCAACCAATACGTTTATTACAGATAACCGACTGTCACCTGGGTGAACAGTTGTTGGGGCTGGATACTGACGAGAGCCTTATCGATGTCCTGGGTCTCATCAACGCTAAGGAACCCGCCCCCGATCTGCTTCTGGCCACTGGAGATATCGCCGGTCACGCTGACCTGCTGGCCTATCAGCGCTTTCTGGAATTGATGAATAGCAGCATTGATGCCCCGATGTTCTGGTTACCCGGCAACCACGATACGCCGGAAATCATGAATCGGGCATTGGGTGGGAAAACCATGCCACGGGTGATAACGATCTGTAATTGGGTAGTGATCCTGCTTGACTCCAGTGTGCCCGGGCATGAATACGGTGATCTCAGCGATGAGGAACTCGCGTTTCTGGATCAAACTCTGAAAAGTCACCCCCACCACCACGCTCTAATATTTTTACATCATCAGCCCATACCTGTGGGTAGTGCCTGGGTGGATCAGTATATTGTGCGCAGAGCGGGTCAGTTTTTTGATATTGTGGACAGTCAGCCGCAGGTCAAAGGTATCTGCTGGGGGCATGTGCACCAGGAGTTCTGCCATAGGCGCAAAGGGGTCACTTTGTGGTCAACACCCTCCACGTGCATACAATTTAAACCCCGCTGCGAAGATTTCACCGTTGACCGGATTATGCCGGGTTATCGCTGGTTCGACCTTTACCCCGATGGTAGTTTTGTCTCTGAGGTTTCCCGCGTTGCGGAAAAATCCTACTCCATAGACTATGCGTCTTCCGGTTACTAAGGACCGTGCACGAAATAACTTCCCCTTTGGGTATAGAGAGTCGCTTCCGATGCATCCCGCCTGGCGCCGTTGCAAAAACGGGACGTTATTTCGTGCACGTCTAAATACCGAAATCTCTCTTTCTCGTGTTTAAAAACTGAGCAGTTGAGAGCATGCCGAATGTCCGATTTAAAGTGATTCTCAATTCTCATCGGCCAAAGATAGGCTAAATTAATACAGGTTCCCGGCGCGGAATTGGTTATAATCCGGCCTTTATGTTTTCAGGGGGATTGAAATTCCATGCCTGTATTGGTTTACATTCACGGTTTTCTCAGTTCTCCGCGATCCAGCAAGGCGCTAAATGTTGAACAATGGTTGCAACGGCAGAGGCCGGAAATGGGGTATTACTGCCCTTTTCTGTCCCCCTATCCCAATGAAGTACAGGAGTGCCTGGAGTCGCTGGTGGAAAGTCTACTGCCGCAACCTGTTTATCTGATGGGCAGTTCCATGGGGGGCTTTTGGGCGACATACCTGGTGGAAAAATATAATTTGCGCGCGGTATTGATCAATCCGGCGGTGCGGCCTTTTGAGCATATGCCAGCCTATATTGGCAAAACGCTTAAAAACTTTCACACTGACCACACTTATTGTCTGCAGCCTGCTCATATCGATGAGCTGGCCAAGGCCGATGTTGCGCAGATTACCCGCAGTGAAAATTATTGGCTTATGGTGCAGACCGGCGATGAAACGCTGGATTACCGCCAAGCGGTGGAAAAATACCGGGGCTGCGGACAGCTTGTTGAACCGGGGGGAGACCACTCTTTTCAAAATTTTGAAAAATGGATACCCGAGGCGGTTACGTTTTTGGAAACTGGCCGCTGGCCGGTTTCTGAAAATCTGTGAATGTATGCAGCGTTAGGGTTTAACGAGTCTTCATTTTTTCAATCACATTTTTAAGTTACACGACATTTGTATGACTAATTACACAGCAGAAGATATAGAGGTTTTAACCGGACTCGACCCTGTTAAAAAGCGTCCGGGGATGTATACGGATACCACAAGACCCAACCACCTGGCCCAGGAAGTTATCGATAATAGTGTGGATGAAGCGCTGGCAGGGTATGCCAAAAATATTGAAGTCATTCTGCACAAAGATCACTCCATGACTATCGGTGATGACGGGCGTGGCATGCCCGTCGATATTCACCCGGAACAGGGTAAACCCGGCGTGGAGGTGATCTTATCGACGCTGCATGCGGGGGGAAAGTTTTCTAACAAAAACTATCAGTTTTCCGGTGGACTTCACGGTGTTGGGGTATCGGTGGTCAATGCGCTTTCCAATTTGTTGGAGGTAAGCATCAGGCGCGGTGGCCAAGTACATCGCATCGGATTTAAAAATGGTGAAAAAGTGGCGGATCTGCAGGTCATCGATACCTGCGGTAAGCGCAATACCGGCACCAGCATTAGGTTTTTACCGGATCCGCGTTATTTTGATTCGAATAAGTTTTCGGTGCCGCGTATGCGGCATGTTCTGAGAGCGAAAGCGGTTTTGTGCCCAGGCCTGCGCGTGGTTTTTATCGATGAGCAGAGTGGCGAAAAGGATGAATGGTATTACGAAGACGGTTTGAAGGACTATATGATGGCCGCCACTCAGGGTTGGGAAACGCTGCCGGCGGAAGCCTTTGTGGGTAACTTTTCCGGACCGACCGAAGCGGCACACTGGGCGGTGCAGTGGCTGCCCGAAGGTGGTGAAGTTACTCAGGAAAGCTACGTAAACCTGATCCCAACCGCGCAGGGGGGAACGCATGTTAACGGCCTGCGCTCCGGGTTGCTGGAGGCTATGCGCGAATACTGTGAGTTTCGCAACCTGTTGCCGAGGGGGGTGCGACTGACGCCGGAAGATATCTGGAATAACTGCTGTTTCGTCTTGTCTTCCAAGCTCTCAGACCCACAGTTCTCCGGGCAGACCAAAGAACGCCTTTCTTCCCGTGAAGCGGCGGTCTTCGTTTCCGGTGTGGCCAAAGACGCTTTCAGCCTGTGGTTGAATCAGCACACGGAAGATGGAGACAAACTGGCGGAGTTTTGTATCAGTAATGCGCAAAAGCGCGTGCGCTCCAGCAAAAAAGTCGCGCGTAAAAAAGTGACCCAGGGGCCGGCACTTCCCGGCAAGCTCGCCGATTGCTCATCGGGTGACACTGAGCGCAGCGAACTGTTTTTGGTGGAGGGGGACTCGGCGGGAGGGTCGGCAAAACAAGCCAGGAACCGCGAGTTTCAAGCGATTATGCCGTTGCGGGGAAAGATCCTCAATACCTGGGAAGTCGACAGTGCGGAGGTGCTGGCGAGCCAGGAAGTGCACGATATATCCGTCGCGCTGGGAATAGACCCCGGCTCCGATAACCTGGAAAATCTGCGTTATAATAAAATCTGTATTCTTGCCGACGCCGATTCCGATGGACTGCATATCGCCACGCTGCTGTGCGCGTTGTTTGTTCGCCATTTTAGTCCCATGGTCGCCGGTGGTCATGTTTATGTCGCTATGCCGCCCCTGTATCGCATCGATGTGGGAAAGGATGTTTATTATGCGCTGGACGAATCCGAAAAGCAGGGCGTACTGGATCGCATCGTTGCGGAAAAGAAAAAAGGCAAGGTTAACGTGCAGCGGTTTAAAGGTTTGGGGGAAATGAACCCGCTGCAATTGCGGGAAACCACCATGGACCCGGACACCCGCCGTTTGGTGCAACTTACTATCGAGAGCGGTGACGATACCCATTTGATTTTGGATATGTTACTGGCGAAAAAACGGTCCAATGACCGTAAGTCCTGGCTGGAAGAAAAGGGTAATTTGGCTGAGATATAATGTCAACTTAACCAAAAGTTTATAAAATTTATACCATAAGTTTATAAAAAGGCGTGTAGTTCGAGCAAAACTGCTCGGACATCGCCTGAAAATGAGAAGCCCCGCTCGAAAGCTTAAAAGTCACCTGTTAAAAATATTGTTCGTTTTCCCGCGATCAAAGCTAATGGTGGGAAAACCATTCTTGTTGAATCCATCCTTGAGTCCAAATACTGCCTTCATCTGGAATTTGATCCTAATGTGGTGGCCTACTTTCCTCAGCCGAAAACATTCTGATTACCAGGTTATTTAACCATCATTATGTTTTAAATAATTTCTGTTCAATTCTGGAAAAGAATAAAAATACTAAAGCTGAGCGCAGCGATTGCCGCACAGCCTGTAGTTGTATAGCCTTTCGTTCGCTCAGTCGGTCAAAAATCCTTTCAGAAGCAGATGTTTTGGCACAAAGGTTCCACTGATAAGGGAAGGTGCCAACCTGGTTATGCGGCCGGCAACAGATGAATCCAATGGTTTTGACATCTGTGCTCCGATTCAACCTGTGCGGATGTTGTGGAACCAGATTCATGTTTAATCCACTCAGTGACGAACAGGAAACATATTCGTCAGAGGTGACTCTTCTATGCGACCCTACGCTGTGGGTAATCATCCTTTCCCTCCCGCACCTCCGCATCGCGTCCAGCATGGTCGCGGAGTGACCCTCGGCGGGAACAACCGAGCCAATACACACGAAGCTGAAATCAGACGCAACGCGTTGATCAACGCGAATAGCGTTTGGAATGAAATCTTTGATGCGGTTCAGCTGAACCACTATGGGAGAGCCATTGAGCTGTCACGTAAAATAGGTGTGCAAAACCTCGATATCAGCAGTGGTTACCTGCCACATTACGTCTGGCAGCGAGACCGGCATATAAAGCAGTTGGCAAGCGGCGTGGAGGTCGGTGACAGCCGTCCCAGAGAGCGCCGGGTCGGTTTTAATATCAAGGAGTAAGGGGCATTAGCCCCTGAAAAACCGAACGATCAGTTATCAATTGTCAATGATCAATGAAAAACCCTGAGGACAGGGTTTTCGGCTAAGTACCGTTCGCTCTACCATCGAACCGGCTATGGCTTTTCTTTTGTAGTTGACGACCGCCGTAGAAGGCTTCGGATGCTTCCTGGCATATTTTTTCGTAAAACTCATTGGCCTCTTCAATACCATAGCCGGCACCGACATAACAGCCCCGGATAATTTCTCCCAGAGAGTGTCGAATACTGTTGGCATCGTCTATCGCATAAAGACATGCCGCGATCACATTCACATCCTCATGGGACAACCGTTGCTCACCACTCATCAATCTTGCATGGTTGATATACGATGTGACATTCAGGCTGGTAAAGGAATCGCCCAGCCCGGAGCAATCCTCAAAGCCATTGCCTTTCTCATTCAATTTGAAATGCATAACCGGCAACTGTTTCGACAGCTCTTCAATAGCCGGATGTTTCAAATCCTCGATCGTTTCTGCATCTTTTTTCAGTATGGCTTCCTGGATGTAAACGTCCGCCTGATGCAAGATCGGCCCTATGATAGTGGTATTTCTTTTCAGAATATTCATAGCCATATCAGGTTCTTGGAAGGGACGCGTATTTTCGATCTTGTCGGTGTCTGGCATGTGCAGCCACCCCCGCTTGGCTAATTCCCTGTTCACAATTTTCTCATTGTGTCCCCAGTTTTCATCGTCAACATAGACTTTTCTGAATACGCAGAGAGCTTGACATGCCGCATACAGAGTATCTTTATCCAGTCCGGGATCGCTATCCAGGAATTCCTCCACTGTCTTTATTCGCTGGCTGGGCGTACCGGCTCTGTCACCGGTAATGGCTGCGATAAAGTCTTTTTGGCCCCGATTGATAAACGGCCGGGTAATGGATCTGGAATTATAGCCAGTTGACCCTGTCTTCTCGTTGGCTACGCCCAATAGCGAGTACTTGTCCTTTCTCCGGTAAGCTTCACTCTTGGTCAAGTCAAACTGCTTTGGAATTCGCTCGGGATTCAGTTCAGCGACGATTTGCTTGTTAATACGCTCCCCTTTTATACATTGGATATTCTTGAGCAAAGAATCATGGCCCTGCTTGGTATCCACCATACGGCTCAGGTATACCTTGGTGGCGACCCGGAAGTCGGTCATGGTGACAAAGTGGTTGTTTCCGCACAAGCGGATAGGTTCACCGCCAGAGAGGCGAACCGCTTTTTGGTTATCAGGAGTGGCCTCCCGATAGCGTCGAATGTAGGCATCGGCATTCAGTGCTGCTTTTTTAAGACGCTCGTTACTGGTGAAGCCACCTTTGCCATCGTGCAAAGCTGTAGTGGATAGAAAGAAATGATTGGTCGTCCGGTCATACAAATAGCCAGCCGCGGCGGCGGATAGGATATATTTGATAACCGTTGAAGCACGATCAGCCATGCCGGTTCCAGGCGTAGAACCGGATGCTCTTTGGGAATTTTGCACACTCATCTGCCGGGACATTGCAGCTGACGGATTTGATGATGATGCCAATGCTCGACTGGTGTGCCGAGTCAGAGACTCAATTGGCAACATACTGCGTGGTGAAATTCGCATATTAAGGTATATACCCAAAGCGTTTGAGATTTAGGTGCACAGAGCACGCCCCTTTATGTCCCTGGCCGCGTTGCTCCGTCCAGCCGCTCCAGGCATTCACGGCGCTAGCGCCCTCACATGGGGCCTGCCATGCAGCGTCGTCGCGCCCCCTGCTATTAAAAGAAGGGGGAACAAAAATTGACGCACTCTGCACACCTAAATCTCAAAC
>JARROD010000208.1:0-13529 GCA_037384225.1 Exilibacterium sp.
CTTTTGCGAGCCACAGATAGGTTATACGTTTATTGTTTTTTTCCCTGACACGTTTCACCTTAATAGTATGGAACTTTCCAATCGGTGTTTCCAGGACTTCTTCACCCATCGTTTTAAACAGATAGTGCTTGATCCGGCCGCCGTCGGCAACGGCATAGCGCAGAGCCGGTTTTTCGTTGATCAAATCGCGGCGCAGTTGCTCCTGATAACTGAGCTTATCCAGGGCCAATTCCGGCAGTTCCATTACCCAGGGTTTGTTTTGAACATTGTTGGTTACTTTATTGTCTTCCCAGTCAAAACTGAGTACCGCGTGGCGGTCGCGTCCGAGGCCTTCGCGGTGATACTCATAGAGTTGAGGGATCAGGTTTCCCTCTTTATTCCAGGTAAAATGGCTGAACTCCTCAATGCTTGCGAGCCAGGATTTAGCGGTAAAGCGCAGTTCCTGCTGGCCGTTGTCGAGATTTTTGAGACTGCGCACGGCGGTGATGGGTAAACCGCTGAAGCTGGTTTCATAGGTGGCGGTGAATGGCTTGGGTTTTTCCGAGGCGAGGACTGAAAACGTCGTACACACGAGACAAGAGAGCAGTAAACAGCCCTGGACTAAAGCGTTGCGCGAATAAATCATAATTAATTTAGCCTTTTGACTCCTTTCGTGGTGTACAACAGTTAATGGAGAGGGGCGCTGCAAACTCCACGACTTTGTAAGTCCAAACTCCACGACTTTGTAAGTCAGCGCACGCCGTCACCGGCGTTCTTCAATTAGATATCCGGTTTTCGGTAAAGGTTCACCATCGAGCCAGGTTTTTCCATTTTCCATTTTTAACCGCGCTTCGGCAAACCACTTTACCGCCATAGGATAAATCCGGTGCTCCTGGCGCAGCACCCGCTGAGCCAGCGTTTCGGCATCGTCATTTGGGAGAATGGGCACCCGCGCCTGAATGACGCTGGGGCCACCATCCAGCTCTTCAGTCACAAAGTGCACCGTTGTGCCGTGTTCATTGTCGCCGGCATCGAGTGCTCGCTGGTGGGTGCACAAACCCTGATACTTGGGGAGTAGGGAAGGGTGGATGTTCAGCATTCGGCCTTTGAAATGAGTCACCAGCGCCGGTGTCAGAATACGCATAAAACCTGCCAGAATCACCAATTGAGGCTGATAGCTGTCAATAATAGACATCAGCGCCCGGTCGAAGGATGCGCGGCTGTCAAACCCCCTGTGGTCGAGTACCCGGGTCTCGATGCCAACCCGCTGTGCCCGCTGTAGGCCGTAGGCGTCGGAACGGTTGCTGATCACGGCGGCGAAGGTGACCGGAAGTTCGCCCCTGAGGTGGGCGTCAATCAATGCCTGGAGGTTGGTGCCACCACCGGAGATCAGCACTACCACCTTTACGGAATTGTCGGTAGGGGGTGTCTCGGTGGAGATCTTGATTTTCGGCGTCTTGCCGTTCGCGGTCTTCATTGTGGCTAACAAGGGGCCGCGGCTAATTCCACCTGCTCCTCACCACTGGCCGCCGCCGCAATAGTGCCGAGGATAAATGCCTGCTCTCCGGCGGCGGCCAGGTGTTGCAATGCCGTGTCCGCCTGCGCAGGGGGAACACAGATTACCATGCCGACACCGCAGTTGAAGGTTCGGTACATTTCCCTGGTCTCTACATTGCCTTGTTCCTGCAGCCAGTTAAACACCGCGGGGCGAGTCCAGGCCTGGGTATGTATCACTGCTTTAGTTCCCGCCGGCAGCACGCGCGGAAGGTTTTCCAGCAATCCGCCGCCAGTAATATGGGACAGTGCTTTGACCTGGACCTGTTTGATCAGGCCCAACAGGGGTTTGACATAAATTCTGGTGGGCTCCAGCAGCGCCTGGCCGAGGGTTCTGCCGCCGGGATCACCGGACAGCGTCACACCCAAATCGGCATTGCAGTGGTCGATGATTTTGCGGATCAGGGAATAGCCGTTGGAGTGGGCCCCACTGGAGGCAAGACCGATAAGCCGGTCGCCAATTTGTACGGCGCTGCCGTCGATAATGGCTGATTTTTCCACGACACCTACGCAAAACCCGGCCAGGTCATAGTCTTCACCTTGATACATGCCGGGCATTTCGGCAGTTTCACCCCCGACCAGCGCGCATCCTGCCTGCTTGCAGCCGTCGCCGATGCCCGTTACCACGCTGGCGGCCGCCTCCAGGTTAAGTTTGCCGGTGGCGTAATAGTCGAGAAAGAACAGGGGCTCGGCGCCGGCTACCACCAAGTCGTTAACACACATAGCGACCAGGTCAACACCAATGGTATTGTGAATATTGAGATCCATGGCCAGGCGCAGTTGAGTGCCGACACCGTCGGTGGCGGATACCAGTACCGGCTCTCTGTAGCCGGCGGGCAATTCGCACAGTGCCCCAAAGCCGCCCAGACCGGTCAGCACCTCCGGGCGCCGGGTGCGTTTTGCTACACCTTTGATACGGTCTACCAGGGTGTTGCCTGCGTCAATATCGACACCGGCGTCTTTGTAGCTCAAAGAGGGTTGTTTGTCAGTCATAAGTTGGGGCGACAGGTCGGTTATTGAAAAGGCGCGTATTCTAGCAAGGATTTTCTTCCAGGGGAAAAGGGAACTTGTCCCGGCGGGGGCGCTCACATTTGGTTACAATATGTGTTTCAATTACAGTTGGGCACAGGTAATTGGCGTTTAAGAGTGAGTGAACCGGATTCCAAATGAATGATGGGGGTTAACTTGAGACAGATGTTTCGGGGGTTGTTGCTGTGGGCGATAACCGCATTTGCCTGGGCGGAACAGGTTGTAGATCTTTATCAAACGCAAAGCCTGATAAAATCGCAGAGCGGATCTGAAAGAGCCCGGGCCGCGGCCGATGGTTTGGCGGAAGTGTTTTTGCGTGTATCGGGCTCAGAGGGGACATTGCGCAACCCTTTGATTGCCAAGGCTCTGCGCCGCGCCCAGAGTTATATGTATGAATTTCGCTACGAATCCACCGATGAAACACTGCTGGAAGGCGGCAAAGAAATCCCCGCCTCCCGTATTGTTATGAAGTTTTCCCCCCAGGCGGTGGAAAAAGTGTTGCGCCAGGCGCGGATGCCGATGTGGCCCGCCAACCGCCGCAGTGTGGTGATGTGGTTAGTGGTCGACAAACTCAGCGGCGGCCGGCAACTCGTGGGGGAGGCCGAGAACCCTCAGGAAGTCAAGGTGTTGACTGCCGCCAGTGTGCGCCGGGGATTGCCTGTGATAGTGCCGTTGTTGGATTTAGAGGATCGCATCACCCTGTCTGCCGACGATGCCTGGAACCTGGAAGAAAATGCAATTCGGCAGGCTTCCAAGCGCTATCGGGCCGACAGTATATTGATCGGGCGCTACAGCCAGACTTCGCGCGGACGCTGGCGCGGTAATTGGACGTTGTTGGATGACCGTCAGGGCGGCAGCATGTTTGACAGTAGCGGTAGGAACCTGGATGAAATTATCGCCAAGGGTGTGGATCAGGTGGCTGGTTACATGGCCAGCCTTGCCGCGATCGTGCCGGGTGCGGAATCTTCCGGCGCGGTGGTGATGCAACTCGACGGAATTAAGCATTTTGGCAGTTATATCAAAGTGTTAAAATATCTTGAAAGCTTGGCTGTGGTCAGGCATGCCGAATTGACGGCAGTACACGAGGACACCCTGTTGCTGCAATTGTATACAGAGGGTGAACTCGCATTATTAATCGATGCTCTGGCGCTGGATAAGAAGATTTTTCCCGTGGCGGCTGCAGATACCGCGTATGCCGTGAATCGGGAACCGGTTATCGGCACCGGCGTGCCATGGCAGGGCCCGCGCGGCAGTGCACAGAACCCACTGCAGTATAAATGGCCGGAAACCTGATGGAAACCGCACCGCAACAACTGTCTCTCGGGGTATCGCTGAACGACGATGCCACGTTTAGAAATTTTTATACGGTGGTGGGCTCAAACAACGCCCATATAGTAGATGCCCTCCGCCAACAGGCCGGCGGTGAGGGGGAAAAGTTTATTTATCTGTGGGGTGGGTCCGGAACGGGGCTTACTCATCTTTTGCAGGCGGCCTGCCACGAGGCCGAAGCCCATGGCCTGGCGATTCAATATCTGCCACTGTGCGATCTGGTCGGGTTTGCGCCGGATGCACTGTTGGAGGGATTTGAAGCACTGGATCTGATCTGCCTTGACGGACTGCACCAAGTGGCCTCCAATCCGGGCTGGGAGCTGGCGCTATTCGACCTGTTCAACCGTGTGCGAGATTACGGCAAGTGTCTGCTGGTGGCGGCGGACGCCAGCCCGCGGGCATTGAGCATCCGCCTGCCGGATTTGAAATCTCGTTTGACCTGGGGAGTGGTGTATCAGGTGGATGCAATGCGCGACAGCGACAAGCAGGCGGCGATCCAGCTCCGGGCTCGGGCGCGAGGGCTGGAATTAAGTGATGAGGTTGCCCATTTTATCCTGCACCGTGCACCGCGCAATATGAACGAACTGTTTAATCTGCTCAACCGCCTTGACGACGCTTCTCTGGCCGAGCAACGGCGCCTGACCATTCCCTTTGTCAAGCGGGTTCTCAACCTTTGAGCGAGTGCTGTGCCCCGCGATTAAATGCCTAATCAGCGTTTAATCGCGGGGCAGGGCACTCGTTAAGGGGCTGTGCAAATCAGACACTGCGCGTAAATATGGCGCGGATCCTTGGTCCACATCAAGCTCAGTGGTTCAATCAGCGGTGCCACCCATTGTTTGAGTCCGGCCGGCAACAGATTGACCAGTGCATGCGTAGAAACCTGTCCCGACGCCGCTACCGAGCCTCCCGTCAGTTCTTTCAGCAACTGTTCCTTGGGGGTCAGGGGCTTTTTAATGAGCGTAATATCGTATTGCTCTAAACCGGCGTGGCGGGCTGCGGCGGCGATGGCGTCGTTCAGGTACCCGAGTTCGTCCACCAGGCCCAGGTTCTTAGCCATGGAGCCTGTCCATACCCGACCCTGGGCGATGGTGTGAATTTTTTCCGGGGTCGATGCCCTGGCCTCGGCCACCAGTCCCAAAAAGCGATTGTAGATATCCTCAACGCTTTGTTGAATGACACTCTGCGCTTGGGGGGGCAGGGCCCGGTCCGGGCGAATGGCGCCAGCGAGTTCAGTGGTTCCCACACCGTCAGTGTGCACACCGAGTTTATCCAGTGATTTTTCCAGGGTCGGAAATAGGCCGAACACACCGATGGAACCGGTGATCGTAGTCGGCGTGGCCCAGACTTCATCGGCTGCTGTGGTAATCCAGTAACCGCCTGAAGCTGCCACACTGCCCATGGAGACCACTACAGGAATACCTGCCATCTGGGTCGCCGCCAGTTCTTCGCGAATAACCTCAGAAGCAAAAGCACTGCCGCCGCCACTGTCGACCCGCAGCACCAGTGCCTTCATATTTGTATTGTTGCGCGCATCGCGCAACAACTTGGCCAGGGTGTCGCCGCCGATATTTCCGGAGGGTTGTTCGCCATCGATGATTGTGCCTTGGGCTACAAGTAGACCCACCTGATCTTTGTGGGGGGCTTTCTTAGATTCGATCAGCGTCAAGTAGTCCTTGAAAGAGACGGCCTGGTAATTGTTTCCCTCCTCATCGGCGCCGATTTTTGCGATCAATTCCCGCCGCATCTCGAGGCGGGTTTTGAGCTGGTCCACCAGGCCGGTTTTTAGAGCCAGTTGGGCACTGTTGCCCTGTTCCTGCTTCAATCCTGCGTCAAGGTTATTGATGTAATCGTTGACGGCGCCTTTGGGCAGATTGCGCAGTGTTTCTATCCGGCTGGTGTAAACTCCCCAGAGTTCGTTCAGCCACTGTGTATTGTGTTCGCGGGAGGCGTCCGACATGCCGTTGCGGGTATAGGGTTCAACAAAGTCCTTGTACTGGCCAACCCGAAACACATGGAAATTGACTGCCAGCTTCTCCAGCGCGGATTTAAAATAGTTGCGGTAGGCTCCGTACCCGGTCAATGCTACCGTTCCCATTGGGTGTAGATATATCTCGTTGGCGTAGCTCGCCAGGTAGTATTGTTCCTGGGAGTAGCTGTCGCTCACGGCGATAATGGACTTGCCGGTCGCTTTAAACGTGGTTAGGGCTATTCCAATTTCTTCGAGTTTACTGATGCCGCCGCCGGCGAGGTGATCCAGTTCCAGAACCAGTGTGGTAATGCGTTTATCCTTGGCGGCGTAATTGATGGCGTTGACCAGGTCTCTGACCAGCGTTTCAGAATCCAGGCGCTGACTGTCGCCCAACAGTTGCTGCAGCGGTTCAATATAACTGCGCTGATCGACCAGAACACCGCTCGGCGCCAGCCGCAGAGCGCCTTTCTCCGCCAGCTGGGGCGCCTCCTGGGGCAGTAAAGTGATTACAATCAGAACTAGAATGGCGACAAATAACAGGTTGGCGATACTGGTGCGTATCCAGCTGATCAAGTTCCAAACTCCGCTAAGCAGTCTGCGAAATAATCCCGGTGATGAATCTGACATAGGTTTATCCCTTGGCATTGTTGGCTTCTCCGGTGTCGACGGCTTTCCACGGTCGTGGGCAATGTTGCTGGTACCGTTGAAGCCAGCGACTCGACATCATGGCGGTAATAAACATGATCACCGTCAGGGTCAGCGCCAGGCTGTCCGGCCAGGTATACAGTGGCGACATGACATTGACGACATAGGCAATAAAATAGATTAACAGTACAAAACATAGCCAGCTATAGCTGCGGTGGCGATTGGCTAGAATTCCCGGCAGTACCAGGGGAGGAATCCGTACCGGCTACATGGGAAGCGCCGTAAGGTGTGCCACCGGTTCTGGTTCGGGTGAGGGTTTGTTCACTGTATGGGAGTCCTACCAGAACCATACCCTGGTGCAGCAGTGGCAACATCATCGACAGGAGTGTGGCTTCCTGGCCACCGTGCAGGCTGGCAGTGGAGGTAAATACCGCGGCCGGTTTGTCGATCAAGTTCCCATTCAGCCACAGGCTGCCGGTGGAATCAATGAAGTATTTCAGCGGTGCCGCCATATTACCAAAACGCGTAGGGCTACCCAGAATCAAGCCACGGCAGCCTTGCAGGTCATCCAGTGTGCAGTAGACCGCGCCAGCTTCCGGCACCGCTTGTTGCGTGGCTTCACAGACTGTGGATACGGCTGGAACGGTACGCAGTCTCGCCTCTATCCCCTTCACCTGTTCTATGCCGCGGGCGACATGGCTGGCCATATTTTGAGTGGCGCCGTAACGACTGTAATATAGAACCAGAATATAAGGGGAAAACCGACTACCCTTATTGTCGTTACCCGGTTGATCCTTTTCAGTATTGCAAGAATTGCTTTCCGTATTCATATCAGGCTCAGAACGTTTTCCGGCGGGCGGCCGAGAACGGCTTTATTGCCCTTTTCCACAATTGGGCGTTCGATAAGAATGGGGTGTTCGACCATGGCCTGGATTAATTGTTCATTGTTAAGCGTTTGATCCTGCAGGTTGTTTTCTTTATAGGCCGATTCGCTTTTGCGCAGCAGATCGCGGGCCTCAAGGCCAAGCTTTTTTAGCAATGCCCGCAGTTTTTTGGCGTCGGGAGGTGTTTGCAGATAGAGTACAACGTCCGGCTCGATATTGTGCTCCTTCAGTATTTCGAGCGTCTGCCGGGATTTTGAGCAGCGCGGGTTGTGATAAATCGTTACCATATGAAACACTACCTGTTTTGTTTGAGGGTTGGGGCGGGCTATTGTAAACAGGTTATTGTAAACGGGCTATTTTAAATGACTTATTGTAAAAAGCGCATTATAAGCGTCCAGTAATGGACAGTGAGCCGGGGAAGAAATGTACTCTGTGGAAACTCTGAAAACCATGATTGGCAGCGTTCGGGCTTACCTGTCCCTCGTTATCGAGGGGTTTAAGGATAAAGGCTGTCAGAAAAGTGCCGCCGCCCTCACTTATATGACGTTGTTTGCCATTGTCCCCTTAATGACAGTCACCTATTCCATGTTTTCGATCATCCCGGCTTTTCAAGGCGTGGCGGAGCAGTTGCAGAGCCTTGTGTTTGACCACTTTGTGCCCGATACCGGCCAAGAGGTGCAAGAGTACCTGACCGCATTTTCAAATCAGGCCCGCAAATTGACTGTCGCTGGAGTCGCTATGCTGGTGGTCACTGCCTACCTGATGTTGAATAACATCGAAAAGACGCTCAATTACATATGGGGTGTTCCCGAAGGCCGTAAGGGCCTGTCGAGCTTTTTGATTTATTGGGCGATTCTCAGCCTCGGGCCCATATTGCTCGGCATAGGCCTGGTTGTGAGCACTTATCTTATTTCGCTTAAATTCTTTGTCAGAGAGTACGACAGCCTGGGTATTGTTCCCTGGGTTTTGCAATTTGTCCCCTGGGTGCTGACGAGTGCGGCCTTTACACTATTGTTTGCTGCTGTACCCAATTGCCGGGTGCCGATAAAGCACGCCTTCACCGGCGGCGTGATAACCGCGATGGTGTTTGAACTGGTTAAGGACCTGTTTAGTTGGATTGTCTCGCACACGAGTTTTCAGGTGATTTACGGCGCTTTTGCCATGGTGCCTTTGTTTCTGATCTGGATTAATCTGCTGTGGATGATCATTTTGGGAGGGGCCATATTGGTGCGGACATTATCCGCCTTCAACGCTGTGGTGACCGGACGGGGATACACTGATTTAACGGCCATACTGGTGATCTTGTGGGAATTACATCAGCTGCAGCGGCGTGGTGGTAGCATCGGTGATGGCCATTTGCTGCAAATGGGGCTGGAAACGGAACAGTGGCAGAAAATACGCAGCCGGTTGTTGGGTCATAAAATAATGGTGGTCACTCAACAGGGGGAATATGTTCTCAGCCGTGGTCTCGGTACCATTACGCTGTCAGAACTGGCGGCAATGGTGAAACTGCCGGTGTTGGCACTCGAAGTACCTCCCCTGTCCGGATTGGTCCGGCAATACCCGTGGTTCGATAATGTCAGCCGCCGCCTGCGATCTGTGGAGCAGCATACCCGACAGACGTTTGAGGTGAGTGTCGCTGAATTGTTTGCCAGTGAATCCGAATCGAGCACTGATAGCACAGTTGGCCACAATACTGAAAGTGAATCGAGTCTTAGCAGGGTAGAAAAAATTGATCTTATTGAAAAAGGCGATCCGAGATCGCAACACATGCCTTGACTGCCGTCGGTTACAGGCGTGGAACACAGTGACTGTATCGGCACGCAGTAAGAGGCTCTTAGCTTCTCCGCCATTGGCATTTTATAGGGCGTTGCTAGCTCTTTGTGTGGTACTGGTGGTGAGCTTAAGTGGTTGTAGTGAGCGCTCACAGTCAGCCGCCCCGGGGGCAGCTAAGACTGAAACGTCTAAAATTGGATTGACAGATTTGCACGAAGGTATAAAGACTCTCTCGGGGGAGCGTCTGACTCGGGAGGGGTTGAACGGTCGTTGGGTGTTGGTCAATTACTGGGCTGAATGGTGTAAGCCTTGTGCGGAGGAAATTCCGGAATTAAATCAGTTTGCACGCCAGAATGCCGAAGCAGTGGTGGTCCTGGGGGTGAATTATGACGGTGTCACTGGCGCCGAGTTGCGCCGCCAGGTGCAGAAATTGGAATTGGATTTCGCCGTTGCCGAAGAGGATCCGGCCAGACTGCTGGGGTTGCCGACGCCACAGGTGCTGCCCACGACTCATGTGCTGGATAAACAAGGCCGTTACCATAAGACACTGGTGGGGCCACAAACTCATGCCAGCCTGGCGGCGGCACTGAAGGATTAGTTGGCAGAAGTTGGAAATTCTCGCCAGTGGTCCAAAAGTTCAATGAGAGGTGGAAACAGTGATATGTCGTTACGGAGTCATATCGGGACGGGTGCAGGGGGTAGGGTTTCGATACTTTGTGCGCCAGTGTGCTAATGAGGCCGGTGTCGGCGGCTGGGCGAACAACCTACCCGATGGGTGTGTGGAAGTGTTATTGTGTGGTGAAACGACAGCCGTGGAACAGGTACAGAGTCAGGTGATTCAGGGGCCTAGGCAGGCGCGGGTGATGGCGGCGATCTGGGAAGAGCGGCCTTATACCGAAACCTGTGGGTTTAGTATCGGTTGATTATACTTAAAAATTTCCGCTTTGGCGGGTCAGAATATTGAAGCCATACTGCAGGAGTGGGCAAGAAGTTGAAAACTGTATTGAATAGCGATGGCCAGTAATAATCAATGGCTTTAAATCAACTCCCCCAAGCGTTTGTCGAACGTCTAAAATACATTGTTCCCCCTCACCGATGGACTGACACGGTAGCCGGTTTTCGGCGCCCGCCACCCACCTGTTTCAGAGTTAACAGCCTAAAATCCGGGGTTGACTCGGTGCTGGGTGAATTGCAGCGGCAGGGAATCGAACCCCAGCCCGTGAGTTGGAATACCCACAGTTTTGTGGTGCCCGACTATCAGCGCACAGCGCTGACCCATAGTCCAGTGTTTACCGAGGGGCGGATATATATCCACAATCTCTCCAGTATTTTTGCCACGCAGATACTTGCGCCAACGCCGGGTGAAGAGGTTTTGGATCTCGCCGCCGCCCCGGGCGGCAAGACTCTGGCACTGGCTTGCGCGATGGAAAACCGCGGCCGTATTGCAGCTGTTGAAGTGGTAAAGTCTCGTTTTTTCCGCCTGAAAAGTAACGTAGAGATCCACGCCGCCAGCATTGTTGAATGCTATCTCAAAGATGGCCGCCAGGTGGGGCGTCAGGTCCCGGAGCGGTTTGATCGCGTACTGCTGGACGCTCCCTGTTCCTCTGAAGCACGTTTTTACCTCGGCGAGCCGGAAACCTTTAGGTACTGGAGTGAGAAAAAAGTAAAGGAGATGCAGCGCAAACAAAAGCAGCTTTTGCACTCCGCGCTCCAGGCGCTAAAACCCGGGGGAGTTTTGGTTTATAGCACTTGTTCCTTTGCGCCCGAGGAAAATGAATTGGTTATAGACCGGCAGCTGCGCAAATGGGGTAGAGCGCTGCAGTTGCTCAAATTTGAACCACCTTTTGGAAATTATCAACCGGGATTGACCGAGTGGAAGGGAAAACGGCTCGATCCTTGTCTCGACCGGGCTGTGCGGATTCTTCCTTCCGCCACTATGGAAGGTTTTTTTGTGTGTGCCATCGAAAAAGCTGGGTGTGACTGAAAGGTGCAAGGCGAGCGATATTGACAAACAAATACGCTAATTTATACCATACCCGGCCTTTTCTAAGGCTGCGGTTATACCGGGGCTTGGGTATACCACCAAATCTAGCCAAACAACCGCATTCGCGTGAAACCCTATTTGGTTTTGTTCACGCAATAGCCCCTCCAGTTTTATGTATATTTTCTGATTATGACACAAATTAACTCCCGGTCTCTTGGTGATAGGATATTAAGTTATGTAATGGCTGTCGGCCTTATGATACAGATGAGTGGAGTTGTGTGGTTGTTCGATAATTATGCCACTATGGTCTACCTGCTGTTTTTTATACCCGCGTTATACGCGTTTTTTCGTTGGCGCAGAGATTTGAAAATGCTGCTGATCCGCGTTGATAAACACCTGCTTATCGTCTTGGTAGCACTGCTTGTCTGGGTCAGTATGAGCGCTCTGTGGTTGGATCCTGCGCGCGTTGACTTACACGAATGGAAATTCGCATTTAAGGTTAGCTCGCTGATTTTGATCTACGTATTGGGAGTCGCTTTACTGACAAGCCGCGCTCCCGAGTGTGTGTACAAGGCGTTGGTTGGCGCTTTAGTTGTCATGGCTATTGTCGGTGCGCTCTCTGTCATCCAGGATTACATCATCATTGGCAAGGAGGTCAATAGCAGCATTCGCATAGATAGAGTGGGTATCAATAATTGGTCAAACGAGTTGAACCCTGTGGTGGGGGGAATCTACTTCGGTGCCTTTAGCCTTATCGCCGGACTTTTGTTTATAGATGAAGCGGCGGAGAGAAGGATAAAAGCCGTTATTTTTATCTGTGGTTTTTGCACGTTGAGCTACATGTTGCTTACCTTTACCCGCACATCATTGGTAGGACTGGGTACCGTGACGGCCGCACTGTGTTTCTGGAAAGGGCAAACTCGCCACCATATCGTATTGGGTTCCATTGCCTGTGTGGGGCTGCTGGTGTTAATGGTAGCTGTGCCCCATCAATTACAGGAATACTTTTACCGGGGCGGAATTGGCAGTTGGCGGCCGCAGGCCTGGCAGGCGATATTGCACGAAAGCATGAAAAACCTCTATTTGGGTGTGGGAGTTAACCAAGAGCTGCAACTGACGGTTCAAAGAACCCTCAATGGCCAGCGGGAAATGCACCTACTTCCCCACGCCCACAATTTTTACCTGCAAATGCTGTATTGGTGTGGTCTTGTGGGGCTGGGGCTGTACTTGCTGCTGCTGGTGAAACTATTGGCCGTTGGTCTGCGAAACAGAACCGATCACTATAGCCTGATTGCCCTTTCTGTACTGGTTTATTTCGCTATTGTTCAGGTTTTTGACGTGTACAGTATTTTTACACGCCCGAGTTATTATTGGCCTTGTATCTGGCTTCCCGCGGGAATATTGATTGGCCGTTACCGGGCGCAAGCAGCAACCTCAGAAAAAATCCCGGTTTGCGTCACTGATTGATGCACGTGTTAGAATGCCTTGGCGTAAAAGTTGCTTTTCCGTTGAGATTGTACGTTGAGATTGTACGTTGAGATTGTACGTTGAGATTGTACGTTGAAAATGTCCGGCGACAGCTCCTTCAGGGAGAATAGCCAAACAAACAGTCGAGGAAAAGTATTGGGAAAGCTGGGGGAGCTGAGTTACGTGGACGCAGACCCGGTCCGCAAAGATGAATTCTTTGTCGCGGCCGCAAAGCTGATTGCTGGCAGCACACTGCCTGAATACTGGACCTGGGTGGATAGCTCCGAAACCGCGCGCGTGGCCCATTACTTCCATTGTGCAGAGCATGCTGGCGACACCGACGGCGGAGGCGAAAGTTATTACTTGAAGCTTTTTTTACCCCGTTCGCGGTGGGAGCCCTTGAAGGACGCACTGCGCGGGTCTCGTTGCGAAAGAGCGATACGTGAGAGTCGCTACCTGCGGCGGCTCGGTATTACCACCCCAGAAGTGATTGCTTCAGGGCGAGTCAATGGCCAGGATTGGATGGTGACACGAGGATTAGAGGCAATTGGTTTGGGGGTATATTTCTATGCTTTTCTAAAACGGCCGCAGAGTGCGAGCAGGTTGCACTGGAAAAGGCGTGTTATAGCCGAGTTGGGAACATTTGTGGGTAAACTTCACCGTCAAGGTGTCGTTCACGGCGATTTGCGGTTAAACAATATTTTGATCGACATACACGCAGAGGAACCCACATTTATTTTAATCGATAATGAACGTAACAGTCATTACCGTTCCAAAATACCCCTTGGGTTGATAAAGAAAAACCTGGTCCAGGTCAACATGATATTGTCATCGACAATCACTCGAAGTGATCGGTTGCGGTTTTATTTGGCATATCAGAAGAGTTTTACCGTATTGCCTGCTCGGGCGAGTG
>JARROD010000209.1:0-7372 GCA_037384225.1 Exilibacterium sp.
GCCGAGGGTAGCACACGATCCTAAGGCAAGCGTTTGCAAAGCACTGCTTTGCGCGCAGCCGAACGCCCGCAATCTGCGATTACGGGCTGGACCGAAGGGGGTTTACGGCGTACCTCTGGAGGAACGGCACCTGCTCTGAGCGGACCCAACGGCACCTTTGGTGGACGAAACGATGAACAAAGACCGTCATTACTATGCCGGCGATTGACAGCAGCTTAACTTGCCACAACAATATTTTACATATCTTAAAACCCAGTCCAAAACCGAAGCTTTGGCAGTTTAATGATGGGTAGCGACAGTTTAAACACTGTAGGCTTAGCAGAATAAATTTTTGAGACAAAAAACTTAAACATTTAAGATTTTTGTCCAGTCCACTGCGCAACGCAGTTCATAATTTTATTAATCCGCTTTAAAAACTCTATTTTTTCCCGCAGACCTGGATTAAATTTAAAAAGACCAAATCAATTCAATTAAAACATTCCTATTTGAAAATCGTTTTATTTAAATCGCTGATTCAAGTCTTAATTGAAGAGCACCGTTACCGATTGTTATTCAATTGGCTGAAATGTCCACTCCACCGGAATACTTCAGAGGCAATATGTTGTTATTCAATTGGCTGAAATGTCCACTCCACCGGAATACTGCAGAGGCAATATGCGCGGGCCAATCTCGATTAAAACGCACACTCCGGCATCACTGAATTTCATTTTTGTCTGTGTCTTTTTGCTTTCAGTACTGATGGGCGGTTGCTCCCTCGACGACGATTCCGACAAC
The DNA here is from genome assembly GCA_037384225.1 of Exilibacterium sp. Lineage (GTDB taxonomy): Bacteria > Pseudomonadota > Gammaproteobacteria > Pseudomonadales > Cellvibrionaceae > JARROD01. Next base: position 775 of record JARROD010000209.1, read on the forward strand.
GATGCGACTGCGCCAACAGCCGATAGAACACCTTCCAACGATACGCCCGCGAGCCCTCCCCCCAGGAACGCTGACGACTCTTCTCCTGACGCTGACGGCTCTTCTGACGCTGACGGCTCTCCCCCGGACTCTGAGGACTCAATCCAGTTGATATTCGACGATTTTGAAGCGGGCTGGGGCCACTTTTTGGACGGTGGTGAAGACACAGGTATCAGCACCGAACGGGCTTATTCCGGGGCGGCGTCGGTCAGAATTCAGGATAACTCCGGCAGTGATTCAACGATAACACTGCGCGACCCGCTCGATGTTTCCGACCTCAAACAACTGACGGTGGACTTCTGGTTTTATGCCCAATCCCTAACCGACGGCAGTGGATTTTTATTGCAGTATTTCAACGGTGATCAGTGGCAAACGCTAAATCACTTTAAAAAGGGAGAAAATTTCGGCAATGGCCGTTTTAATCACATTGCGGTTACTATAAACGCAACAGACTTCAACTTCCCAGACACTATGAGAATCCGCTTTACCAGCGATACTCTCGACAACGACAAGGCTATTTACCTTGATAACATACAGATTACGACTGACCCGGCGACCAATGCTGACGACAGTGAGGACAGTGAGGACAGTGAGGACACCGACGACAGTGACGACACCGACGGCACCGACGGCACCGACGACAGTGACGATACAAAGATAGACGAACCGGACCAGACACCCCCCGATGACGAGTTCGATCACGGCGGACTCACCAGCGGTTGCCAGTCCTGCCACAACGGCACCAGGGCAATTGGCAAAAGTGCCAACCATATTCCCAGCGCCGATACCTGCGAAGACTGCCACACCCCCGATAACGGCTGGATCGCCAATATCGACCAGGGCAATGACGAATTCGATCACAACGGTATTAACACAGGCTGCTCCAACTGCCACAACGGCACAACCGCTATCGGCAAAAGCGCCGACCACCTGCCCAGCGGCAACACCTGTGAAAACTGTCACCATCCTGACAGTGGTTGGACACTGGCTGTCGAAGGTGAAATGGATCACACCGGTATCACTACCGATTGCGTTTTCTGTCACAACGGCGAAGTCGCGGAAGGGAAAAACAGCGCCCACATTTCCAGCAGTGACGACTGTGAAAACTGTCATTCCCCCGAAGCGGGCTGGACATCGGCCAGCGGCTTTGATCACTCGGGTATCGCCGACGGCTGTAGCAACTGTCACAACGGCACCACAGCGATCGGCAAAAGCACCTTCCACATTCCCAGCGACAATCACTGTGAAACTTGCCATACCCCCGACAGAGGCTGGACAGTGGTCGTCAGCGGTGATTTCAATCACGCGGGAATCACAACCAGTTGTGTCTCCTGCCACAATGGCACAACGGCGAGCGGTAAAAATGCTAACCACATCCCCAGTGGCGACATCTGCGAGAGCTGCCACACACCCGGCAGCAACTGGGAAGTGGCAGGCGGTTTCGATCACAGTGGCATCACAGGTAATTGTGCGTCCTGCCACAACGGCACCACCGCAAGCGGTAAAAACTCAACCCATATCGCCAGCGGCGATCAGTGCGAAACCTGCCATATCCCCAATAACGCCTGGCAAGTGAGCATAGACGGCGACTTCGATCACATCGGTATCGACACAGCGGGCTGCGCGACCTGCCACAATGGCAGCATTGCGGAAACAAAAAGCGCTGACCATATCCCCAGCGGCGACGCCTGTGGGGAGTGCCACACCGCCGGCGGTGTCTGGGCCGACGCAAAATTTGATCACACCGGCATCGCTTCCGGTTGCGTGAGTTGCCACAACGGCACTACGGCCACCGGTAAAAACGCCGCCCATATCGATAGTGATGACAACTGCGAAATCTGCCACACTCCCGATAACGTCTGGCAAGTCAATATCGCCGGCAATTTCGATCATCCCGGCATTACCTCGAACTGCGTCACCTGCCACGACGGCGCCATTGCCGAAGCTAAACCGAACACCCACATTCCCAGCAGCAACGCCTGCGAAGACTGCCACACACCCGGTGCCGAGTGGGAAAACGCAGACTTCAACCACGACGGCATCACTTCAGGTTGCCTCGACTGTCACAACGGCACCACCGCAGAAGGGAAATCGGATGCACACATTCCCAGCAGTGACAGTTGTGAAGATTGCCACACACCTGAAGTCGACTGGGAGAATGCGGTCTTCAATCACACAGGTATCACCTCGAGCTGTGTCGATTGCCACAACGGCACAATCACTGAAGGGAAATCAAACGCACACATTCCCAGCAACGACAGTTGTGAAAACTGCCATACACCTGACGCTGACTGGGAGAACGCCGTGTTCAGCCACACGGGTATCACCTCGAGCTGTGTCGATTGCCACAACGGCACCACCGCGGAAGGAAAATCCCGCACGCATATAGCCAGCGGTGATAATTGTGAAAACTGCCACTCCCCAGACGCCGGCTGGGAGGCGGCGGTGTTCAATCACGACGGAATCACTTCCGGGTGCAGCAGTTGTCACGACGGCACAACCGCTACGGGTAAAGACAATTCACACATTGCCAGCCGCGATCGCTGTGAAGCCTGCCACTCTCCGCGCGCCGGCCGTTGGAACGCCATCAATAGAAGGATCGACCATTCACAAGTGCAGAATCAATGCATCGCCTGCCACAACGGTGGCATAGCGCGGGGCGCTCCCAGAGGCGATCACCCGAGAACCAATAATAGGGAGTGTGGCAGATGCCACAATACAAGAGAGTTTGATGATTGATGAAAGGAGATTGATTAAAAAAGCTTTGGCACACAGCTGAAGCTTTTTTGATAAACAGACATAGACACGCCATTGGGCTCACTCCTCTAGACAATGGCACTTGCCTCGCTTCAAAGGCCAGGAAACTCGATGATCAACCATGGCCTTATTTTTCCAACAAATCACATCCAAGTCGCATCGGTGACCTCTTTCAATACCTGCCCTATACTCAGCCCTGGATGACAGGATTGAGGCAAACGATTGATGCGAATTCCAACTATTACCAGACAGGAACTGAGCTGGATTCTCTATGACGTGGGGAATTCGGCCTTTGTGCTGGTGATGATCACTACAGTGATGCCGCTGTATTTCAAAGACGTGGCGGCCCACAACCTGCCCGAAGCCACCTCCACGGCCTACTGGGGCTACGCCAACTCCCTCGCCGCCTTGCTGCTGGCGCTTATGGCGCTGCCTCTGGGGGCACTGGGGGATATCCGCGACAACAAAAAGCGGGTGTTTCTGGCGCTGGTTCTGCTGGGTATTATTTTCACTCTGTTACTGGCAACGCCTCAGTCCGAGCAGTGGCTGACCTGCCTGTGCTATTTTGTTCTCGCCCGCGTCGGCTGGGCCGGCGCCAATATTCTTTATGACGCTTTTTTGGTCGACGTGGCTGCGGCCAAGCGCATGGATCAGATATCCGCCTACGGTTTCGGCTGGGGCTACATCGGCTCGGTGGTGCCGTTTCTGGCGGTGATAGCGCTGATATTGGGAGCCGGGGAGAGCGGTAACCAGGCCATACCGGCGCACGCGGCGCGCACCGGGTTTCTGGTGGTGGCGGTCTGGTGGAGCCTGTTCACTCTGCCGTTGTGGCGTAACGTCCAACAGCACCACGGTGTTGCGGCCTCCCGCCAACCGTTGCGCAACAGCCTGCGCCGATTGCGGGAAACACTGCGCGACATTCGCGGCCAGCGGCCGGTGTTTTTGTTTCTACTGGCGTATTTCTGTTACATCGACGGCGTCGATACCATCATAACCATGGCCACAGCCTATGGCCGGGAACTGCATTTCAACACCAACTTGTTAATTGCCGTGGTGCTCTTTATCCAGGTAATCGCCTTTCCCTTCGCCTTATTGTACGGGCGGCTGTCGAAACAATTTCACACCCGCAACATCCTGTTATGCGGTATTGGCATCTACGGATTTATCACTCTGGTGGCGTTTCTGATTCCCTCGGCGCCTGGTCACGATGTTAAAGTGGCGCTGTTCTGGTCGCTGGCATTTCTGGTGGGCTCGTCCATGGGCGGTATCCAGGCATTGAGCCGAAGCTATTTCGCCAAGCTGATTCCGGCGCACAAGAGCGGGGAGTTTTTCGGACTCTACAATGTGGTGGGCAAGTTTTCCGCCATCCTGGGGCCGTTTATGGTGGGGCTTATCGGCACCCTGACCGGGCACAGCCGCTGGGGCGTGTTGAGCATTCTGTTGCTGTTCGTCATCGGCGCCTGGTTATTGAGGCGGATGCCTGCAGGTGTTGAAAATCATTGACTACACGACCATACGCACCCCAGCTTCAGGCATCGATAAAAGGATTCAATCTTATGCTACAGAAAAAATTCATTTACGGTTCACTGTATTTTATAGCCATTTTTCTCACCGCTTGCGCCAGTTTCCAACCAGAGGTTGACACGCCGCCTACGGTTACCGATGGCGTCGCCTGCATCGGATCAGTCGACGTACCACCCGCGGGCGTTATCGAATCGAACAACAACGGACTTTTACAAAAAGTCCTTGGCGCCGCCGGCGAAGGCAAGCTCTGCGAGGGAAAAGTTTTTGAAGCCAAACAAGCAGTTACCGTTTACCGGGCACTTTACGGGCCGGGCTCACTTCGGCGATAATGCGCGGCTTTTTCACCGCAGTGCTTTTCGACTGCAACAAAAGACCGGGCGACTTCATGTGGTTTAAGAATCTTCAGCTTTACCGTTTCACCTCCCCCTTGGAACTCGACGCGGAAAATCTCGAGCAACAACTTCGGGAGCAGGCTTTTGAACCCTGCGGCAAACGCGATCCCATGCGCTACGGCTGGGTCGCGCCTATGGGGCCCGACTACGATTCACTGGTTCACGCCGCCAATGGCTATCTTATGATTTGCGCCCGCAAGGAAGAAAAGGTACTTCCCTCAACAGTGATTCGCGACAAGGTCGCCGAAAAAGTGAAAGCCATCGAAGACGCCGAGGGGCGCAAGGTTTACCGCAAAGAGAAGGAAGCCTTTAAAGAGGAAATCATTCACGATTGTCTGCCCCGGGCCTTTACCCGCTCCACCCGCACCCACGCCTATATCGCGCCGGCCGAAGGCTGGATGCTGGTCGATGCTTCCAGCCCTAAAAAAGCCGAGGCGCTAACCGGTCATCTGCGCCAGACCATCGGTTCCCTGCCGATTGTTCCCCCCCAGGTCAAGGACTCACCGGCACTGATTATGACCAGTTGGCTGCAGGGTGAAGGGTTGCCGGGGGATCTGGAACTCGGCGATGAATGCGAACTGCGTGAACCCGGTGATGAAGGCGGTATTGTGCGCTGCAAACGCCAGGACCTGACCAGCGAAGAAATCACCATGCACCTCAACGCCGGCAAGCAGAGTGTAAAACTGGCGCTGCACTGGGAGGACAATTTTCAATGCATGCTGGCGGACGATCTCAGCATCAAGCGATTGAAGTTCTGCGAGCAATTGATCAGCGAATCACAGGATGCCTCCGACGGCGATTACGCCGCGCAATTCGATGCTGACTTTGCGCTAATGTCCCTGACACTGTCCCGGTTTCTACCGCGGCTGCTAAATTTTTTTGGCGGCCCCAAATCCAACCCCACCCTAATCCCTTAACCCGTTGGCGGCGCCAAGCAGCCGCCTCACCCTGCATTGGGAAACCGTATTCAGATCGGATAGCATAGACCCTATCGTTGCGCTGTCACTGTCTTTGACTAGGGAGTAGCAAATGAATGGCGGTCGATACTATCAACTGTTCGCCGATGCCGTGCTCATTGTGCACGTTGGTGTTGTTTTGTTTGTGGTTGTCGGCCTTGTGCTTATTATTGTCGGCAATCTAAAAAAGTGGCCATGGGTCAACAACCTTTGGTTCAGGCTCGCACACCTGAGCGCAATTGCCTTTGTCGTCGCAGAGACCTGGCTCGGTATCACCTGCCCACTCACCACACTGGAAATGTGGCTGCGCGAGCACGCCAATGGGGCAACATACAACGGCAGTTTTATCGAGCACTGGTTGCAAAGGCTGCTGTATTACAATGCGCCTGCGTGGGTATTTACACTCGCCTATTCACTTTTTGGTTTGATTGTTCTGGTGACGTGGATTTGTTTTCCACCAACGTTGAAACGCCAGTAACGACAAGCGTCAATTATTAATTTTTTTCTGACCACACGCTGTCGGAACACAACACCAGATGGGAAGTCACTCAGTATCCATGTGGCACATGTTGCACGACAACCTCGTGAATTTTTTCGCTTAAAAATTATTTCGTGCAGAACTAACGTGCAGCCCCACTTTTTTTAAAAAAATATCTCCCTGTCAAAATCAAGTCGTGACAAAAAAGCCCCTGGTTAAATTTTAATCGTAAAACACCTATTTCTCTTTTTCTTCGGTGACCGCGATTTACTTAACAGTTCAGCCGCGAGTTTCAGCCGATTTTATTTGTGATGAGCGACACAGTTTCAGCAAAAACACCGAGCAAAGCACAACTTTGGCAGTCAAATCATCTGCTTATTTTTGGTGACATTGAACTAAGCGTATAAACTTCTTAAACAGAATTTAGCTAGCAAATTCCTCGTTTAATTATT
>JARROD010000209.1:7413-14279 GCA_037384225.1 Exilibacterium sp.
TTTATGTATTTTTTTCGCCGCTGCCTAAATGGCTGCAGTGTTGGAGTTTTGTTGGCATTGATGTCAGCGTGTAATGTACAGGTAACGCCTGACGGTTCCGATACCATTACGGTGGAGACCAGTGGAGATGCCAATACCGGTACTGATACCAGTACCGATGATTCCAGTACCGGCGACGGTACAGCAACCAATAGTGATTCGAATACTGCAGACGTATCGGCCTTCAGAGTTGATTTTGTCAGCCCCTATGTGGAGTTGAGCGGCGAAAGTCAGGAAGTCATTATCAGGGGTTCCGGATTTGTGGATGCGGCAATCACTTCGGTGTCTTTCGGAGAAACCCTTGCCACTGAAATTGATGTTCGCAGCAACACGGAAATAAGAGCCACTTATCCCGTTATGGAGGCCGGCACCTATGCTGTCGAGGTTGCCTCTGCGACAGAAACATTTACCTCCAGCGCAGAACTTGTGGTAGTCGATCCCGAACTGTTCACCGGCGCGGCGGTAATCACGGCGGGAGCGAAAAGTAATCTTGTTTACGATGCGGAACGTAAAGCCATTTATACCGCCGATTATGAAAACGGCGAGCTGGAAAAACTGCAACTAAATGACGGCAGTTGGAACGCCGACAACCTGGAGCTGAACGATATCCGCGACCTGGCGCTGTCCCCGAACGGCAATCAGATCATCGCGGTTACGCCTCACGCCATAGTCCATATCAATGCGGACAACTTCAGTGTCGAGCAAACCGTGGCGGCTCCGGAATTTTCCGATTCCGCTGTATTTCTCGACAATATCGCGATCGCCAACAACGGTGTCGCCGTGGTGTCGCTTGACTCAAGTAACGGCACAAGCACCGGTGTCTACGCCTATTCACTGACCGATAATTCTTTTGCACCGCTGATTGATGCAGGCGGCCCCTGGGAGCTGGCAGCAACCACCGACGGCAGTAAGATTATTATTGCCGCCGAGCCCACCACCGATGCGACGGTTTATGAATATCTGGCCGCCACCGGAGAAGTCTCGATGAGCGCGCTGGATATCACCTCCATGGAGGTGGTTGCCGACAGATCGGGAGAACATTTTTTAATGGGTGATGAATCCGGTCTCAGTGTTTATGACAGTGAGCTGCAGCTTGTGGGTGGAAACTTCAGCCAAAGCAGTGCGTTTTCTCCCGATGGCAACCTCCTGTACGTCTATACGGCGCCGAGCACCATTTCCGTTTATGACCTGACCAGTCTGAATGCGGATACTGGCTTTGCATTGCTAGGGACATTTGAACTGTCGTCATCGCCGGGTAGCGAAACGGATGTTCTCGATACAATTCAGCAACTTGTTGAAACCGTCGAAATTTCCATAGCGGTAACACCGGACAATCAAAACCTGATACTGGCCGGCAGCGCAAGCGTTGTTATTGTGCCGATTCCGGAACTGACAGTCGCGGTTGCCGAAGAAGATAACACTACTGGAGATAGCACTGATGCGTGTACCACCCATTGCGATCGCCCCTGGGAAGCGATAGTCGATAACATTATCGGTTTCGGCGAGGGAACTACCGGCGGTATGGGCGCGGAACTGTGCCATGTAACCAATCTCAAGGATTCCGGCAGCGGCTCCCTGCGCGCCTGTGCGGAAAAGGACGCTCCAGCATGGATTGTATTTGATGTTTCCGGCGTGATTAAAACCAGCAGTTCGATTGATGTGCAGTCCAACAAAACCATTGACGGCAGAGGGCAAAAAATTACGCTGACAAATTATGGGCTTCTCATCAACAACAGCGTGAAAAATATCATTGTCCACAATATTCGCTTCGACGGCGCTCCGTCGGGAACCGAGCGCGATGGTATCACCGTATACGGCGATGTCAGAAACGTATGGATCGATCACTGCGATTTTGCGCGCTTTACCGATGGACTGGTGGATATTACCGTACGCTCGAGTGATATTACCGTTTCCTGGAGCCAGTTCTGGGATCACGATAAAGGCGTGTTGATTTCCGCCAGTGACAGCCACACCTTCGACAGCGTTATCCGGGTGTCGATGCACCACAATTATTTCCACGATATACATGAGCGTACGCCCCGTGTACGTTTTGGAAAGGTGCATGTTTTTAATAACTACATGAAAAACTGGGGCTATTACGGTGTGCGTTCGGCAATCGACGCTCAAGTGGTGGTGGAAAACAATATTTTCGAAGCGGGCAGCTCCACCAAAGCGATAGAAGTCATACAGGATGGAGCCGTGCGGGCCTCTGACAACCTGTTGCTCAACGGCGCCCGTACTGTCGAAAACAAAGCAAGCAGCGTCTTCGATCCGACGAAATACTATTCTTATACAATGGATAAAGCCGATAACACGTTGAAGTCAAGGATCTCAACAGACGCCGGCTGGCAGGATACAGTTTTCCCCAATTTATAAGGGAAAGCGCTTTTTCACTCACACACGCTTTCCCCTTTAGCCGGGGGAAAGCGTTATTCAATTCCACTACTCCCCTGTTTGGCATACCCATCCCGAAGCGACAATCGAATCTCCACCAGTAATCCTCCCTCTTTGCGATTGGCCAGGGTAATGACACCACCGTGCGCCTGTATTATGTTCTGTGCGATAGCGAGTCCCAAACCCACACCGCCGGTATCCTGACTACGGGATTTTTCCAACCGGTAAAAAGGCCTTAGAACACTGTCGAGTTTGTTCTCGGGAACACCCGGGCCTTGGTCCACTACCCGCAGAACGATAAAGTCTTCTTCGCAGGTAAGTGTAACCTGTGCACTGCCACCGTATTTGATCGCGTTGTCGATAATATTTTGAATCCCCCGGCGCAAAGCGGTCGGCCGCCCCTGCAACCGGCAGTGGTGATCACCGGTCCGGTAACTGATGGGGTAACCTTCCTCGCGCAGGTCTTCGCACAAACTTTCCACCAACGCTGTAATATCGATATTTTTCGGCTTCTCGTTGGCATTGATGCCACGCACAAAATCGATAACCGATTGAATCATCAACCGCATATCCGTCACTACCCTCAGCATCCCCCGCCGCTCATGATCATCGCTCAACAACTCGGCCCGCAACTGTAAGCGGGTAACAGCGGAGCGCAAATCATGGGAAATGGCGGCGATCATTTCAGTCTGGCCGTGAACCAGGCGGCGCAGGCGAACCTGCATGCGATTGAAGGCTCGGGCTGCCAGCGCAACCTCACGCGGGCCGTCTTCCCTGAGCGCAGGTACATCGATGTTAATACCGATACCATCGGCTGCCCTGGCAAGGTCGTCGAGAGGCATCACCGCTTTTCGAATCAGGTACCAGGCCAGAAACAGTGCCGCCATACTGGTGAAAATCAAATGGATAAGCACGGAGTCACGCAACAGAGAATCAGCCTCCGGAAGCACGGCGTGAAACACGGCTTTTTCACGATCGGGAAAACGGATCGACACAAGCACATCGAGCCCCCGCGGCGTACCCAGACTGCGCAAGCACACATCAGCATCGAAACCGGACAAGTCTGCGAAGGCCGTATTGAGGTGCTGTGACATGCGCGCTGAAAATGCATTTTCCTGACAGGCGACATCCCGGAGAACCGTGGACTCCGGAAACATGGCGAGGAACTGGGTTTCGGCGGCGGCCAGAATCTGCTGGCGATCTTCTTCGGGAAAGCTGCGTGCCAGCGTGACTATACCCGCTATTCGTGCGGAGAGATCGGTCGCCTCAGTCAGGAGAATGGTTTTATCGCGGTTGGTTTCATACAAAATCAGACTGACAGCGTGGGAAATGATAAAAAGACAACACAAAATCAGGGTTGCACGGGCTTTGAGGGTTTGCGGCAGCCATCCAGTCACACCACATCGACCTGGTAGGTGAATATATAGCCCGTCCCCCAGGCCGTTTTGATAATTTCCGGCTTTTTCGCATCGTCCTTCAGTTTGCGCCGCAGTCGACTGACGTGGGAGTCGATGCTGCGGTCAAACGGAGAGCTATTGCGCCCCTTGGTCAAATCCAGCAGTCGATCCCGGGAGAGGGGTATCTGTGGATGTTGCACAAATGCCAACAACAGTTCGTTCTCGCTGGAGGACAGGGGAACTACGGTAGCGTCGACATCGTAAAGTTCCATTTGGGCGGGGTGAAAGTGCCAGTTGGCAAAGTGGAACACCCCCCGGCTCACGCGCGAGGGGCTCAACCGTGCCCGCCGTAATACAGCTTTAATCCGCGCAATCAGTTCCCGCCGACTGAAGGGTTTGACAACATAGTCATCGGCGCCCAATTCCAGACCGACCACACGATCCACTTCCTCATCCTTGGCGGAAAGGATTATCACCGGTGGCATTTCCGGGTCAGACCGCAATTGCCGGCACAATTCGAAGCCATCCCTGCCCGGCAGCATAATATCCAGTAAAATCAGGTCGGGCATGGTCTGGGCGAGACGGGCGAACATTTCATCGCCATCTTTAGCTGTCAGACTCAGGTAACCTTCCGCCTCCAGTAGTTGGGAAAGCAGAGAGCGGATATCCTGATCGTCGTCTACAACGAGTATGCACAGTGATTGCGCCGAAGCCATCTGGCTATTTTAACCCTAATTTTTTATAGCTAAAACTTTCAATAAAAATGTTCAACAAACATTTTTAACAAACAAGGCACTACAGGCTCTTTAGTCAAGGCCGGATTACAAAATACCACAGATTTGTACACATCAAACCCGAAGCTATTTCGTGCATGTCCCGAATCATCACTATCAGCATCCTTAAAAGATACAACATTCCACCGGCAAAAGATATTTTTAACGCTATGTCGATCGCCACAGCCGGGCGTTGCCACACTTTTCTACAATTTTGACAATGTTTTACACATTTAGAATGCTAAAGTACACAATATACCCAAAGCGTTTGAGATTTAGGTATATACCGAGTCCAGGGACAATAAACCATGGGCGAAGACAATGATGCCAAATAAATTGAAAAAAACTCAGCCAAGAGTGCACCACTTCACTGGCGTTAACATTGCCAGCTGTAATGACAGCATAATTAGCAATGACGGCATAAATAGTGCCGACAGCACCCAGGGGTCTGGTAATATTAATGGCACTGGCAGTAGTAATAGAACTGACAGCATTAACAGGATTGACTGTAAAAATAGTACGAATGGTACTGCAAATATGGCTGTTGCGCTGTTGTTATTGACGACTGTACTGGCAAGTCTACTGATCTCGGCACATTCAATGGCCGGCGAAAAGCTAAGCGCCGTTGAGTTTATCGATGCCTGCAATGTTTACCTCACCGAGGGCGACTCATCGTCAAAAGGAGCTTTCTGCAAGGCATACTTCTTTGGGTATATGGCGGCAACCGATGACGTTATCGATGCGGAGAAAATTCCTCCACCCTACATGTTACGCGCCCTGCGAACCCGAATTCCCGACGAATCGGAGAGTATTGAAGCCCTGCTCCGCAGCCCCTACTGCCTTCCAAAAGGGGAGACAATGCACAATATCATTAGCAAGGTAGCGCAACTGGATAATAATGATTTTATCCCGACAAATACCGCCAGCGATGTTGTCGAGCGTGTGTTGAAAACACACTACCTTTGCGAACGGAGCGCCGAGTAGCACAATGCGGCACACATTCAGCCTCTCTGCGCTACTATCGCTCCTATGGCTGCTAAACTCAGGCCACTACACACCCACACTGCTCGCGTTTGGCGTTGCCTCCATTGCTCTGGTGGTTTGGCTATCCTACCGCATGGCCATTGTGGATTCTGAATCTCTGCCATTCCATTTGATCCTCAGGTTACCGCCATACTACGGCTGGCTTATCAAGAAACTTATCTATAGTAATATCGATGTGGTCACCCGTATCTGGCGCGGAAATAAATCCATAACGCCCTGTGTCGCCACCCTGGATATCGACCAGCACACGGATATGGGGCGGGTCATCTATGCAAACTCAATCACTTTGACACCGGGTACGATTACTCTCGACCTAACGGACACAAGTGTTACTGTTCACTCACTGACAAAAAACGGCCTTGATGAGCTGATACAAGGCGAAATGAATAACCGGGTAAGTGCGCTGGAACAATAGCGCCCGGAATATTGTTAAAAAACAACCGTGGAAAATCGAATGCTGATTGTAACAACTGTTGCGATTTTGATTGTCATGTTTTTAGCGTTGATAAGAGCATTTCTTGGACCGACGATTTACGATCGCATTCTCGCAGTCAATGTGTTTGGCACCAAAACAGTACTGCTGATCGCGGTGATGGGGTTCCTGTTTGGCCACCCCGATTTTCTCGATATCGCTATCGTCTACGCGCTTATTAATTTTATCAGTGTCGTCGGTGTACTGCGGTACTTTGAATACAGCAGCAAGCCTGTCAAGGAGAGCAACCCATGATATCGTGGTTATTGGATATTGTCAGTGGCCTGTGCCTGCTGGGCGGAAGTTTTCTGCTTGTTTCCGGTGCCGTCGGGGTACTGCGGTTTCCAGATTTTTACACGCGCATGCACGCCGCGGGCGTCACCGAAACCCTGGCGGTGGCTTTGATTTTGATCGGATTGATGATCGAAACAGGCTGGAGTCTGGTGCTGGTTAAATTGTCGATGATATTGCTGTTTATTTTATTTACCAGCCCCACAGCCAGCCACGCACTGGCCAAAGCGGCTCGGCACGGCAAACTGACCACAGCGGAAAAAAGGAGGCTGTCATAGAACTTTTCATCGACATCGTCCTTTTGTGCCTGCTGGTGCTGACTGCATTGGCCATCGCCCATTTCAAGGACCTGTTTACCGTGGTGATGCTGGCGGGGATTTACGGCCTCTTGTCAGCACCAGCAGGCACAAAAGGACGATGTCGATGAAAAGCTCTATGGCAGTCTCCTTTTTTCCG
>JARROD010000210.1:0-8901 GCA_037384225.1 Exilibacterium sp.
TACCTCCGGGCGTCCGCTTAAAATTTCAACGTTTGCCGTGTAGTGGTACCCCAGGTTGATCAGGGAGGATATCTGTTAAAGGTAGTGAGGTGTGCAAAGCTGATTTGTTGCCTGATGAATGAATGGAATAGAGCACATTGAATGTAGACTATATGATCGTCATCCTTTTGGGAGAAATGGTCTTTGCCGTTCTGGTCTTGGTCTCATCGCTGTACGTGATGTCGAAGTATTACCGGCAGCGAATTGAAAAGATACGCCTCCAGATCGGAGACGGGGAGGGCGACTTATCGGCTGAAGGCTCTCTACCCGCCGAGGGCTCTTCATCGGCTGAGGGCTCTCTATCCGCTGAGGGCTCTCTATCGGCTGAGGGCTCTTCCCCAAGAGAAGGTTCCAGCACCCACCGCTTTCTCGCCACCCAGGCTGAACTCAGCAGGCTTCGCTACTACAAATTGACCGGTGCTGAACTCATTGACATTGAGCCGGATAAACCCCTGTCGCAGCAGGTTGCCGGTATGCGCAGTTGTTATCTGGAGGCCGAGCGTCTGGCTTATCTGGAGCAAAAAAATCAGGCCCATATGTGGTCGATTCTGGAGCGGGATTTGCAAAAGATCGTCGACAGTTATCGCGGTAATAAGATCGTTGAGAAAAAGGTCAACGAACAACTGCAGTCGCGTATTGATCTAATGCAGGAGCGAATCGATAAGTTGAACAGCAATGAGGATACTTGTCATGCGTTGGAAGGTGAATTGCTACGGGCTCAGGAAAAGATCAAGGAATTACAGGCGCTACGCGACATCAATCGCATCAATGTGAAACAACTGGAGAGCTTGAACCGGAAGTTGTCCCTGTGCGGCAATTCCCTGGGACACGATACCAATGGGTCTTTTAAAGTAAGGTTTTCCAGAGAACTTCCCGCTGAAAAATTTATCAGCGATGTAAAGGGGTTTAGCCGTCGCTCCGGTGAGGAAGTGAATGTATTGAAAGACAAGATGCAGAACCAAAAGAGTGTTATTGGCGAACTTAAGGACTTGGTAAAAAACTATGAGTTGAAGCTGGAAATATCGGAACAAAAGGCGGGGCGCAAGGGTGAGGCAATGCAAAACCTTTTAAAAATGGAAAAAGCGCTGAATGAATCGCAGAATAATGCGCTCAACCTGACCTATGAACTAAACCGGATGAAAGGTACCCTGCAAACGGCCGAAAAAGAGTTGCTGCGACTCAATGAAGAAAGGGAAAAGCAGGAGGGTTTGTCCCACGATGTCCGCTCCTCAAAGGCCTCCATCGGCGATCACTCTGTCGGTGCGGGGCGGGGATATGCCATTATATCGAGAAGCGCCAACAAGACGGCGGAAGATTATATAGAGCCGGTGGCGGTAGAAGCCATGGAAAGATATGAACGCACCAAAGCTGAACTAAACCGTCTTCGCGATAGTTCCAGTGAACAGCGGGGTTTGATCATTGAACTGGATTCCGAACTGGCCAAATTAAAAGATGAACTGGAAAAAAGCGAGCAGTCAACGGAGGAACTGGAGGAAAAAAATAAAAATATCGACAAGTTGGAAAAGCTTCTAAAAGAATCCGAAGACTGTATCGTCGTGCTGGAAAGCGAGATCGATCGTTTACACGGTGAATTGGAGTCTCTGTCGACTTCGGTTGATACACAGTCGCAGAACACTGACTCGGGGGCGGTGGAAACGGAGCCCAGCGAAAAAGACACTGACAGTGAAATTCAGCGCTTGCAGGCCGAAGCGGAGAAAAGTAGGGATTTGTTGAGTCGAGCGATGGAGTCTTACGACGATCAGTCCCGCATTATTCAGTTCGCCTTTAATCTCGGCGCTTGCGATTCGTTCGAAAAACTGGCCAAAGCGATTATGGATTCCGCACGAGGGTTGGGTATTAGCGGGTGCCTGCAGATTCGGGCACAAAGTGGTGAGGTGGAGGTTTCCAACACTAAAATCGACCTCAAAGAACGGCGTCAGCTTAAAGAATGCAAGCCTTGGAACAACGACCGTTTCAGCGACACCAGCGACGGTGTCATTGTTACTTTGAAAAATATGGCTTTTTTAGCCAAGCCGCTGCCAGCCGACAATAATAAACTGAAGCGGCTGAAAGATACGCTTAACTCGATTTTGAGTGTCGCCAGTATTACCGTGGAAAAGATAGACAATGAAATGGTGCTCAGTAAGAAACGCCAGACCTTGAAAAAGCTTCTACACACCACCAAACGACGCTCTTAGAAATGTCAAGTTGAGCGAGACTCAGAAGATTGTTTTCAAAAATATGACCGTCGATTGTCAGGAGCGCATGGCGTTGCTGTTTGCCAGTGGTATGGTGGTGGATCAGTCGTTTAGCCGACTTCTGGACAATATGGAGCGTGTGGAATGAGCGGTCAGTCGCTGCACGTTTACCGACAACATTTACCGTCACAACGTCTACAGGCAATGTTTACTTACAACGTTTACTTACAACGTTTACTTACAATGGCTCTGGTGCTGTCTCGGCTGTTGCAGCGCGCAGGGGGTCAAGCGGTTACCGCCACCAACTGGTCTCCCACCCGGATCGTCTGTCCGCAGCCCGCTTCCAGGGTGGCGTTATCCGCAAACGCCGGCGCTTGCGGGCGCTGCGGCATGGGGTTGAGTTCCTTCAGTGTTTCGAATGGTTGTTTGGCAGGGTCTTCCGCGCCGCTATCCTGGTCGATGGTGGTGACTATGCAGCGTTCACAGGGGTAACAGTTTTTGAAGCTGTAGCGGCCGTCGACATGGTGATAGAAAGCGATATCGTGCTCGGCGAAGGCGGGCAGCCCCCGCACCACGATATTGGGCCTGAAGCGGCGCATATCGACAGGGTGTAGCTGTTTGCTGAGCAGTATTTTATTGAGCGCATCCAGCGAGGCGGTGCTGGCGATCAGGTAAGGTGCGGCATCGGCGAAACAGGTACTGGTGTGAGCGCCCAGTAATTCAGGCTTTGACTGTGGACGCGGATATTCCCTGTCTATACGAACCAGCCGCAGTGGATGGCGGCTGTGTAGAACCTCGGTCAGCCAACGGGAGATCCGATCTCCCTCGTCGACGGCGATGCACTGGTCTCTCCATACCGTCACCTGGCGCCTGAGGCCGGAGCCGTCGCCTGCTGCTACCGCCGCCGGGGGATGGCCTTGTGCGTGGAGAATGAGTTGGTGGTTATCCAAGCGGGTGTTGATTCTGGCCATTGCAGGTATTTGGCGCTGAGTGACAAAGCGGCCGTTGGGCATTATCACCATCCAATAACGGTCGTTTTCCAGTCCCGTTTGTGTCAGCTTTATGCCGTTGACAGCAATTCCTGCCAGGGATTTTACCGGGTAGGTGTTCAGGGCGATAACTTCTACAGAATATTCCATATGAACGTGATCGTATCGTGCCGGGCTGACAAGTTTATCAGCGAGCCGGCCATTATCACAAACCTGAATCTTGTATTTGTTAGTTTGTGCCCCCATGATTTGGGCTGGATTTCTTATTGTCGACTTCTTCGCCAGGCATAGGTTACTGAAATAGGGAGACTATGGAACGTTATTTTGAAAATTTGATGTATTCGGCGCGCTGGATACTCGCCCCCATTTATTTGGGGTTGAGTCTTGCTCTGCTGATCTTGGGATTTAAATTTTTTCAGGAGGTTTTTCACATAATTCCGCACGTTTTTACCATGAAAGAGGCGGATCTTGTAATACTGGTATTGTCACTGATTGATGTGGCCCTGGTTGGGGGGCTATTGGTTATGGTGATGTTTAGTGGCTATGAAAACTTTGTTTCCCAACTGGATATTGACGAAGGCCGGGAAAAGCTTAGCTGGCTTGGCAAGATGGATACCGGTACCTTGAAAAACAAAGTTGCCGCTTCCATCGTTGCGATTTCGTCAATTCACCTGCTGAAAGTTTTCGTCAATGCGGAAAATATTAACAACGACAAGCTTATGTGGTATGTCATCATTCATCTCACATTTGTCACATCCGCCTTCGTCATGGGGGTGCTGGATAAGATGACCCGGCAAAGCCACAGTCACTAGCGGGTAAATCTGTGGGCAGGATGATGGTGGGTTGATCCGCCATCATGGCACTCCCACGGGGCTTTCAATAACAACATGCATAACAGCATGCATATCAACATACATATCAGCATGCATAACGACATAGGTATTTACTGCTCAGAACGATGCTGCTCGAACTGTTTGAGTTTCTCCGGGCTCGCCTCAGCCTGGTATTTACTTTTCCACTCATTATAAGGCATACCGTAAATAATTTCCCTGGCTTTGTCATAGTCCATGTCCAGCCCTCTTTCCTCTGCGGCTGCCAGGTACCATTTGCTCAAACAGTTGCGGCAAAAGCCCGCCAGGTTCATCAGGTCAATATTTTGTACGTCCTTGCGCGAATCCAGGTGTTGTAGGAGGCGGCGGAAGGCCGCGGCTTCCAGTTCGATAGCCCGGGTCGCATCCGCATGCTCTTCATTAGGTTCCTGGTAGCCTTCATTTGCCATGACTGCGTCCTCTTGGTTAGTGATTACAATAATAGTTCGACAAAATTACAGGGGCGGTGGCGGTTGTCCAGTTGTTCTCGCAAGATGCCGTCCCAGGCGGTTTTACAGGCGTTGGTCGAGCCTGGTAAACAAAAAATGACGGTGTTGTTGGCAAGCCCTCCCAGGGCCCGCGACTGCACCGTGGAACTGCCGATCTGATGGTAGGATATGTGGCGGAACAACTCGCCGAACCCTGTGATTTCTTTGTCCAGCAGGGGAGCCACGGCCTCCGGCGTGCTGTCTCTGCCGGCAAAGCCTGTGCCGCCTGTTAGCAGCGCAACCTGTATCCCGCGGTCGGCAATCCACCGGGAAATCACCGCGCGGATCTGATAAACATCGTCCTTGACAATTTCCCTGTCCGCCAGTCGGTGTCCTGTCTCCCGCAGCGCATCAGCCAGCCACTGGCCGGATTTATCCGTGGCTTCGGTGCGGGTGTCGGAGATGGTCAACACCGCCATATTCAGGGGAATAAGGGGTTCACTCATATTTGAATCCTGTGTTTTTTACGGTTAGTCCGCCAGCTCACAATAGTTCACGATAAAATCGGCGATAGCGTGTCGATCCCCCAGCGGCAGCAGCGGCCCGTCACAGTTGTAGCTCCGGGGGTCCAGCGTCGTGTCCGCGGCGATGGCGACAATAGGGTGCGCCGATGCCGGCAGTGGCTCTGGGTTGTTTTCGGCGCGAATGACCTGGAGCTTTGGGTGAGAACCGGATTTAAAGCCTTCCACAATGACCAGGTCCACGGGTGCCAACTGAGCTAAAAGCTGCTCCAGATCCGCTTCTTTGTCGCCTTTGTTTTCATGCATCAGCGCCCAGCGGTTGGCGGAGCTGATCAGCACTTCCCGGGCGCCGGACTGGCGGTGTTTGTAGCTGTCAGTGCCGGGTTTATCGATGTCGAACTGGTGGTGGGCGTGTTTGACAGTGGAGACGCTGAAACCGCGTCCGTTAAGCAGCGCGACCAGATCTGTCACAAGGGTGGTTTTCCCGCTGTTTTTCCAGCCGGTAATGCCAATTATTTTCACTTTAGTCTCCACAGAGTCTAGCCTCCGGTGGTATTCATAAAGCGCAACACCTGGGGTTGCTGGTTTAAGTCGAAGTAATGGCTTTCCGGTTTGATGTGCATAGCGTCCACTATGGCCTGCTTGAGGCGCTCCTTGTCGCCGGGGTTGGCGCGCACTACCGCTTTCAGATCGACGGAGTGCTCGTTGCCCAGGCACAACAGCAGCCGGCCCTCAGCGCTGAGGCGCACGCGGTTGCAGGAGCTGCAAAAGTTTTCGCTGTGGGGTGAGATAAAGCCGATACGGGTATCGGCGCCGTCTACACGCCAGTAGCGCGAGGGACCGCCGGCGCTGTCCCGGTCGGACACTGGCTCCAAAGAGTAGCGGGCACTGAGCTGGGAGCGCAGTTCTTCACTGCTGACGAATTCCTCACGCCGGCAGTGCTCCAGAATTTCTCCCAAAGGCATTTCTTCGATAAAACTGATATCTAGCCCCTTGTTCAGGGCAAAGTCGACCAGGTCAATAACCTCGTCAGCATTGCGGTTTTTAAGGATCACACTGTTGAGTTTGATGCGTTCGAAACCGGCCGCCCGGGCCGCTTCGATACCGGCGAGAACCTGCTTCAGGTCGCCGTGGCGAGTCAGGGCCTGAAAGCGCGAAGGTTGCAGGGTATCGAGACTGATATTGATTCGTTTAATGCCGGCGTTGCGCAGGGCCTGGGCCTGATGCGACAGTTGCGAGCCGTTGGTGGTGAGTGTTAGTTGCTCCAGCCCCGGCGCCCGCCCCAGGCGTTCAAACAATGTGACGATACCGCGGCGGATCAGGGGCTCACCGCCGGTGATACGGACTTTTTTAACGCCGAGTTCGACAAAGGCTTCGGCGACAAAGGCCAGTTCCTCAAGGGTGAGCACCTGGGCTCTGGGGAGAAACGTCATATCTTCGGCCATGCAGTAGACACAGCGGAAATCGCAGCGGTCAGTGACCGACAGGCGCAGGTAATTGATCTGGCGCCCAAAAGTGTCAAGTAGTGTCATGGTATCTGTTTTTACTCCGATTACGGATTTTCCTGAAACCTCACTCATCAGTAAGACGCGATCCACGATCCCGCGACCCACGATCCCGGTTTCGTGCCTTTTCCTCGGGTTTTGGACGCTCCAAGGTACCAGAAAATCGGCTTTTTGAGTATCTACCTCTGAAGAGGTATCATCACCCCGAGGTGACGTACCTGGCCTAGCGGGCGGTGCAGCGGACGCAAATGACCCCACAGATCAATTTATTATTCTGATTCATGCTCTGACTGCTGCTCGTCGATGAAAGAGTAATTTCCTCGCTATTTTGTAGGGGAAGACGAGTACAATACTCTCCAATTCTGTCCAAGTAGACAAGTTAGTCGGTTCATTTTTTGTATTCTTTTCACAGTACAGCTGTCGTCATCGGTGAGTACGATGATGATAATGGCCAGGTAAATAATCGATAAAAACGGTCCAGGTGAAACCAGCAACGGCGCGGAATTGATCAAGAAGGGGCTTAAAGAGCTGGGTATTGAGCAGGGAGTTGCGCGGCGAATTATCAGGGATTGCGCGCTTTCCGGTTTTTGCTCGAATAATAATCCCTCCGTCCCCTTTTGCTAAGCCTTTGGAAATATCACTTTTACGGAAACGCCACTAGAGAATATCGAATCGCCAACCAAAATCACTGATCTGTGCAGATTGGCAATTTTTTTGACAATCGAGAGGCCGAGCCCACAGCCTTCCACTCCCGAACTGTGGCAATCACCACCCGCACGGTAAAAGCGCTGAAAAATTTGTGCCCGCTCTGAAGAGGGAATACCGGGACCGGAGTCCATCACTTCCAGCGTGATACCATATTCGTTGTCTTGCAAACCAATATGGATTTTACTGGATGGTGGGGAGTACTTGATGGCATTGGTAACCAGGTTGCGAATAAGTATTTCTATCGAGTGACGCTCGCCGCGGATGATTGTAAGGGAACCGGGGCTCCTCTTCACCGTTAACTCATGACCTTTACCCTCAATGGCGTTGTCCAATTGTAACAAGACTTCGTCTACCGCATCGTGCAAATTGAAATTGTCGAACTTCGCCATAAATACGCTGGGGGCAATGCGGTTTAATATCAGTATTTGCTCAACGATATTTTCCATGCGCCTTATACCTTGTTGCAGATGTGACGCTGTTTCTGTTTCGACCGACAATTCATCGAACAGGTTTTCCAGGTTGACGCGGATACCGGCGAGTGGGTTGCGCAATTCGTGGGCTACGTCACCTGAAAACTGTAGTTCTCTGTCGCGAGAATCTTTCAGGCGACTCAATAAAGCATTCATGGCATTTGTCAGCGGTACAAGTTCTTGCGGGATTTTTTTCATCGTCAGAGGTGATAGGTCGTCCGCTTTTTTTAGACCCAACGCCGCTGTCAATTGTTGCACTGGTTTCAGCCCGTAATAAATTGCAATAGAAATAACCTGGAACAGGATAAAAAGGCCGAGGATAAGGAATCCTCCCAGTTGCAGGAACATGGAGTTGACACTGGTGAGTCGATTTTCCATCCTGTCCGCCACCAGTATCCAAATGCGGTTGGCTGCGTCATAATGTCCAAAAGAACGCCAGTCCTCTTCGTCCAGGGTGAAATTGTGAAAACCCTCGACAGTGAGTAATATCGCATCGCCATTACTGGAATAAATTACCTTACTGGTGTCTGAAGCAGGAAATTGCTTGCTTACCTGAACACGCAGGTGATTGAGTCCCAACTCCGATCTCTCGAGGCTGTAGTGTTGCAGCCTGTCATTGTGGGGTGTTCCTATTGGATGGGTGTTGAGTTCGGAGAGAATGTGTTTTACCACCTGCGTCTCATCCACCAAGTGTGCGTCAAACAATTTATTGAGGTTTGTGGTGATAAAACTGTGACCGTAAAACAACCCCATGCCGACTACCACAATATTGCCACTGATCAACACGGTAACCAAAAGTCTCTTTATTGTGCCCATGGTGAAATGATGGTTTCCCTGTTCAGGCTGCTTGTTAGTGCTCATTGATATTTAGCACATTTTGTTGCGTTAAGGTTAATTATAAAAGATACATAATCTCCACTATTCCGGTTTACACACAAGGCTTGGGTGATTAGCCTCACAAATAATGCTATATGCTGAATACCACCCGAACCACTGATTACCTGATTGCTGGTAACCCAAATCGGAACCCAACGGGTTCGATGGGCAGCCTGGATATATACCCAAAGCGTTTGAGATTTAGGTGCACAGAGCACGCCCCTTTTTGTCCCTGGCCGCGTTGCTCCTCCTCACATGGGGCCTGCCATGCAGCGTCGTCGCGCCCCCTGCTATTAAA
>JARROD010000211.1:0-6694 GCA_037384225.1 Exilibacterium sp.
AGTTCAGGACCTTTTAGAGCGGTATTTTCAGGGACGCGCGCAGATTTTTCTAACCGGAGCATAGCTCACCCTATGTGAGGATTAGAAAAATTGAGCACGGCCCTGAAAATGCTGCTATAGAAGGAGCGAAGCGGTCCTGGGCCGAAAATTCATGCAACGATAGGGTAACCTTAATCGAAACTCAGGAATGCAAAAAATATCAGTGAGAAAATAATGAAAATTGATTTTATTGAAGTCGCTTTCCCAAAAACAGGCGGTCTAGTGGTGTTCAGCTTTGATGACGGTCCCTTTTCCGGTTTTGCAAAACAGGTTGACGAAGCAGGCAATGGACAATTGACAAGAGCGGCGAAACTGGGCAAATACAATGGCAGGTTCGGACAACATGTAATGGTTGTCGCCCCTGTCGGAATCGAAGCCAGCTATCTGTTGCTCGTGGGACTGGGAAAGGCGAACGAGTTGGATGCTCTCAAGGCACGCAAAATTGGCGGCAAGCTGATCACTGAATTTTTGGCACAGGGGGAAACCGCCGTCGCCATCGCTGTAGATGTAGCACAGTCCAGTAGTCTCAACGCCGCCAACCTGGCTGCCAATATAACCTTCGGCGCCTGTCTGCGCCATCACCGTTTTGAAAAATATCGAACGGGACAAAGACGATACAGAAAATCCACTGTCGATACCCTCCAGGTTATGACCGAGATGCCTTTGGAAACCGAACAAAGTTTTACGCCTATGAGGGAAGTCGCCATGGGTGTACTGCTGACACGTGATCTGGTCACTGAACCGGGCAATGTGATTTACCCCGAAAGTTATATTGAACAGATCGACGCCTTGCGTGACCTCGGCGTGGAGATCGAAGTACTGGGTGCAAATGAAATGCGACAACAGGGGATGGGCGCATTGCTGGGCGTGGCACAGGGCAGTGAGCGGGAACCGCAACTGGCGGTTATGCACTGGCGCGGCGGGGCCGCTGAGGAGGCACCCGTGGCTTTCGTCGGCAAAGGCGTAACCTTCGATTCCGGCGGCATTAGCCTGAAAGCTGTCAAGGGCATGGAGGAAATGAAATACGATATGGCGGGCTCGGCTGTCGTAGTGGGCTTGATGAAAGCTTTGGCGGGGCGCAAAGCCAAAGTCAATGTGGTCGGGGTAGTGGGGCTGGTGGAAAACATGCCTTCAGGCCGGGCACAGCGCCCGGGTGATGTTGTCACCAGTATGTCCGGACAGACCATAGAAGTCATCAATACCGATTGTGAAGGCCGCCTGGTGCTGGCCGATGCGCTCTGGTATACCCAGCATACCTACAGGCCCCGGTGTATGATCGATCTGGCGACCCTGACATACGCGGTTATCGCCGCGCTGGGTAGTGAATTTGCCGGTGTTTTTTCCAACGACGATGGCCTGGTGGAAGCGTTGACCGAAGCGGGGGGCGCGGTGGGCGAACCCGTCTGGCGCTTGCCGCTGACCCAGCGCTTCGATAAATTGATCGATTCCGAGATTGCCGATATGAAAAATTGCAGCGATCGCCCCGGCGATGCCATTATGGCCGCACAGTTTTTACAGCGGTTTGTCAACGGCGTCCCCTGGGTGCATATCGATATCGCCGGCACCGCCTGGAAAAGAGAATCCAGTAATCTGGCACGCAAGGGGGCTACGGGTTACGGAGTACAGCTGTTGAATCAGTTCGTCCTGGATAACTTTGAGTAACTGGTGGGAACCGGGGGTAACTGACGGGAACCGGGAGTAACTGGCGGGAACCGGGAGTAACTGACGGGAACCGGGAGTAACCGGCCGGGGCCGGGTCAGGGGTGACTAAAACCCGGGCGGTGTACAGGCGCTGATCATTTCACAGGGCTCGCGCCCCAGATTTTTAAATTTATGGGGTAGGGAGCTTTTAAAATAATAGGCGTCCCCGGCTTGGAGTATTCGCCTGTTTTCGCCAACAGTGACCTCCAGTTGACCTTTCAAAATAATTCCGCACTCCTCTCCCTGGTGTGTCAGCGGATGCTTGCCGGTGGTGGCACCGGGTTGGTAGCATTCAAACATCATCTGTATCGCTTTGTCGTTCAGGTTGGTACCCACTTGACGATAGGAAACTCCGCCTTTTCCAATTTCAACCAGTTCGCCGGCATTGAAAAAAACTTTTTCGGTAAATTCAAAATCATCGGCGAAAAAAGCGCTTAAACTCAATGGAATGCCGTCCAGCACTTTTTTCAACATGCTGACGGTGGGGTTGAGAGATCCGGACTCTATTTGTGAAATTGTGGCGTTGGCTACGCCGGTGGTTTTTGCCAGTTGACGCTGGGATAAACCGAATTTCTCACGCACTTCCCGCAATCGCGGGCCGATTTGCTGATCCATAGGGAATTCCTGTTAAAGTGTTAGGTATAGTAAACATGTTGACGCAAAACTCTCTATATATCAATAACTTAATTTCTATCAGATAACCCATTGTTTAACATCCTGACAGCCTCCTATAATCTATAGCTAAATCTCAAACGCTTTGGGTAGATACCCTTGACGAGTAGACATCACTGTCTCGTTAAAGAATATTTACTGGCGCAGTTAAGAAGAGCGATTAAACACAATGATGGACACGTTAAATGCCCCCGTTATCGGCCACTATATCAACGGCCAGAACCTTAATGACCCGCAGGACGCCAGCGCTGGCGGACACTATGCGGAAGTTTTCAACCCCGCCACGGGGGAAGTGATTAAAACGGTGGCCATGGCAGCCCGGGAAACTGTCGCAGGTGCGGTTGCGGCAGCGGAAGCTGCCTTTCCGGCCTGGAGGAATACACCGCCGTTAAAACGCGCGAGGATTTTGTTTAACTATAAACAACTATTGGAAGAGAACGCCGATGAGCTTGTTGCCCTGATAACCGAGGAACACGGTAAGGTGCTGGATGATGCCCGGGGCGAACTGATGCGCGGTATCGAAGTGGTGGAATACGCCTGTGGCGCGCCGCAGTTGTTAAAGGGAGAGCATTCAAAAAATGTCGGACCGGCAATCGACAGTTGGTCGGAGTTGCAGCCACTGGGTGTGGTTGCCGGGATTACCCCCTTTAACTTTCCCGCCATGGTGCCGTTGTGGATGTTCCCGATGGCGATTGCCTGCGGCAATACTTTTGTGTTGAAACCCTCCGAAAAAGATCCCAGTGTTTCGTTGCGGTTAGCGCAATTATTGACTGAGGCGGGTTTGCCCGCGGGTGTTTTCAATGTTGTCAACGGCGATAAGGAAGCCGTCGATGCGCTGTTGCAGGATGGACGTGTCGAAGCCGTTAGTTTTGTGGGGTCCACACCAATCGCGGAAACCATTTACCGCACCGGCACGATGAACGGCAAGCGGGTTCAGGCGCTCGGAGGAGCCAAAAACCACGCTATCGTCATGCCCGACGCCGACCTCGATAATACCGCCAATGCGTTGATCGGTGCCGCTTACGGTTCCTGCGGTGAACGCTGTATGGCGATTTCCGTGGCGGTTTGTGTCGGCGACCAAACCGCCGATAACCTGGTTGAACGGCTACAGGGACGCCTGCGTGAATTGAATGTCGGCGCCGGTACCGACGCCGCCAGTGATATGGGCCCACTCATCAGCGGCCCCCATTTGCAAAAGGTCAGGCACTATGTCGACCTGGGGGTAGAGGAGGGCGCGCAACTGGTGGTTGATGGCAGAGCGTTATCCGTTAGTGGGTATGAAAAAGGTTTTTTTCTCGGCCCTTGCCTGTTCGATAAGGTGAGTGCGGAAATGACTATTTACCGCGACGAAATTTTTGGTCCGGTGCTGTGTGTGGTGCGTGTTAACACTCAGGAGGAGGCCATGCAGCTGATCATTGACCACGAATACGGCAACGGCACCTGCTTGTTTACCCGCGACGGTGAAGCGGCCCGCTATTTTACGGACAATATCAAAGTGGGGATGGTGGGCATTAACGTGCCACTGCCCGTGCCTGTGGCCTGTCATAGTTTTGGTGGTTGGAAGCGTTCGCTGTTTGGCGATCTGTACGCTTATGGCCCTGACAGTGTGCGCTTTTACACGCGCCGTAAAACCATTACTCAGCGTTGGCCAGGTGGTGGTGTACGGGAGCGCGTGCAGTTTTCTTTTCCCAGTTTGAATGCATAGAGAGGGTAATCGATGGGGTAAATTCTAAACAATTTGGATATGTTGTAGCGGGTTTAGTTAAAAATACAGAAAACGGTGCAGTGATTCTTCTAAGTCTGCACCGGCGGATTTGTATATCTTTAACATAGGTTCCTATAGGGCTTTGAAAGCTGATAGAATTAAGCTTTAATCAGCTTCGTTCTACTATTATGTTAAATAAAAAGTCCCCGTTAGGAGCCCAACGATGCTTTCGACTCTTCTTAAATGTAAACTTCATATGGCGTCAGTGACCCAGGCAGAACTCTGGTACGATGGATCCTGTGCGATCGATATAGATCTGGTAAAGATGGCGGGCCTGCGCGAGTCTGAAAAAATCGATATTTACAATGTCAACAATGGCGAACGTTTCAGCACTTACGTGATCCTTGCCGAGGCGGGCTCCCGGACCATTTGTTTGAACGGCGCCGCGGCGCGCAAGGTTCAGATGGGGGACCGGATCATCATTGCGGCTTACGGTGAGTACGATGAACAGGAAGCGGAAATCCATAAGCCGGCGCTGATTTATTTGAACGAAGACAACACTGTGGAGCGTACCGCCAATGCCTTTGAGGTCCAGGCTGGTGTCCAGCCAAAGCGGCACGTAGTTACTTAAGGTAACATTAACCGCATCAACGAAGGGTGGTCAATTGCCTTAACGATCATTCCTTCTGGCCGGTAAGATGTACTGGTTTGTGCAGCCAACATCGCATTGATAATGGCTTCTTCAACGGCATCGCGGGTTGCACGGTAGGCATCGTTTAAGTAGTTATCATCCAACATTTCCATCTGCCGAGTCGACGTTTTTGAATCGATTTCAGTCATGGCGTTGGCCGTGGAAAAAGCCAGGAAAATATCCCCGGAACTGTGCCCGCCAATAGTGCCCGTGCGCCCTATGCCCAGGGATGCGCGTTTGGCGATACGGTTGAGCTGCGAGGGGATCAGGGGTAAATCTGTGGCGATAACCACAATGATAGAACCGAACTCCTTTTCGCGCATCTGCTCGTGAACAGTGTATTCGGTAAGGTGTTGGCCAACGGGGACGCCCAATACGGTTAAATCCTCTCTCGCACCGAAGTTGGATTGTACCAATACGCCAAGGGTGTAGGATTTGTCTGGGAGTTTGATTTTGCGCGAAGCCGTGCCTGTGCCTCCTTTGAATTCATAGGTAATCATACCGTTGCCACCGCCGACATTGCCTTCTTCAATCGGACCTGAGCGGGCCGAGTTCAACGCTTCCATCACATGCGCTTCGGTGATGTGCAGACCGTTGATATCATTGATAACACCATCATAGGTTTCGGCGATCACGGGCATGACAAAGTTATGTTTGCCGGTAAAGAAGTCCGGGTAGTGTTCGACCATCCACTTTAAGACGCCGTGGTGTGCCATGCCGACAGAATGGGTATTGGTGATGCAGATAGGGCTGATAAAATAGCCCGCGTCGTGAATCCAGTGGCAACCGGTCATCTCGCCGTTGCCGTTTAATGTATGCTGTCCCGCCCAGACATAGGCGGGAGGGGCGGTTTTCCCTCTCGGAAGTATGGCGGTGACACCGGTTTGTACATTTTCTCCGGTCACTGTCGAATAGCCGACCATCACGCCGGGTACATCGGTAATGGCATTGTTGGGGCCGGGCTGGCCAGGAAATGCCAGACCCAACTCCCGTCCCCGGGGTTTATTTTGTGGTTGCTTCATCGTGTCATTTTTTCCTGTTTAGTTAGTGGTTTCTGTCGTTGTCACAAAGTTGCTCGGAATCTATACTCGAAACCGAAAACGGGGTTAAATGCTGATATGAGACTGCTTATCCAAAAAACGCTCATCGAATTCGGCGCCATGGCCCGGTGAAGCGGAAAGATGCAGCAGGCCGCCGATGGTTTCGTCGTGCTCCATACCGCCCACGACGGGATCTTGTTTTAGGTTATAGGCTGAATCCAGATCCAGAAAATGAATATTCGGGCGCGCCATGGCCAGGTGCGCCGCGGCGCTCAGTCCCAGCCGGGATTCGGCAAAGCAACCTATCATACAGCGGCAGCCGGCAGCTTCGGCGATAGCGTTGATTTTCAGTGCCGTGTGGATGCCGCCGGATTTTCCCAGTTTAATATTTAAGTAATCGGCGGCACCGGCGCTGACGATTTTAAAGGCGTCTTTGTGATCGAAGACGGATTCATCCACACAGATGGGCAATGCCACCTTTTCGCGCAGGCGGCGTGTATTTTCAATATCCCAGGCGGCGAGGGGCTGTTCGGAATATTGTAGTTTCAAGGGTTTCATCGCTTCGATATTGGCCACGGCTTCCTGATAGTTCCAGCCTTGGTTGCTGTCTATTTTAATGTCTATCTCTGGGCCGGCTCTTTCCCGCACCGCGGCTATATGGGCGACGTCCTCCAGGTTGGAGCGACCGACTTTTAGTTTAATCGCATCGAACCCGGCGGCCAGAATATTTTCTGTATGTTCCAGGGTTTCTGCGATGCTGGTTTGGAGGCCGATAGTGAGATCGGTGCGAATTTTTCTCTGTCCGCCGCCGAGAAAAGCGTAGAGAGGCAATTCGGCGACTTTTGC
>JARROD010000212.1:0-17367 GCA_037384225.1 Exilibacterium sp.
ATCCGCTGGCCGCTCCCGCGGCGCTTCCTCCCGGCCGCCAGGCCAGGCTCACCAGCCACAGTGCTATGGAGATAAAATTGAAACCGAGCAGTACCAGGAGCAACCAATATATGTTAAGGGTTTGAACGTTTGCGGTAATAGCGTTGAGTACCGCCACTGCCCCGGTGGCGGCGGCAATCAACATCAGCGCCAGAGAAAAACGCTTTGACAGTCGTGCGGCGTGTTCGAGGTCGGCCTCAAGCCTGTGGCTTAGCACTGCAGCTCTGGCTCTATGCAGGAGGCACTGCTCGAAGGAGGAGGTGGCGCCCTGCTCCGGCGGCGGCTGTTGCCGGAGCGTCTGCAACGACAGGGTACCCGACTCTTCCATGTGGCGAAGCTGCTCTAGCAGCCGTTTTTCTTGAAAAGAAAGTGACACTGTCGACCCTGTTTACCCTGCGAGCATGAAAACCAGGGCACAAGATAGCATTTGCGTTCCGCTCAAGGCAAAGCCTGCCCGCGATGCTATGGAACTGGCCGTTTTTCGCCCGCTCGGCAGCGGCGGAGCCCCCCACGCCCGCGCTATTCTGATATTCTAGCGCCCAAAGCCGCAAGTAGTCATGGTTATGCGTAGTCGAAGCGAAGTTGTCACCGGGCCGATCGATTGGAGTGCCATCCGTTCACTCTGGCCTTATCTGTTCGAATTTCGAGGCCGTATTCTGGTGGCGGTGCTATGTCTGATCGCCGCCAAGCTAGCCAGTGTGGGGTTGCCTTTTGTGCTCAAACACATCGTCGACGATCTCGACCGCGGTGGCGATGCGGGAGCGGTGGCGACCTTGCCGCTGGGGTTATTACTGGCTTACGGCTTGGTGCGATTGTCCAATGTCATGTTCAGCGAACTGCGCGACACTCTGTTTGGCCGGGTAACCGAGCGGGCCATGCGCCGGGTGGGGTTAAAAGTGTTTCGCCATCTGCACGAGCTGGATCTCGATTTTCATTTAAACCGGCGCACCGGTGGGCTCTCGAGGGATATTGAGCGTGGTACCGGGGGAATTGTGTTTATTCTGCGTTTCATGGTGTTCAATATTGTGCCGACGTTGATTGAAATCACCCTGGTCGTCGCTGTGCTACTGTGGAATTACTCGGCTTGGTTCGGTGTGATTACCCTGTTGGCGGTGGTTGTCTACATCGGTTATTCGGTGGTTGCAACGGAGTGGCGCACTCAATTTATTCGCCAGGTCAACGCCGCCGAATCTCAGAGCAGTACCCGCGCGATCGAGAGCCTGCTCAACTACGAAACGGTTAAATATTTCAGTAATGAAAATTACGAAGTGGAACATTACGATAAGGAACTGGCGGCCTGGGAGGGGGCGCGGCGAAAAAACCGCCTGTCGC
The DNA here is from genome assembly GCA_037384225.1 of Exilibacterium sp. GTDB lineage: Bacteria > Pseudomonadota > Gammaproteobacteria > Pseudomonadales > Cellvibrionaceae > JARROD01. The sequence goes on from JARROD010000212.1 coordinate 1,372, forward strand.
TGTTTGCATTGAACGGTGGCCAGGCGCTGGTTATCGCTGCGGCGATGACGGCGGCCATGATTCTGGCCGCGGAAAACGTCGTTCGCGAGCAGATGACGCTGGGTGACTTCGTGCTCATAAACGCCTTTATGATGCAGATCTTTATACCGCTAAATTTTCTCGGGTTTGTATACCGGGAAATGAAGGGAAGTCTGGCCAATATTGAAGAAATGTTCGGCTTGTTGAGGGTAACCCCACGGGTCCAGGACAGAGAAGGGGCGCCCGAACTGCGGGTCAGCGGCGGGGCTATCCGCTTCGACAATGTGAACTTTGGCTATCACACACAACGTGAAATACTGAAGGGCGTGAGCTTTGAGGTAGCAGCCAGGAGCAAGGTGGGGATAGTGGGGAGCAGCGGTGCCGGAAAATCGACCCTGCTGAAGCTGCTGTTTCGGTATTACGATACCGACGGCGGGGGTATCTCGATTGACGGGCAGGATATCGCGGCTGTTACCCAGGCCTCCCTGCGCAGGGCGATCGGCGTTGTGCCTCAGGATACGGTGCTGTTTAACACATCAATCTTTGAAAACGTTCGCTACGGTAAAGTGGATGCGCCGGATGCCGAGGTACACGAAGCTATCCGTTTGGCGCATCTCGGTGAATTTATCCGCCAGTTACCCGAGGGTGTGGATACCCTCGTGGGAGAGCGGGGGCTGAAGCTCTCCGGCGGCGAGAAACAGCGGGTCGCTATTGCCCGGACACTGTTAAAGCGCCCTCCCATCGTGGTTTTTGACGAGGCTACCTCTTCTCTCGATAGTAAATCGGAGCAGAGTATTCTGGAGGCGATCGCCGAGATCGCCAGGGAGCAGACCAGTATCGTTATTGCCCACCGTCTGTCGACAGTGGCGGATGCGGACAATATCATTGTCTTGGATCGGGGCCGGGTCGTAGAGCAGGGCAGGCATTCGCAACTGCTGGCCCTCGGAGGTCGCTACGCGCATTTGTGGGAGGCGCAGGAGCAGCTCCAAGAATAGCGGAGATATTGAAACATTATTTTGTGCGGGAGGGATCAATGATTCGGGTACCTTGGCGATAGCAATTACTAATAATATTCGATTCCCTACACCCGGACCCGGGAGAGGCGCTATATTTACAATTAGAAATACTGTACGTTGATAGTTGGCGTGTGACCTGATTCGAACTATTATTTTTTAAGGAAAAAAATTCATTCACCTCCGCAAGCTGAAAAGTTATGAATACTGCCAGCAAACAGAAAAGAGCTTTCTACAGAAAACTCTATCTTTCGTATCTGATTGACACTGAAAAGCATAGTGTGCCGTCGTTGCAGCAAAAAACCGGCATGCCCCGTCGGACAATCCAGGATTGTCTGAAAACCCTAAGTGATATAAACATCCGTTGCGAGTTTGTACCTATAGCGGGGGCGAGAAATAACGCCGGCTTCTATCGCATAGTCTCCTGGGGGCCGATTCAACAGGACTGGGTCAGAGAGAATATCGATAGAATTGTCGGTACTTTGAAAACCGAGACGCTCGGGCAGGAGGTTATATCTCCGCCTGGTAGTAGTGCTCTGCCCCGCCATTAAACGCTGATTGGGCTATCTGTATCCAGGGCCGGGTGGTCGTGGTCATGGCGCCGCATTGTATGGTGTTGATGACAATACCCTTTTGCTTTGTCTGGGCGATAATCTCCGGGTATTTGACTTCACCGGCATAGTCCATGTGCGGCGGTGCGTCTCCGACCTGAAACGGGGCGCGACGACGCTGCATGGCAGGCCCCATGTGAGGGCGCTAGCGCCGCGAATGCCTGGAGCGGCTGGACGGAGCAACGCTGCCAACCCTTCCCTGGGGGCTCGCTTGCGGCAGAGTTGTGGCAATGGCAAAGGCGGTTGCCGCGGCGAGGCTGAGTAAAAACGCATAAAAGGCGCCGCGTGAAAAGCTGAAACGGTTCATTTCCAGGCATCGACGCCTGATGTTTCGATGTTGTTAAACGGAATCGTTTAAATAGGGTATGCGGGAGGCTTTTGGCAACCACGCAACCAGCAATTTGGCAAATTCGGAGCGTATTGAGTGAATGTCCTGGTTGACTTGTTCGATAACGCGCTTGCCTGCGGGGGTTTGGCTACAGGCGACATAGCCTGCCTCGTAGTTGGTTGCTTCAGTTATGACCAATGAATAAATACCTTTTGCCTTTGTCGGCAGGTTTTGCTGGTCGTGCTGATAGTGAAAACGCCAGGGAAATTCGATAATGGCGTCGAGCCGGCCGGCAATGAACATTCGAAACACACTGAGACTACTGTTGCTGCCCGAGCGCAATGAAAATTGGTTTTTATAGGTGTTAATAAAACCATCGATAACTTTGCCGTAGCTGCGTCCTTGTACAATCCCGATTTTCAGCTCCGATGACTGAGATAGCAACAGTCGCTCGAGGCTGATGGAGCCGGTGGTTTGTTGCGCCTGCCTGATCTGCCGGGAATCGAAGTTTTCGGAAAAGTAAATGCGATGGCCGGGATAGATGGTTGTCGGCAGGGAGAAATTTAAAAATGTTTCGCGTTCAGGTGTTTTGAACATTAGCCCGCACAATGGTCGGCCGGCGTGAGCTTCAAAATACATTCTTGAATGTGTAGAGCGGAATTCCCGGTGCTGAATGTCAGCGATCCGGTTTATCAATGACTGTTGCATGAGGTCGCCCCAACCCTGATTTTGTCGCTGGCCATCAAAAAAATACATGGGAGGCACATTTTCTCGCCACCAGTAAACAACGTTGCTACTGGATTCAGAGGTGCTCGCTATCGCCGATGCAGTCCATGTAAGTAAAGCCGCATATAACCTTAGTTTTTTACGCATCAGAAATCACTTTGTGTCGGCATAACAATGTCTTGGTAGTATTTCATATTGTGGAATGGAGCGGTAGACTTTTGGCGTTTTTTGAGTGAAGTCTGTCACATTATGATCGCCTTTGTGTTGTATAGATTCTAATGCCATTTTGTTTTTGTAGAGAATGTCAAGGATTTACTTTACTTTTGGACGGCCCAGGTGCCACTGCTTTAAGGAAAGAATGGCTGGGCGCTGCCAGCCTGGCGTGGGTAGGTTGTCAATGTAGGCGAATTGATTGACGGAAACAATGGAGGAATACTATCGCTTAAGATAAATGTAAATCGACGTTAACGGCAGTGGGTCAACTTGGTGCAAAAAAACCGGCTGAGAGAGTATATGTCATAAATTTCACGTAGTTGATGGGTGTTGGTTTTTGCCGGGTTTGTGGCAGATATAACACTGTGGTTTTTTTAAGTGATGTACTTCAAATTTAAAATCCCCAGGGTTGGGAGCAGAAGAATAATTGCGTTAGCTTATGGTCCTAGATGATAAGGGTATTAACCCGCTTTCTTAAGTAGGATAGCCATTAACCAATCCAATCGTTTCGGAGGAATCTATGAATATTCGTTGGCTCAAATACAGAGGTTAACTCTTATCTTCACTGTATCAATTCGCAAACACAAATTCAGCGCGATGGCCCGAGCGGAAAACTGACGGACGCCAATGCGGTGATCAATGCCTGTAAAGCGCAAAAACAAGACTTGCAAAACGCATCTCCAGAAACGGCGAATGATATTATCGCCAGAGTCGAGGAAAAACTGATGAACGCAGCGGCCAAATAAACCCTATCGTTGCGCTATGTTTTGGAAACCCCATCGTTGCATGAATTCTCGGCCCCAACCCGTTTCGCTGCTCTAAAAACTTTTGAGCGCGAAGTTTATGCAACGATGGGTACAGCTACTGTTTCTCGAAAAAGTGCAACGCTCTGGAAAGTAACGGCTGCTGTTCGGATAACACCGCTTGATAGTAAGTGATCATATGGTCGTCCGGGTTGACGTAGCAGTAGATGGCCGCTTCCTCGTATCCTTTCTCCGCCGCTATATACCCGCGCATAATAACAATGAAAATTCCACGATCGGCCTGAAATCGGGTAGAGTGATCGTCTACTTGTGTTCGCAATAACGCTGGCCCGAACTGGGCTTTCGATTCCGCCCTGCAGACTGTAGAAGCGTCAAGTATATCGAAGGGGATGCGCTGGAAATCCCGCCCTGCAAAAAGGGAAGGGTCTCCATTGGTGATTATACGGTTGTTAAAGTATAAATAAAGTGCAATTAATACAGGGACTAAAATAATAATGGCAACAAAGAAAACTTTTTTTATACCTGCAAGGGCTGTGTCCCACTGCGAAGCAAATACAGAAACTAATTTTTCTTTTTGTGGTACCGCCATTGTTTGTTCTCGGATAAGGGTTGCCGCTTCTATACTAGAGGCTGCTTCTAGTATAGAAGATAATCCAGGGGTATATCCAGCAAACTGTAAATACGGTTTGGTTATAATCGCAGATGATTTTACCCTTCTGGTTGTTATATACCCCCCTGGGCTAACTATCTTCGGATGACTGCCGGATAGAAGGCACAAATATCACGGGTTATTGAGGAGCCAGCGTCTGGCAAAGACATTCAGATGCACGCCTGTGATACATGTATTTTTGACTCGATGCGGCTTTATCGTTATGAGTGGATGGCGTGGCAAGGGGGTAAAGGGAAAATGCCGATAACCAAAAAGGTCTGGCGTGCAAATTAATTTTAAGGTTAGATGTACCACCTTACTAGCCAAATGATAAAAAACAGGCTGCTTAATTATTTTGGGGAACCTTTTCTGCGGTTGTTCCGTGTTACCTATTTGCTATGTTAAATATTGCCCGTATTTTCGCCAGAACTTCGGTTGTCGAAGACAGGTTTTCACAACTGTTTCGGCCACATATTCAGGACCTCTACCGGACTGCGTATCGGTGGACTCAGTCACCGCAGAGTGCTGAAGATCTGGTGCAGGATCTTGCATTGAGGGTTATCGAGCGGGTGGATGAAATGGCAGCTGTAGAACGGCTGCGGCCCTGGTTGCTGAAAATCATGTATCGCCGTTTTATCGATATACATCGGCGTGCGGTGAGCAATCCGGTTATCTGTGAGCACTGCGCCCCCGAGGGAATTCCGGCACTGGAAGAGCAGATTTGCGACGCCGACTGTCCCGAGAAAGAGTTTGAGCTGGATCGTTTACGCCAGGCACTGGAGCGGGAAATAAATTCACTGGAGCCGGCGCAAAAAGCCGCTGTTATGCTCTACGATGGCGAGGGTTACACCATTAAGGAAATTGCCGAAATTATGAATACCACGGAGGGGACGGTTAAGTCTCGCTTGCACCGGGCGCGCTCGCGGCTGAAAAAGTTGCTGAGCCTGGAAACCTTTTGCTGAACTTATCCGTGTACAGGTAGTGGGTGAGGTCTAAATACATGAATTGTGAAGAAGTTAGAAACCAGATTGATTCCTGGGCGCCGGATACCGGCGAGGCCGGGTTTTGCGCTGAATTTCACGACCATCTTTCCCGTTGTACGCTGTGCGATGAGTATCTAAAAGACAGGTTATTGCCGCTGCTGGTAAGGTCAGTGTCGAGTGCGCAAATACCGTCGGATATCGAAGACCGGATTATCGCATCGGTCAGACCGTCGACAACGGATTCGTCCCGGCGCGCGGGACGTTGGGCGGTATCCCTGGCGGCGTCGGTTCTGGTGGCAGTCGCCCTATTGTGGATGCATGTGAGTCTGCTGCCTGGTGCGGCGCCACAACCACTGAGCACAGTGAGTATTTCTGTCAATGAAGTAAAGGATGTGCAGGTCATGTTTTCCACGCAGTCAGCGCTGGAGGATGCCAGAGTGCGGATTGGTTTGCCGGACAATGTAACTATCGAGGGTTACCCGGGCGTGCGCAAGTTGACCTGGTTGGCGGACCTCAAGTCCGGCAATAATATGATTACACTACCGTTACATTTAATGACCCCCAAAGACGGTGTTATTGAAGTTATGATTGAACACGAAGGCGCAACCAAGACCCTGCTTATCTACGTCAAAGTGGGCGCAGGTGTTGAAAACAGTGTGGGGGGACACGCGTAGTGGCGGGCGAGGCAAGTTTTAGTTTATCTGGGTTATATTACCGGGACAGTGATTAATGAATTTAAAACGTTTGTGCAAAACTCTTATGTTTTTATTCTCGATCGCGGGGCTATATGGCTACTGCGCGGCCGCCAGTGCGGACAGTGAAGATGAGCTTGATATCAGTATTACTGTGTTTGAACCGGGGGAAGACCCCAATCAGCTCTTTGAGCGTATAGAATTGCCAAGTGATGTTAAGCGACGCGAAACAGGTTCAGATGCCCCTCAGCAGAAGGGGGGAAAAGCGTATGGGCAGAGCGCCTCGAAAGAGGCGAAAGGCAAAGCAAATAACCAGCGGAAAAAATCCGATAATATTGCCTCGCAGGCAGCCGATCAGGCGCGTGAAAAAATTAAGGGTATTGTCGGTGGGAGTGCAGCAGATAAAGCTAAAGACAAGATTCCCGACGATGTTAAGAAGGCAATTGACAAAGGAAAAACCAAAGGCAAAGACAAAGGCAAAGGTAGAAATCCATAATTACGTCCGAATTTATAACCATTTATGCTCCATTTATGCTATTGACGGTTCTAGCATCTTTATTGGACTATGGAGGCGGTGCGTAGATCTTTACCCAAATGGACTTTAAAAAAATTACAACACCAAGATTCCTCAAAAGCATTTCAGTTGTGCGGCACCAACACAGTTACATGACACCGTTCGTGCGTTATTGCCAAATTTGTTGTTGTTGTGTACTCCTACGACTACAGTTACCTATGGGGGCGACTTCGCAAACGTTGGGACGGGCTTGTTTCTGGAATCTTATCGGTGTTTTTCAACTTTTTTCATGTTTTCAAGGGAGTGGTTTGCGAAGATCGAATTGTGTACCGAGTACTGGTGAAATGATCTGGCTTGGAATATGTATTGGTTTGAAAAATGTATGGTTTTGCTTGGGGTACGGGGCTTGGCATTGTTGTTTCTTATCGTTGTGCCGGGGAAGGCCCTCTCAAATGATTTTATGTCGGGTGTGTCGCGATTTAGATTGGGGGATTACCGCAGTGCGTTGCAATATTTTTTAAAGGCAGAAAAAGCGGGTGATACAAGCGGTCAGTTATTCTTCAATATCGCCTCAACGTATGTAAAGCTCAAGCAGTTTAAAAAAGCAAGCTACTATTACAGCCTGTTGGTTGACGACAGCAAATGGGGTGATCTTGCTACCTACAATTTAGCAATTGTTGCCGAGAAAGAAGGTAATACGGATAAAGCCAGTGAGTATTACACGCTACTTTCCCGTGAGGCAAAAGTTGAAAAGCTTAGGAAAATAGCAAGTTCAAAACTGCAGAAATTGCCGGCGCCGGAATCCGGTTACTACGCGATGGCTTCTGTGGCGATGGGATTCGACGATAACGTTTTGGCTTTTCCCGATGAATTGCAGTCCAGCTCCAGTGCCGTCAGTGACAGCTATTTCGATTATTTTGCCTATGGAAGTGTCGATATCGGCTCACGACTGTTTGGGGAGCCGGAGTTACAAGGATTTTTATACCGAAGGGAGTATAGCGATTTTGAAAGCTACAATCTGTTGGTTGGTAGCCTGGGTCTGCTTTGGGATCACGCCTTTGTCGATTTGTCCGCGTTGGAAGGGGAGTTTTCGACCGGCCTTAGTGTGACATCAGCGTATATAGATGGGGATGCGGCCTATAATCAGCTGCAGTTATCGTTTGCCTGGAATAGGGACTTTAACGGTGTGCTTCTCGATTTGGCTTATCTCCCCAGTATTTTCGACGGCAGCCGCGAGTTTGTCTACCTCGATGGCGCCGAGCATGTATTGAGTGCATCGGTGCAGTGGTATGCACTGAGTGCCCGGCTGCAATTGCAATACGATTTTGAATACAATTCCAGAGAAGATTTACTCTCCGAGGACAGTCGTTTTAGCTATTCCCCGTTGCGCCATATCTACTCGGGTGCGGCGCGTTGGCCACTCAGCCCCGAATGGAGTCTAACCTCCGAGCTTAGTTACAGTGATAGCCGTTATTCAGGGAAAAATTTATTGATCGACACCGATGGCGTTTCCACAGTGAAACAGCGACAAGCTCAACAGTTGAAATTAATTCTCAAAACAAATTACGTGATTTCTTCCAGTCTTTCTCTCGAAGCGGCCTATCAATTTACAAATAATAATGAGAACTTTGATATTTATACTTACCAAAGAAATGAAGTGAGTTTAGGTGTCGATTATAATTTTTAGTCGGCCGCGCGCTACAAAAGTATATTTTAATGGCGTACAGGTTTGTGGTGTTGTAAGTTTTTTTGAGATTTAGGTATATACGTATATCTTTTTTACCGCTTTTGTTCGCAGGGTGTAGTTAATATTAATTGTGTCCTATTCGGTAGCGATACGCGTTAATGTGATTAACGGAAAAAATAATTAAATAGCCAAGAAAACAACAAAAAATCGGAAGTTATAAAAATAACGATATTACGAAAGATGTGGAAACCCATGCCAAACTTGCGTCCTTTTGAGATCTTGCGTCCTGTTGAGGTAGTTCTTCGAGGGTCGGTGGACACAGTGGTATGATTGCAGTTTGGGGAAGGGGTGAAGCAGGGGAGTCATCGATTGAAAATCAGAAAAACCTACAAGCTGGCCTTAATTAGCGCTGGACTCGCTATTTCAGCTTGCGAGGGAAAGCACAATTACGCGCAAAAGTATTACTATTATACTGAGGCGGGTGAGCAGCGCACGATCAAGCTTCCTGATGGGTCAACGGTGGAGTTGAACACCGACACCCAAATGCACGTCTTATTCGATGACGAGATAAGAAAAGTCATTGTCAGCCGAGGTCAGGCTTTTTTCGATGTTATCGACACTGACAAACGTCCTTTTGTCGTGGAAGGCGGTACGGGAACGGCAAAGGTCATCAAGGGTGAGGTGCGGCGTTAAGTTTCCTTGATATGTCCGAGTGACAGCCCGAAGAAACGTTATAAATGAAACTTTTTGATAGTCATTGCCATTTCGACTTCGCGGATTTTGATCGCGACCGTGATCTGATTTGGCGCGACTGCCGCCAACTGGGTGTTGAACAGTTATTGATTCCCGGCGTAAGCCCCAGGTTATGGTCTCGGGTACAGCGAATAGCGGACCGGTTACCGGGTGCGCTCTGGGCGGTGGGGGTTCACCCCTGGTGGGCGGCGCAATGGTCTGGCGGTGGCGGAGATAAACTTGCAGCAATGGCGGAACCCTTCCTGTCTCAAGGAGGCTGCGTTGCTATTGGTGAATGTGGGTTGGATGCTGCCATCGGTATTCCGCTACCCCGTCAACAAGCCCTATTTGAATATCATCTGCAACTGGCTTGTGAAAGGCTTTTACCTATTATTGTCCATGTAAGAGATACACATCCTCTGACTCTGCAACTGTTGCGGCGTTTCCGCCCGGCGCAGTATTGGAGGTTGGGTTTTTATCTCGGTATCGGTGGCACTATTACCTATCCCAGAGCGGCAAAAACCCGCCGCGCCGCCGCCGCCCTACCGCTGAGTGCTCTGTTACTGGAGACGGATGCGCCGGATATGCCGTTGTGCGGATTTCAGGGACAGCGCAATTCACCGCTACAACTGCCTCGGGTGGCACAGGCTTTGGCCGGGCTGCGGGGTGTCCCGGTGGATGACATCGCCCGTCAAACCGTGGAAAATAGCCTGCTGTTGTTTGAGAGATAATAAGTTTGAGAAATAATGTGTTTAAGAAATAGTATTTGCCGGTGATAGTGTGCCTGCCAATTTTGACTCCGCTGTCTTTAAATCACAGTTTCCACTGTTTTCGCAACCGGAAAATCGCGATCTGGTGTACTTGGATAATGCCGCTACCACTCAAAAGCCACAGGTGGTGATCGATGCGGTGTGCCGTTTTTACACGACCGTCAACGCCAATGCCCATAGATCGAGTCACCGCCTGGCAAGATCCGCCACAGCGATGCTGGAGCGTACGCGGCAGAAAGCGGCGCAGTTTCTCGGCGCTGCCAGCGCCGATGAGATTGTCTTTACCCGGGGCACTACGGAAGCGTTGAATCTGCTGGCAAGTTCACTGGGGCAGTTGTTGCGGCCCGGGGACGAAGTGGTACTGAGCAGCGCCGAACATCACGCCAACCTGGTGCCCTGGCAAATGGCCGCTGAGCGCTTTGATTTAAAACTGGTGTATATTCCCCAGCGCAATGGGGTTCCCGCTTTTGAGCGCATCGGCGAATGTCTGACGGAGCGAACCCGGGTGGTGTCGATTACCGCGGCTTCCAATGTGCTGGGGTTTGTCGTCGACTTCACAGCGGTGCAGCAGACATTGCACAATCGCCCGGTTCACCTGGTGGTTGATGCGGCGCAACTGGCGGCGCACTGCCCGATAGATGTGGCCGCGCTTGGGTGTGATTTTCTGGTCTGCTCAGCGCACAAGTTTTATGGCCCCAGCGGAGTGGGGTTGTTGTACGGTCGCCGTTCGCACCTTGAAATGCTGCCGCCCTGGCAGGGTGGTGGTGAGATGATCGAGGATGTAACGCTTAACGCTAGCCACTATGCGCTCGCCCCGCATCGGTTTGAAGCCGGCACCTCATCCCTGGCGTCCATTGCCGGATTGGAGGCGTGTCTCGATTTCTGGCAGCAGTTGGATCGCGGCGCTCTGCAGGTCTACGAGCGAGATCTGATTCGCTATCTGCACCGGTGCCTGGAGGCGCAGCCCCGGCTGCGGGTGTTGTCACAGCCGGAAAACAACCTCGGCATTGCGGCGTTTACACCGGCGAGCGAGAGTGATCTTGCGGCGGCGGACCTGGCCCATTGGCTTGATGAACGGGATATCGCGGTGCGGATCGGACACCTCTGCGCCCAACCTCTGGCACGTGCGCTGCAAACCGAGGCACTGGTACGCGTGTCGGTGGCGGCTTACAACAGCCGCGGGGACATCGATCGCCTGGTGGAGGCTATTTCGGCGATGCCGGCGGCGGCCGCCAGCGAGTGGTTGCGCGGGTCGGCCACGCAAGTGGCGGGTGGGGCTGCGACGGATCTGTTTTTGCTGGACGATTTCAGCGGGCTGCATTGTGCCGCCATCCTAGGGCGTCAGAACCATTGGCAACAGCGCTATAAGGAATTGCTGAAGTGGGGTGATTATATTCACCCGAAACCGGATTTGCGCCAGCCGAATTGGTTGGTCCGGGGGTGTGAGTCGCCGGCCTGGCTGGCGCACCGGGTTGTGGATAACCGGCATCAGTTTGCCGTTGATAGTGATTCCCGCATTGTCAGGGGCTTGAGCGTGCTGCTGTTGTCAATGATCAACGACCGCGACACTGAGATATTGCGGGTGCTGGATGTCGAGGCGGAATTCGCCACGCTGGGATTGGACAAGTATTTGAGTCCGTCGCGTAGCAACGGTTTTCGGGCGCTTTTGAGAAGAGCCCGGTATTTTGTCGATCGCAGTCAAGGGATATCACACCAGGGCCTTTAACCCCAGGCCCAGTATCTCGGTTCTAACCAGTTCCCGTATTGCCGCGGCATTGTCCATCCGCAATGCCTGCGCCGCCAATACCTTGGCACGGCCCACGGAAATTGTTCTAATCAGCCATTTGATGCGGGGCAATTTCGCCGCGCTCATACTTAGGGTGCGTATCCCCATCCCCACCAGGAGGATAACCGCAACCGGGTCGGAAGCCATTTCCCCGCACAGACTGACGGGTAAACCCAGTGAGTGGGCACAGTCCACCACTCTGCGTATTTCGTGTAGTACCGCCGGGTGGATGTGATCGTAGCGGGATGATACGCGGGCGTTGTTGCGATCCAGGGCCAGTAGATATTGGCTGAGGTCGTTGGAGCCGATGGAGATAAAATCGATTTTCTCCGACCAGAATGGCAATTGGGAAATTGCGGCGGGCACTTCCACCATAATCCCGACCTTGGGTTTATGCAGGGGCACACCCTCGCCGCTCAACTGGCGGCAGGCATCGTCCAGCAGTTCCCGGAAGGCATTGAGTTCGGCCGTGGCGCTGACCATCGGCAGCAGAATATGCAGGTTATCAGCTCCGGCGGCGGCCCGAATCATAGCCCTGACTTGGGTCATCAGTAGCGGGCTATTGTCCAGGCAAAAGCGAATTCCGCGCCATCCCAGCGCCGGGTTTTCCTCGGTAACGGAAAAATACGGCAGTGGTTTGTCGCCGCCTATGTCAAGTATGCGCATATACACGGGTTTGCCAGCGTAGGCGTTTAGTACTTCGCGGTATACCTGCACCTGTTCTTCCTCAGAGGGGAAGCTGTCGTGAACCATGAACGGAATTTCCGTGCGGTATAACCCCACCCCTTGGGCGCCATTGGCCAGCCCGGGGGTTATATCCGCCAGCAGGCCGGTGTTGGTGTATAGTCGCAGGCGTTCGCCATCGGTGGTCACTACCGGCTCGTCGCGAAGTTTTTTCAGTTGTTCCAGCAATTGTTGATCTTCGGCGATCAGCTTTTGAAACTCCTGCAGCAACGCTTCACTGGGGTGTAGTATCACTTGGCTCTGATTGCCGTCGACGATAAGCGTTTGTCCGCTTTGAATGCCTTTGATATTACCTGTGCCCATTACCGCCGGGATGCCCATGGCATTGGCCAACACCGCGGTGTGGGAGAGACTCGAGCCTTCGAAGCAGACGATGCCCGCCAGGGTACCGGTGGGCACGGCGGCGATTTCCGAGACACTGACCTGCGGCCCCACCAGGATAACCGGCCCCTGGGACAGTGTTTGGGGTTCCTCTATGCCGCGCCAGGCGTTGTAGAGTTTATTGCCCAGGTGATGGATATCCTCGTGCCGGGCCTTGAGGTAAGGGTCTTCAATAGCCTGGAACAGATCGGAAAAGTGCTGGATAACCTGGCGCAACGCACCGGGTAGCCAGTTGCCATTGCGAATGCCCTGCTCCACACCCTCGGTCAGCGCCGGGTCAGCCAGTAGCATCTGATAGGCCGCAAAAATGCCGGCGATGCTTTCCGACACTTCACCCTGTAGCGCTTTGCGCTCAATGTCAATACTTCCACGTACCTCGGCCAACAGTTGGTGCCACTCCTGTAGCGCCGTCTCGATATTGTCGCAGGGCCTGTCTGAAACGGCATAAAGATCTCCACTGGTGCACAGTCGCACCTGCCCGAGCCCTGTGCCCGGCGCTCCCTGTACGCCTTTTAGGCTCAGGTTTACCAGTGCCGCGGGACCGCCGGACAACGGTTGACTCACTTTCAGCAGTGCCAGTTGAGCTGCCAGGGTTACCAAAAAGGCCTCTTCCTGATCCGACAACAGGCGTGCTGCCCGCCCCTGCACCACCAGCACGCCGATCACCTTGCCAGAATAGACCAGTGGCACACCGCAAAAGCTCCTGAAGCTTTCCTCCCGGGTTTCGGCAACATAACGATAGGCGGGGTGGTGTTGGGCATCGGCGACGTTGATCGGGTGTCGGCTTTCCACCACCAGTCCCACCAGCCCCTTGCCTGGTTGCAATGTCACCTGGCCCACAGCCGTGGTCTCCAGGCCGTGACTGGCCACCAGAACCATATTGCTGTGTTCATCGGCCATATAGAGGCTGCAAACGTCCACCTCCATGGCTTTACAGATGGACTCGACAATGATACTGACCTGGTCGGAATCGGAATTCGACTGGGACACCGCCTGAATAATGCGTGTTAGCGCCAAAACGACGTTGTTCATAGGGGCTCCCGGAATAATGTTTAAAACTGCTAACAAGGATAATACATGGCTGCAGCCGCTACTCAAGTAGCTTCTCAATAACCCGGGTATTTGTGCTTTCGATCCGCCGGACGTCCGCCTGACACTGTGCCGACCCCGGGTTATTGAGAAGCTACCCAAATCTGTATCCGGTACCATCGGGTCCGTTACCTCGATATATTTCGTGGGAAACACATAAGACAAACTTTCACAACCTTGGTAACATCTGCGCCAACTCAAATCTTTTCAATGATAATAAGCAGAGATAACTATTATGAGTGCAAGTAGGGAACACTTTGGGTCCCGGTTGGGGTTTATCCTTGCGGCGGCGGGATCGGCGGTAGGCATTGGTAATCTGGTCGGCTTTCCCGTAGCGGCGACCAAAAATGGTGGCGGTGCATTTCTGATCATATACGCACTGTTTGTGTTTTTCATCTGTCTGCCGGTGATGATGGCTGAACTGGCACTTGGCCGGCACACCAAGAAAGACCCACTGGGGGCATACCGCAGCCTCTCCGATGGCCAATTGCACTGGCGTATCGCCGGTTGGTTTGGCGTGATTACACCGTTTATGATAGCGGTTTTTTATACAGTGATTACGGTATGGATTTTCGGCTATTTTATCAACGCCGTTACCGGCGATTTAAAATACCTCGCCGACCCGAGTACCTTTGGAACCTTTATCAATAGCTACAGTGTATTCGGCTATTTACTGGTGGTGGCCCTGATCGTCTATGTGATTCTTATCGGTGGCGTTAAGGATGGGATTGAACGAGCCGCGAAAATCATGATGCCGGCGCTGTTTATAATGCTTGCCGCACTGGTGATTTTTGTGTTGACACTGGATAACGCGTTCGCTGGCGTTGCCTATTATCTGATACCGGACGTGAGCAAAATAAACAGTGCAGTAGTCAATGGTGCTCTGTCCCAGGCCTTTTTCTCGCTTTCGCTCGGTATGGGGATTATGATTACCTACGGTTCTTACGTAAACCCGTCTGACAATATCCCCAATTCCGCCAAACTGGTCGCTGTCACCGATACCACGGTTGCATTCATCGCCGGGTTGATGATTTTGCCAGCGGTTTTTTCCTTTAATCCCGATACCAATACCGCCGAGTTGTCAGACTCCTCTGTGGGTATGATATTTACGTTTCTGCCGAAAATATTTTTAGCATTGCAAACCTCCATCGGCTACGGCGGTGCCAGTTTTGTCGCTTCCATGTTTTTCCTGCTGGTGCTTTTTGCCGCTATAACCTCTTTGGTTTCCATTACCGAAGTGCCCCTGGCAACACTGGTGGACGAAAAAGGTTATAGCCGCTCCAAGGCGCTCGCGATACTGGGTGTCAGCATGGGGTTCTTTACAGTTTTATGTGCAGTTTCGTTCGGAATGGTGACGTTTTTTACCGAATTTACAGGCTATGCAGGGCAGACCAAATCTTTCTTCGATGTAGTGGTCGACGTTTTTTACGACACGATATTGCCGTTGAACGGTTTGTTTGTCTGCTTGTTTGTCATTTATCGCTGGAAAAAACACAATTTTAACAGTGAACTTGAAAACGGAGACAAGGCCTACAGGGGCACTCTGCTGGAGCGCTATGTGGACATCTCTCTGAGTACGTTTATACCGGTTATCCTGCTGCTCATCTTTTTGAACACGGTGGCCAGCAAATTTTTTGGTGCCAGCCTGTTTGGTTAATGAAAATGACCACTCCCGTTTCCACATCTGTATCTGAGGCCGGGGAGGGTACCGATACATCGCTCTCCGATAGCTATCGGCAGCGATTTGGCGGCGTCGCCCGTCTCTATGGTCAGGGAGCGTTGCACAAGTTGGCGCGGGCGCACTTCTGCGTGGTGGGTATCGGTGGCGTCGGCTCCTGGGTGGCGGAAGCGCTGGCTCGCAGTGGTATCGGTGCCTTGACCCTGATCGATCTCGACGATATCTGTGTGACCAACACCAACCGCCAGATACATACCCTGAGCGATACCATCGGCAAGCCGAAAATCTGGGAAATGGCCAAACGCCTGCGGGCGATCAACCCTGAAATCCGCGTATTCCCTGTCGACGATTTTCTCGACAGCGACAATCTCGGCACTCTTATAACCCCCGACCAGCACTTGGTGATCGATGCTATCGATGCCGCTTACGTCAAAGCGGCGCTCATTGCTCACTGCAAGCGCAGCAAGCGGCAAATCATCACCATCGGTTCGGCCGGTGGCAAGCGCGATCCGCGTCAGATTACCAGCGCCGATTTAAGTCGCACAGTCAACGATCCCTTGCTGGCAAAAACCCGCAACAACCTGCGTCGGTTGTATCATTTTTCCCGAAATCCCAAAC
>JARROD010000213.1:0-14312 GCA_037384225.1 Exilibacterium sp.
GAGCGTAATCGTCTGCGATTCAATGTGATGAGTTGCGGTTTTAACGCCAGATTTTCAGCGACTAATGCTTTGGCGCCGCCTGTTGTGATCAATTTCATCAGCAAGCGTATAAAGTGAAACAAGAGTTCGCATCTTTTGTGCATTTGCTAATAATACGGTATTGAGTGCAACTAGAAATTGCCCTAAAGTGCCAATATAATTGAAAAATCAATAATTCGCACAGGACAGGGTTTCAAAATAATAGCCGCTTTAATCAGCCGAGGGCGACGTAGGAACAGTGACCAAAATCCCAGTCGAAATTTATCCATCACTGTCAACTTAGGAGGCTGATGTTGTCTGCGGCTTTGCGCGATGTGCTGATATTTTAACATGATGCTTTCTGCAATAACAGCTCGGGTACCACCTGGCCTGAGACGTTTGGCCATGGTCGCGAGTAGATGCCAGAAAAGCCGTAAAAGATCGTTCATGAGAATTTATGTTAGAGATAGTGCTTATTGATAGCAATAGCGGTTTTATCTGATTATTACTGGGGGACAACAGCGCTGAATTAACAATTCGCCATGCACAGGACACGTTTATAGCTTTGCAGTCGATATATGGCACGCCATTCATTCCCAATTTTATGAAAATTGACCAAACTACTAATATTTGGTATTTTTGATGGGAAGTACAAAAAGAGGAGGCTTGTCCATGCCGACAACCAGTATTGATCTTGGAGACCATTTCACAGGTTTTATCGCCAGCTTGAAGGAATCAGGCCGCTATCGCAACGCCAGCGAAGCCGTGCGAGCTGGCCTGCGCTTGTTGGAAGCTCAGGAAGCAGAATACCAGACCAAGCTGGAAACCTTGCGTCAAGCTTTGCAAGAGGGTGAAGAAAGCGGCGAAAGCACGCGCTCTCACGCAGAAATCATTGCCCAGGCAAAAGCAGAACTCGATGACGAATAAACCCTACACCTATTCAAAGCGCGCCGAAAAAGATCTTATTAAAATTTACAAGCACACTGTCAAAGAATGGGGGCTAAAGCAAGCCGGCATATATGATCAAGGTCTTGAAAGCACCATTCTTTTGCTTGCGGATAATCCTGCTTTGGGGCGGCAATGCGATGACATAAAAACAGGCTATAGACGCTTTGAATATGGGCGCCATATTATTTTCTATCGCAATCGTAAAACCGATATTTTTATTCTTCGTATCTTGCATGATTCCATGGATGCAAAGCGTCATCTCTCACCGTAAAACATGATCCTCATTTAAATAGTGCCTTGACCATCACTAAAAGTGGTTCATGAATTATAATTATTTTGGCGTTCCTGTGGTGTGCGAATTGTTAGTATTTTTGGTGAATGGCTAAATCACGCGGCAGGGTATTCCCTGTGGTAGGGAAGTGGTTTAAATAATCGCTACAAGAGGTATAATAATTTTAAAATCATAATAATTTTAAAATCTAGCAAATTAGAAGTACTTGAATGAAATGCTACGTAGCCAGCTTCATTTGGGGGCATTTATGGGGGCATTTTTCAGGAGCGAATAAGATGAATCTCTGTAAAATCAATCTGTTACAAAGGCTTTGCGCAGGCAGTACGACCCACCATTTTTAAAGGGTTAGAGTGCTAATGAGTACTCACCCTTTCTTCCTGTTCCGACAAATTTCCGACAACTGCATTTTGCGTCCTTTTAACCACGGTTAATGTCGGCGTTTGAGCAATTCCCCGGTTGGTGATTTTCTCAACAGCGTCAATCAATTCCCGCAGTTCAGCCGCTGAGTAGTGCGTTGTAATATCACCATTGGTATGCCCTAAAAGCGCTTTGCGGGTTTCCAGAGGAACACCCGCTCCTCTCAATCGCCGGCCAAAGGTATGACGCAAATTATGCACACCTTTGAGAATTCCCGGTTCCTTGGGCAAACCCGCTTGCCGCCATGCCCGTTTCCAGGCGCTGTTATGTAATCGGCAAACCGGTTTTCCCCGATAGGTGAAAACATACTCCGGATGCATGCCGCGCCGTGATTCAATCACGCTTCGGGCAACGGCGTTGAGTGGCACCACGCGTTCCGTTTGAGTTTTGGTAATGTGTTCCGGCAGGACAAATACCGACATTCCCAAATCCCGCACATACACTTCCCAATCCCATCGCATTTGGCAGACCTCCGTATCCCGACATCCCGTGTTGAGCGCAAACAGCACCGGGTCAACACTGTGTCGCGGAAGGAGAGCGCAAAGCCGGTCCTGCTCCTGCCAGGACAGGGGATAGGGTTTGGCTTGACGTCCCTTGAGCGATAATCGGCTCAGTTTCGCCGGCGCCTGCCGCAGCCAGGGTTTACCATCTTCACCGCGCCATACTCTTGCCGCTCGGTTTAAAATCGCGGATACAACGGCAATTGCGTTGTTAACTGACTTTGGCGCCGCTCCCCTGTCCATCTCATGATCCACAAAGGGTTTTAATGTGCCGTCGTGAACCTGCTCCAATGAATTACCACCGATAAACGGCAGCAGTTGATCCAGGTGAAATGCCACTTTATCCGCTGAGTTTTTATGGGCGATTTCTTCGAGATAACGCATGCCGCCTTCCTCGAACGTGTAGTGTCCTTCAGCTTTCCGTTGTGCTTCCCGCTCCAGTTCCGCCAAACGGCGGATCAAGATTTTTTCTGCCTCAGTGCGGTCAGATGTTCCCGTGCTTTCTCGGAGCCAACCGCCTTCGATATATTTACAGCGTTTTTCGATTTGCCAGAGGTCACCTTTGCGGCGAAGCCCTGGCATTTTGTTTTTCTTGGACATGTGTCGTCCTCCAGTTTCGAGGCTTTCGGACGACGCCCGTTGCACTCGATATAATCCTCCAACCAGGCATCGATTTCAAGTCGATCGAAGGCGATAGCCTGAGTGCCGAGAGGGATTTGTGTCAGGTGGGGGCGCACTGCGGTATTGAACCGATTGCGATCCATGCCGAGATACTTGGGGGCATCGCGCATGCGGATTAGACGGGGTTGTAGTTTCATGAACGGTTTCCAAATGGCCTGGAGAGGAGGGTAGCTGGTTTTTGTTATGGAAAGGGAGTTAAGTATCCAAAGCTTTAAGAACAGTAATGAGCATGGATTAGAGGTATCGGATTTTTGATATTTATCAAAATAAAAGACAGCGGTTGTGCGTGTGGAATGTCAGCGTTGTAGAAATTGATTCGCGAGTGAGTGTAAGCCAGAGCTATAGGTGACATAGGCAGGATAAAATTTCACTGGGTTTCAGTAGTAGGTAGCCTTGAAACTAAGTGAAATTATGTGGTGACGTTTTTCCTGGACAAGTTGTCCGAGATTGACAACGTGGTTAACGCTATCGAGGTAATGATTAGAGCCTGGTATATATTGTTTTACCTGTGATGATTGTATTTACTGATAGCGATGAACTGGTTAAAAACCTAATTCCCAATTTGGAAAGGCTTATAAATGGCAAGCAATCGCTGCCGATGTAAAGGGGTTACGAACCCATAGCTGTTTATTATCTTGTGCCGATGGAACGTTAATAGCTACCCATCGCGACGAATTCAGGTAAGCTGCTGCTTTTGAATCCAACGACCTCTATGCTATTCCTTAATCGACGTCGTAAAACACCAGTACCCTTTTCCGATGGTTACACGGCCGCACAATCAGGTGATGACCTGATTAAACGGCCAGCCGTGCTTAATTTTATTCAAGAGCTTCGTGCTTTGGTGGCGTTACCGGAAGCCCATTTCTCCGAATTGTATATATCGCCGATAACACGGTACCTGGTACTCACCCAGCACTGCCCCAGAGAGAGGGTTGCGCAGCACCTGCGAACGGTCGTGTTGGGTTTGAAGCGGCGGCGTGCGCTATTGCTCCCTCCAGGTGTCACACCGGAAGCGATCGGATACAAAAAGGATCTTTGGAGCTATGTAGCGTTTGTTGTGTTGCTCATGTATAACGTCGCCGATCAGGTCAATGGTTATGCCGTCATTTATAAGAAACCGGGGGAGAAGCATAGAGAAGCGCGGCGATGGTGTCCGTTTCAGGGTGCTTTGGCGCCACCCTATGGCTTCCAGGTGGTCGGACAATTGCCCGTTTCTCCCTACGCGGATCTCGTTTTGCTGCCGAGTTTTTTGAACCTGGTTGGTTTATCTTGGTTGTATGGTGACAGCGAAGCTTACAATACGGTTGTTACTACACTTGCTGCTCCCGACACTGAATCACCCCTGGGTGATCTATTGGTTAATACGCTAGCGTTGAGTGGCAAGCAAAAAAGTAACAATGCGGCATCGGCATCGGCATCGGCATCGGCATCGGCACCGGCACCGGCACCGGCATCGGAGGAGGTCGTTGGGGGCCGGAAAAGTCCGCCCGCCGATATTTCATCCAAGCCCATAGGCGAGCAATTCTGGGAGTGGTTAATGCAGTCCGTTAATTCTAAAAGTGATATTGATAACGTCTCTATAAACCCTACCAGTGAGGGAATTGCCTTACTTTGCCCGGATATTTTCAGACAGTTTTTAGCCGGACATAACGCGCAAAAGCCAGATGTTTCCTGGGAAGACGTGCAGCAGGCGTTTCTGGCGCTAAATCGGCACAAACGTAGTCCAAAAACCGGTAAAAATTTTCATCAAAGCCAATGGCCGGGGCGTGGAACCTGTCAAGTGATTGTGCTCCCGACGTTAGGAAACATTCCCAATCATTGAGGTGAATTTATTCGGCGATTGTCGTTTGTGGTAACTGTAGATGCCGTTTGCCTTCCACAAGCCGACCTTCGGATTTCAGTTCCTGTAAAACCTGTCGTATGTTAGCTTCGGATAAACCGTACCCCGAGCGTTTAATCTTCCGGATGGCGGGCACTACGGTGCCGTTAATAATGGCTTGGCGCAAACGCGCTTTTTTGTGGTTGATCTTCGATTGTAAAGAGCCTGATAAGGTGGTTTTGTTGTTAACCGGTTTGGATTGTTTGGTTTTAGCTGACACATTTTCATGGATCTTGTGGTGGGAAGCCTTAACGACTTGTGCCAGGCTGATGGTGCCCAGTGCGCACAACTCTATCAGTAATGCTAAGGCTCCATACGCAATGACGGCAACAGTGGCGCTTGAGAAGCCGGACAGCCCGGCAATACTGATAAAAAATGCGGATGTGCTGAGTTGTTGTCTGGCCGCCGTTAAGCCCACAGTGCTGTTTTTTCGCAATAAAACCGTGAGTTCTTTTTCAAGCGTGTTAATTGCTTCCATTGTGTCGTCGGCTTTTTCCCACTGCGCGTGATACTGGCTCTGTAGGCGTTTCCGAAGGAGTAACCGCTTTTCCGCGATAGCTTGCCGGAGGCGGTCTGCTTCAATCTGATGCGCCTGATAAGCAGGCGTTTGTCTTTGTGTCTCTTTGATGTTGCTCTGCTCTTGTGTTAAAAAAATGCCAAACTGGCTGCCCAGGAGAAAAGGACCAGCAACAAGCTGATTAGCAAGAACAGGTTGGCTTTATCCCTGTATTGCCAGAATAAATATTTGCTGAGATCGATAGCCATACCCACCGCAACGAGCAATAATGGCGCCATGTAGTTTTTTTCGACGATTGGAAGTTCTGATGCCAGTGGTACTGTTGATGAAAAGCTGAGCGCAAACAATCCTGTCAATAACATACTGACAAAACATAATAAATATCGCGTAAGTTGAATGAATAAAATGGGCAATGTATTTTGCTCTTAACAAGTGTTATGGATTTGATTATCGAATAAATGTGCCAGCGAAAAACGCATTAACTATCCATTGAGCCGCAATACTTATTCATCCGTTGGGCGGTTTAGGCGGAATACGTACAGACAACTATTTTTAATGAATTATTAGAACACTGAAAACGGTGTTTAAACGTTATCATTCAAGTGCGCTATTTTGTGGGTCTCGTTGCTTGCATAAAAGTGTAGGCTGGTACTATATTGGACTAGCTGAATACTTTACGCCGTTTTTATTTTTTTAGGTAAATAAAAATACGGAAAAATTAAAATTTATCCGGTTTGAAATAAAAAGTATGAAGATATTTAAGTGATGAATTGGATGCCGGCTACACGTTGACTCAGTAACTATCTGTAGTCGGTAGATGGTTAATGTGAGAAAAAATACCTATATTCAAGAATGATTACATTGATGTAGACGAGCAGGTTTGCAAAGGGCGGTGCTATCGCCTTGTCAATAAAAAACCCTATTATAAATAGACAGGGTTTAATGTTATTACGAGTTATTTTTTATGGTGAAATCCTACCTGCTGCAACTCTGTTTCAGGATTCACCCTTAGAGAGGGTGTGTCTATTCCATTGTAACTGTTAATCCTAGTTTAAGGATTTGGGAGCTAACGGAAGTTATCATGAAAACCATTATCAATGAATTCTATCGAGAATGTGCCCTTCGCCTTTTTGGTTTCGCGCATAGCGCACAGGATAAAAAACTGGAAATTTTAGGACTTGATTCATTGCAGGCGGTGGAGCTGTCGAAGCTTGATGGCTGGGGGCAGCACTTTCTGGCGCGGAGAGCCCCCCGCTTTATGACAATTACCGTGGACCCGCAGGCCTTGATAGAGCAGTTGCGGGTCTATGTGGCTGCTGTAAAAGAACGTGAATTGGAAGATGTTTTTTTACAGCGCAGAGCCACACAGAAAATGATGCGAGAATTATTCGGCATGCACTCCGATGAATTTACCTGGCGGAGGCGTCAGTTAGGGATGTTCGGTGTTGTTTCTCATCGGCCCTCGGTCTGCGATAAGAATACCGAGTTAAAAATCTGGCGCTACTGGCATGATCATCAACATCTGGACATAAGGTCTCGATGGCTAAAAACCGCTGAACTCAGTGGTCAATATCTAAATATCATTTGGGATACCGTAAAAAAATACGACAAGTATGGGCGGGGCAACGAGAATGAATGATCTGCAGCGATTCCAGCATCATTCCTCGCTGGAAGTGCATTCCCGTCAGGCCCGAGCGATCATTGCCGGGCATTATCCAGAGAGATCCACAACGACCACAAAAAAGAGCTACCCCATTTATGGATTAATTGCCTATGGGTTATCCTTGACCGTTATTTGGCAACGTATTCGCGCAGATGACCCCTATGCGGAACTGACGCTGATTGAAGTGGAGCGGCGAATCCGCAAGGCATTTGAGCTTATCCAAAACCGCATGCGTTCAATCGATCAAAAACTGATGGAGACTTTGCCGGGTATCCAGGTCGACCTGTATCAGTCCCGACAGCCACTTATTATTTCTCTCAATGACTCCGCCTTCGCGACGACTCACGCGAAACTGGGTGCTCGGTTGGTCGGCCTGTTCGACTTGCTTATTCGCAAATTGGTGACCGGAAAGCAGTTTGGTATCATCAATCTGGCAAACTTCGAGCGCTCCCAATACCACGCCACCAAAGTGGTTCGCGGTGTCTTTGCGGCGCCGGCCGAGTATCGCAACAGGGGGGTTAACCGCGCCGACATACAGGAAAAGACCGAAAAGGGTATTGCCGCGACTGAGGCTGATGGTCCCTTGCCACTGGATATAATGAATCGGGAGCGGCACTCGGAATTCGGCCCGAAACCTACCCCTCACCGTGACGAACCGCAATAATCCTGGCATCTATTTATTCGACTCCCGGTTACATAGCAAAGACGATTGACGTATGATAGAAATTTGTACGAATTAAGCTATATGACAGAGTGTCACTATGAGCTATAAAATCGTGAAAAATGTAGTACGGGTTATCGTTGTCACCATTAAAGGATGTTTTTGGTTGACCTTTAAAGGCCTTGTCTTATTGTGGAATACGCTGGTGACCGTGATTGATATTATTGATGGCGGCAATGCGGATTCCCATGAAGATGAATATGTGATGTTTAGCTATACCGACGATGATCGTTGGGATGACAATGTGCCTTTCAATTATGACAGTCCCGAGTATGGTCCAGGTCAAGCCAGACCCTTTTATCGTTTTTTTCGTATTTTTTTGTCGGCTGCACTGGGCTCGCACGCCCCGGAGGGATGGTTGTGCGCCAGGACGACCGTTGCAGCATTATAAAAAATCGATTGCCGCACGATCTCACGGCCATAAACAGGACAACTGTTTATGGTTCCAAAAAAGAGTTCCCGGTATTCAATAAGCCTGTTCTGATTATCCAGAAACAGACAGGCAAAAACTTCCTGTTGTTTGGTAGCCAGCTTGAGTTTCAGATAACTGCGAACCACCTCCGGTCTTGTGTACTCGGTATAAGACGTCCGTTCCAGGTAGGTTGACAATATATCCAATGCCTCTTGTACAACCAGTAACTGTTTTTCCGTCAGCGTTCGATAACTTAACGGCTGATGGCTTTCACTGTCTCGTTCTTTTTCCAAAAAGGCGATGTGTTCTGGTGTCATGACGCGAGTCCCTATTGAGTCTCTTTGATCAATGGAAAACAGCGCCACCCGGTCGGGGAACACTGTTCCCCACGAGGTTTTTTAAAATCCTTAACGGCCCTGCTAGCAGAGCAGTTAAGGTGTTGAGCGATTACGCCGTTTTACGAGACGATCTCGCTGATTTCGTTTCAGCCTTTTCACGAAGCGGCGTTACAGACTCCGATTTCACCGCGTTCTCTGGCTTGCCTTTGCCGTACACCACTTGGTTTCCGACCTTCAGATAAGCAATGCGAGACAGTTTGCCTCGAATAACCGCCCGCTGTTCAGGATTGCCCTGTTTGTCGGTCTTAAAGCTTCCGTCCGGATTTTTCAATAGATAGGCATCCGGAAAGGGGTTGTAATATTCAAACGACAGCGTCACCTTGGTCTCTTTCTGGTTAATCTGTGCTGAATGTTTTAATAACAGCGCCAACGCCGATGCCGAATCGATGATAAGGTCGAGGTTGGCGTATTTAATATACTCACCCCGCCCCTGTGGTACCGATATTCTGACGCTGAACGCCGGTGGGTCGCTGTTGGGAATTTCTCTGACTTCGTGTAAGTGACCCAAACTGGCAGGCACAGTGACCCATTGGGTAAATCCACTGTTAGCCCGCTTATCACGAGTTTGTGTCTCAGCTGGAGCTGAGGTATTTTCGTTTTGCATGATAGTTCTCCTAACCGCTTAAAAAACAATGGTTACTATAAAAAAGGGAGCGCTACCTGTTACCCCTGGGGTAGCAGCAGCCTCCCCGTTGGGTGGGATCAATCAACACAAAGAATGTGTTTAACACCAACTCACATGAGCTTGATCCTGGCGTAGTTTTGCTATTGAGCGACACACGAAATTCACTGAGTATTATTGCCTCCTTTCGCTGAGCGGCCTGTTCTGAAATGGGGTAAGCGTAGATTGATACGCGATAACGTAGTGAGATCGCCGGGATCCGGATAGAAGGCCTTGATCAGGTTCTTATCCACCCACCAGGCGAAAAACCACAACACGGTCCAGAACTTGACGATAAACAGGATCAGCGCACCGATGATAAAAATCGACAGCCGGTATCGGCTCATCAGGATAAAAAAAGGCAGCAGTGCATAGAGCCCCATCAGGATCAGCGCCTGTAGCATGGGCGCGCCTTCGAGAAAAATTCGCAGATAGGCGGCCAGGGAAATGCTTTCCCGGGCCAGGCCATAAACGGCCAATCCCTGTTCGGCGAGATTCTGAGCCGATGCCAGAACACCGTTGCCGTCGGCATTGTCCGCGATCAAATCCCCGTAGGCAAAGTCATACCCCCGGGTGGTCCAGCGCGGTGGCGAATTGAGCATGGCGGCCTTGATAATGGCGTCGCGCCGTTTTGTCTCGTCCCAACCGGGTTCGGCGGCTGCGGCGACTAACTCCAGCCCCTGGGTTTGATTGAGAATCTTCGTGGCCAAACCCAAGGCGGCATTATTCCACCACTCATTGCAGTAGGGTTTGCCGTAAATGGGATGGTTATCCACTTCCCATTCCAAATCCCGTAACTGCGACCAGACAAACCCTTGCCGGATACTGTCTGAGCGGAGTGTGTCATAGAAACCGGTCACTTCCTGATAGACATGGGAGCCAACCCAGTCCGGATCCGTGGGACCATAAGTGGTTAACAGTGCGCCGATCTGGGCACTGCCGGGTCTTTCCGCCAGGTATTTTGAGCGGGCTTCGATAAAACAGTCTCTAAAAAAATCGTTCAATTCCGCCTGCAGGGCCGGATCACTGATTTTTGCGGTTCGCAATTGATTGGCGTATTCCCGCAGGTCGATAGCGACGGGGACATCCTCCATCACAGCGCGATTGAACCCGGAGGCGAAGCTGAGGACGGCGTACCAGAACACCGGCAGGTCCACCTGATTGGGATAATCGACAAACGAGAGCGTACCCCCGTAGGTGGTTTGTGAATCGTCCACCGAGGCCACCGGTTGTCCGGCATTGCCGATCAGGGCCTTGGGTGTAAAGGATAAGTCAGCGGCCGACAGCGGCAAGGCCGGCACGCCGGTTAACATCACCACAAAAAAGGCCACGAAAAATTCGCTTTCAATCATCCGCAGTGACGTATTGCCCGCGTCCTCGCCATCTTCGCCCGCGTAGGTTTTTATGGCGGTATCCAGTAAAATACCCAAGAAAGGCAAAAAGACGATACCGGTGGCGGTCAGCACTTCCCAGACACTGTTGTAAAACAGCCAGCCGAACAGGGTGGTGTAGAGTTCCAGGGTGCTGTCAACCGCCATAGAGACCTCGCCAAATACCGTGCAAACAGTCGGCCGGCAGGTTTTGAGCTATGAACAGTTCATAACACGCGATGCCGGTGATCAGTTTTCGACGTGAGTGCTGAATCAGTTCGGTGTGAACCAGGGACATGCGTTTTCCAGCTGGACTTTTGAGACGCAACAACACCGGCTTCCAGGCGGCAATGACTACGAGGTAGAACACTATCCGCCACCACAAGAGGTAAGGGTTGTTTGTGGTTGCCAGATGATCACCGCGTGTTATCCATTCGGGATGATGGCTCAGTAAGAAGCCCAGAATCCCGATAAGTAACAGCGTTACCGGCGTCAATACCAGCAGGCAAACATGCCGGTTTATCCAGGTACCCCCTATGTGATGGGAATCAGCATTCGTGCTCATGGCCGGACACCGCCCTGTTGTAACGGTTGATCATCCGTGGGTGGCGCCGCTGCCGCATTGGCCGCCGCTTGCCGCAGGGCTTGATCTTTTAGCAGCACTTCAACCAGGGTGTGCGTAACCCATTCGCGGCGCACCTTTTTTTCAAAAATGACATTGTCAATCTCGTGGTTTAATTCCTCCAGCGCACGGTTTACTTCGTTTTTGGCCATGGCTTTTGAGGATACATGCCCCTCTTTCGATCCCACCAACAGTAGTCGACGAACAATCATCGCCGCTTCCATCAGTCGCGTTTCGGCGATTTCCTGAGCCAGCTTATCGATAATAATGTCGCGCTCTGCCGGCGACAGGTTTTGAATAGCGGTAATTACTTGCAGGGTAATGGCGATCCCCGGTGCGGCCACCTGTTCCAGATTGGTTCGACTGGGGCGGGTATTTTCCCTCACCAGATCCGTCAACAGCGCTTTGACGGCTTCCGCTTCGTCCTCTATTGCCGGTATCAGCCCTTTGCCGGCTTGGGAACCGTTTACACAGGTATCACAGGTGCCGATCACCAGATCGCCCAGTATATCGGTGACCCATTCCCTGACGGCCTTTGGTCCTTCAAAGTGCTGGCGCAGGGGCGCATTGGATGGCAGATTCGTTTGGGTTTCCGGGGGACGCTGCGACAGTATATTCAACCCCGCCGTTGCCACATCGGATAAAATACGCGCCGCCGGCTGATTGTCACCGCCGCGATTGAGGCCGCCGATCCAGGTGAACCCCTGATTGTGAGCGGTTTTGGCCTCATCGACGGCTTTGTGAATGTTCCTTTCGCCGAGGCCGACGGAGGTTTTCCAGGCATCGCCACGGCTGAGAGTAATCCACTCCGCATAGGGATTGATATTGTTGGCGATCTCATATTCCATCCGCTCGCAGCTTTTGGTGGCCAGGGAAAAGCTTTCCTGGGCGCGCAGCAAGCCGTTTTGGAATAAATCGTAGAGGCCGGGGTTGGCTTTTTGCAGAATGTAACCGGGTAGATTGGCAATGGCCGCACCCGCCGCCGCTTCGATGGCATTGATGGCGTCGTCCACGCCGTCTTTCAGGTTATCCAGGGAGCTTTTGATCGACACAATCGGATCGAAGGCACCGCAGTTTAAACCGGAATAGGAACCGGTCAGAGACAGGTCGATGGTGGTAATGGTCATTGACGGTGGGATACTGATATGGCGGCCACCGCCTATTTTATAGTAGAGCAGGCTGTCCTCACGGGGTGATTCCGTCAGGGCGAGTACCGGTAGGGCTAAAAACAGTAATCCGAGCAGTACCAGGATCAGGCAGCGTTTGGCGGTCGGAAAGGTGTCTGAAGTCATCATAGGCATACCCGAAGGGGAACGGTGAATAAGTAGGTGCCCTTGGCTTTGCAGCATTCGTAGGGGCGCCAGAGGGTGAAGGCGTAGCGGTTGTCCTCGGTCTGGCGGTCTTTGGACCAGGAGGTGGAGAAGACATCGTTTTCACCGAACACGTAGCATTGCTGGTCCTGCTTGGGGGCGAGCATTTGCCAGACACCGGTGTCTTCCCGGTTTTCGATCAACTCGCCCGGCAGCCAGGTTTTGTTATAGCCGTTGCCGTTGAGGGGGAAATAGAGATGGGGCTGACCTGGTTGGGTGACGATATTACCGACGCGTTGAGCGATGACGGCGGCGGCCTTGGCATCGTCCTTCTGGTTGATAAAGCCGGTTCTGGGCCAGACCGATCCCCATTGCTGGGCGATACCACCTTCCCCGACGACCCGCACACCCGGTAATAGATAAGGGAGGTAGAGCATCTCCAGGGTGCCCAATCGCCAACTGAGGGCATCGATGCCGGAGGAAAAATACGGTACAAAGGCGGTTGCCTCGCTGGGGCAGAAATATTCCGAGCTGGAGAAAAATTCGCTGAATTGTGCCATGGGGTGGCCGAGGGCGGTAACCTCTTTGTAGCGCAGGCTCTGATCGGCGCCTGTGTTGCCGCCTTCGGTGCGGTGTCCGCCGGCAGCATCGACGGCATGAAACGTATGGACAAAGGTGTTGGCCAGGCTTTTTTCCAGTGCGCCGTAAATCGTTTCGGCTTCCCGCCAGGGATTGTCGCCGGGTTGGTCGTAGACACTGACCAGGAGATCCGGGTTGTAGTGGCTGACGCGGAGGCTGGTTTCGATGTCGCAGCCGGTGATGCTGCATTTCAACCAGACGCATACACCGGTGAAGCAATAGTGGTGGCAGGATCTGTCCCAGATTGGCATGTTTAAGATATCCTGCAGGGTTATTTCGGTTTTTTCGGCGTCGAAGGCGTGGCTGTTTATATTGACAAGAAAAAGAAAACCGGCTGTCGTTAAAAGTTGCTTTATTCGGTGACTATTCATGGTTATCGGTTTCCGTCTATTAAAAAATATTTTTCTGCTTGACGGTGTTGCCAGTCTTGGTAAAGTTTCAAAGCGAAACTCAGATCGGTGACTCCGTAGATAACAGCGTTGTTGTTGAAAATAATGGCGGGGTAGCGGTGTATTTGGAATTTTGAAGCGAGGATGAAACCTTGGTAGGCATTTACTAGCTCTGATTTGAAATGGGCTTCGCCGAATTTATGCAGGTGTTGTTGAAAGGCGGCTTTTGCTTGGGTTTCGTTGTTGGGTAACCCCTTGCTGAGATTGTGTTCGAGAGATTGAATCGCATAGAGGTTGTGGAGAGAAAAACCCCGGCCGGATTGAATCAATAGTCGGCGGATATCCTCGATCTGCTGCAGAGATGCATTATCGCTCGTAATGACAACCATAGTATTCGGTAACGGTTGACTGTCGGCATCGGCTATCTGGCTGATATTCATCAACAAAAATAGTAAGCAGGCAATGTATTGAGGAGTTCGCTGTATAATTTCCATGTTCAGGATGATCCCAAAGCTGGGGATGCTCTGTCGGCGTTAACTATCCAGAGTGAAAAGAAAGTACAGGGTGAAATTTCAACGGTGCATTCTGGTGTACTGTGCAGCGAGCGTTAAAAGCAAGCTGGAATTGAAAGTGAAATCATTACTATGACATTAGATATCGATGAACTAAGGTAAGCATAAAAAGATTAAAAATTTCATTTTTATCATATCTGGAAAATAAATTCGTCGAAAATGCACTTATCTGTACTTGTTTGGAGTACCCTAAAATTGCTTCGATGATATGGCTTCTTTATGTCTAGAATGAAAATGGACTTATTTTAAGAGTCAGCTTTGTGCCCAAAGCGGACATTATTCAAGCATCATGCCTGAAACTGC
>JARROD010000214.1:0-9681 GCA_037384225.1 Exilibacterium sp.
GCAAATCGAGTACGGCGGCAGTACCTCGAGGTACACCGGCGCCACACAAAGCCGGGGTACCAGCGTCCCGCAAATCGAGTACGGCGGCAGTACCTCGAGGTACACCGGCGCCACACAAAGCCGGGGTACCAGCGTCCCGCAAATCGAGTACGGTGGCAGTACCTCGAGGTACACCGGCGCCACACAAAGCCGGCGCACCAGCGGCCAGCAAACCGGGTACGGCAGCGTCTCACAACGGACTTCAACGCAGAGAATGCGCTATTCAGACGAAGAAAAATCTCAAGCGATAAGCGCATGGCGGGCCAGCGGGCTAACGCAGAAGGAATATGCCAGCAGCGTAGGAATCCCGCAATCCACCTTTCAAGGCTGGGCTCAAGCAAGCGGTTCAAATACCGAATCAATCGAAGAAAAGTGGACTAGACGGGTAAGCGAATGGCGGGCCAGCGGGTTATCGCAGAGTGAATTTGCCAGGAGAGAAGGAATCACGCGAGCCGCCCTTAATGATTGGGCTAAAAGAACGCGGTAAGCAAATGACAGGCCAGCGGGGGCGGATACAGCTATCCTGATCCGGCGATCCTGCATCGGTCCATTAACTGCGCCTGGCGACCTTGCTCGCCAGAATCGATATCACAATTCCCAGCATCAAGTAGCCTATGATGACCTCGGTCATAATGAGGCTGGTAGCCAGGGGAGTGCGAGGCGTGAAATCCCCAAACCCCAACGCGGTAAAAGTGGAAACACTGAAATACATGGTGGTAAATAGATTCCAACCCAGGGTCTCCCGATTAAGGACAGTGAACGCTGCTTCACCGAGACAAAAGAAAATGAAACCAAACAAAAGCAGCACCACCAGACACCACATTATGACCCGCGTGATGGAACGCCCACAGTCTGTCAGAGCGAGCCAGATATAATAGGACAAAGGATAGGCTGTCTTAAATTCCTCGATAAAATCCTGATCCTGAGCGAAACGGCGAAAACGGCTGCTGCCGTAGCAACTGGCCACGCGTATGCCATGAAATTTAGTTTTGCGGTTGTAGCGAATGCCGTCGACCTTCGAATCCGAAAGGTCGGCTGCCTGCAAATTAGCATTGGATATATCGGCATCGCTTAAGCGAGCATTGCGCAGGTTTGCGTGAATTAGAGTTGCGTGCTTCAAATTAGCCGAACTCAAATCACTGCCTTGTAAATCGGCACCGGATAAATTGGTGGCAACGAAATCCACACCGACTAAAATGTTGTTGGATAAATTAGCGCCTTCAAGCATGGCGCCTGACAGATGCGCGCCAGATAAATTAGCACCGCAAAACTCTGAAATATAACAATAGCTGTGGCGCAGATCTGCCTCCTGCAGATCGGCATCGTTGAACCGAGGCCCCCTGCGCATATGCCCGAGTTCACGGTCGGCGGCTTCCGAGGTGGTCGACGACAGGTCCGCCCGCCTCAGGTCGGCGCCGGTGAAATCGGTCAGCAACAGGTTAGCGCGGGTCAGCCGTGCCGCCTCCAGGCAGGCGTCACTGAGGTCGGCGTGAATCAGGCGGGTACCACTGAGGTTGGCTCCCCTGAGCGAGGCGCCTTTAAGCACTGCCGCGCTGAGATCGATTCCCGACAAATCGATACCGTCGAGATCGGCACCGGACAAGTCGGCCCGCTTGCCGTTTTTGCCTTCATGGTTGGCGGCCTTAATCAAAAATTTTCTCTCAAAAGTTTAGTACTTAAGCGCCGTTTTCCAGGCCAGTTGGTTTGATCTATGGTTTATTTGATAGGGTTTATACCTAAACCTCAAACGCTTTGGGTATACCCAGATGTTCTTACGGGAAACGGATTCACCATGTTAAGGCTACAGTTACATCAACAACCGCATCGGTTTGTAAAGCTTTCCTTTGCCACCGTCACCGTGGGGCGGGACGAGAGTAACGATCTGGTGATCGATGCGCCGACGGTTTCCGACTTTCATGCCGAAATTACCTGCCAAGCGCATCGTTACTATATCGTCGATTTGCTCAGTGCCGGCGGCACCTTTGTCAATGGGCAGTGCATCTCCGGGCGCTGCGAATTAAAAAGCTGGGATCTGGTGCGTCTGGGCAAGGTTGAGCTCGAAGTTGCCGATAGCAATAAATGCCGGCCCGGCGACTGGGCACTGCGGCCCCAGTCCAGTCAACTGGCGAGTCAGTTCTACCCCCTGAAAGCGATAACCGTTGTGGGGCGGGATCCGGACTGTGACATTGCCATTGACAACAATATGTTATCGCGCTGCCACGCCCGACTCGTTATCGATGAACATCAATTGCGGGTTATTGACCTGAACTCCGCCAATGGCACTTTTGTCAATGGCCGGCGGATAACCGAGGCGAGGGCGCGACCCGGGGACGAATTGAGGTTCGACGAAGAGGCATTTATTATCCTTGGGCCCCGGGGTAGCGAGCAGCCACGGCAAGTGGTCGACGACGATCACACCGTGATTCGGGCAAGCGTCCCTGAGGCGCAGTCGGAAGCGGCAAAAGTTCATTTAGTTCCGGCGCCGCCGGACGCCGAAGCAAACCGCGTTATGCCTCCGGTCGCTGACGCCGCCAGCAACCACGTTGTGCTTCCACCCGCAGCTTCTGATAAAACCCGCTTTGCGCCTCCGCCTGGAGAATCCGATAAAAGCCGCTTTGCGCCCCCGGTTGGAGAGTCCGATGAAACCCGCTTTGTGCCCACGGCTGGAGAATCCGATGAAACCCGCTTTGTGCCTCCGCCCGTGGATGCCGATGAAACCCGTTTTGTACCGCCGCCCGCGGATGATGAAGCAACCCGCCTGTTGAGGGCCAGGGCCGCGCATCCGCCCGGCACAGACACCGAAACAACCGTGCCGCTGCCCAAGAAATCGCGCCGACTACAACCCCCTGCGTGGCTTTATGGTGGACTGGTTCTGGCGGCGGCGATTATTGGCGCGCTAGGGATGTATTTTTGGCGCAGCCGGTGAATTTTTTTGCGTACAGGATCCGTATACAGGATTCTGTATACAAGATCGTCTAAAGCCGTTATTTCCGGACAACCGCCGGATCGAAGGTATAAATTCAACTCAACTCTGAATCCCCCCGGTTTATCAACTATCCTTACAATGAGTGTTGTGTACGGAATAATCAAATTTTTACGGAGCAGAGAGCCATGGCTAAAATTGCAATCACAGATCTGAACGCGAGCCAGGAACTTGACCGAGAGGCAATGCGCGTTATTTACGGTGGCGCACGCACGCCACGGACCCCGTCCGGTCGCGGGCAACATTCATCAGCCGCAGGCGCGGGAGCCTTGCGTTCAACAACCAAAACGCCCTTGCTGGATCAGGCGCGGGCAAAACTTCGCGGCTGGCAGTGAAACCGCAGCGATTACTGGCCGCTGTTTTCAGCCTCGTTCTCAGTGCCTGCGGCAATCTGGCGGGGCCGGACTACCAGCGCCCGGCGGTGGTGGAAAAAGAGACCTGGACCGATACCGATGTGTTGTCGCAGTCCCCGGCCGCCACCATCAGGCCGGACTGGTGGCGCAATTTTGGCGACCCCTATCTCGATAAGCTGATGACCCGGGCGCTGGCCAACAACCTCGACCTGCGCCTGCTGGCGGCGCGTATCGGCGTCGCGGAAGCGACCATCGACCAGGTCAACGCCACCCGACTGCCGACCATCGATACCGCCACCGGCGCCAGCTTTCAGAAAGCGGAAGGCGGCGATGTCAACCGGGCGGTGAGCCAGGCCACGGCGCTGGGCTGGGAAATCGATATATGGGGGCGGTTGAATAAGGGCGTGCAGGCACAGACGGCGGAATTCCGGGCCACAGAAGCCGATTGGCGAGCGGGCTATCTGACCCTGGCGGCGGATGTGTCCACCACCTATTTCAGCATTCTCCAGTTCGACGAGCAAAGCGACCGCCAACAGCAAGCGCTGATCAACAACGAGGAAACCCTGTCCATCTACGAGAACTTTTTTGCCGAAGGCCTGATTGCCAAAACCCAGGTGATGCAGCAACAGGCGGAAGTCAACCGCCTGCGCCGGGACCAACTGGAATTGGAACGGCTGCGGGAATTGTCGGAAAACGCCCTGGCGACACTGCTGGGGGTACCGGCGGGGGAGTTGTCGGTACCGATGCGCCACCTCAGCGACAGTATTTCGCCGATCCTGGTGCCGGGGGGCCTGCCGGCGCAACTGCTGTCGCGGCGGCCGGATATTATCGCCGCCGAATACCGGGTATTACAGGCCCACGAACTGGTGGGGCAGGCGCGGCTGGCGCAGCTGCCGTCCATCAGTCTCACCGCCAATACCGGCAACACCAGCGTGCAACTGGCCGATTTACTGAAAACCTGGACCTTTGGCCTGACCCCGGCGGTGAACCTGCCCCTGTTCGATCCCGCCGTCAAAGCCAGATTGCGGGTCAGCGAGGCGCAAACCCGGGTCGCCGAGGAACAATACCGGCGCACGGTTATGCGGGCCTTCGAGGAAGTGGAGAACGCGCTGGTTAATCTCAGTAGTCGACGGCGCCAGCACCGGCAGGTGCTGGAGCGGCGCGACAAACTGCGCGTGGTCAGCGACCAGGTCAGTGCGCATATGCGCGAGGGCATGGTGACCCAGTTGGAGGTGTTTGAAGCCGAGCGCTCCCTGCTCGACGCCGAACTGGCGCTGCTGGCGAACCACCAACTGCTGCTGAGCGATACCGTGGCCCTATACAAAGCCCTGGGCGGAGGTTGGCCGCAACAGGTCGTGGAGTGACCCCAAGTCAATGCACGTCAAACTTACGCCTGTATCGCATCCGCAGCTTGGAGAAGTCCTGATCGAGGACCCCCTGTTTGCCATAGGCCGGCACGAACCTCCCTTCAGCACCTATGCACCGGAGCTGGTCGCCAGCCTGTCGCGCCGGCACGCGCGTATTTTCGAGGAGGCCGGCGCTGTCTATTTGGCGGATATGGGCAGCCGCAACGGTACCCGGCTCAACAACAAAGCGGTGGAGCTTAAACCCGTACGCCTCAGACAGGGTGACAACATCTGTTTTGCCGGCAGTCTGGAATACAACGTCGAAATACTGGATCTGGCGGCCCAACAAAAAGGCCAGCAGGCGCCGCCGGCCACACCTGTTCGCCTGAGCCTGATTCCCAAAGGCAAGGACAGCGCCCCCGACCTTATCACTGTCACCGGTTTTCCTTTTTTAGTCGGTAAATCCAGCCCGGCGTTTGCCTCAGTGGCCGGGCAGGGCACACAACAGAATCAATACCTTTCCCGCCGCCACGCCCATTTTTATCTCAGTGGCGAGGCGCTGTATCTCGAGGATTTGGGCAGTACCAACGGTACCTTTGTCAACGGCGAGCGGCTCACTGAGCATGCCAGGCGCATCCAAAGCGGCGATAACATTGTGTTCGGCGCCGCCGACTTTGCCTACACCGTCAAACTGGAATCCCTCCCGGGCGAAGCGCAGGCGCCGGATCAAGAGGCGGAGCAGGCGGCGCCAAACACCATCTTCGTTTCCTCTGCGAACTCGTTTCTCGATATTTTCTGTGCCGAAGAAGATGAGGGGGAAGTCGCATCACCCGACGCCAGCGCGGCGCCGTCAGCCGGCGCCGCACCGGCTCCCACCCTCCATCGCGGCGGACTGCACCGGTTTTTCACCTTTGCGCGGGAGGTGCGCGGAGCGTTCGTGGAACCGCGCCCCCGCAACCCCCGCCGGGTCTGGTTAACACTGGCATGCCTGGCGCTGGTGGCGGCCGTCGCCGCCGGGCTGTACTTTGCCGGCGCTCAGCGGCGGCACATTCACCAACTGCTGGAGCAACAGCAATACCGCCGCGCCGCCGAGCAGGGAGTGGCTTTTCTCAAGCACAATCCGCAAGCCGAAGACGTGCGCGAATGGGTTGACGAAGCGCTTATCAAAGACGTGATTCCACGCTGGCAGACAGCGCTGGAAGCGGGAGACTACAGCGCCGCGGACAGTGTGGTCGCCGGCGCCAGAGCGCTGACGGACAAGGCTTCCCGGGGCCGGGCAATGCTGGATATCTTGGACTGGATGACCCGCTTGCACAGCTTTGTCACAGAGCGCGGCGGCAGCCTCGCGTCACTGCGCATATACGCCCATGAAGCCCCCATCGAGAAACTCCTGCAATGGTGGGACAGCGCCGAGCAAAGCCACCGCCGCAATCTGCGGCTGATGCTCGATTACGTGCCGGCGTTCAGTAATGTCAATGCGCTCACCTTCAGCTATCTGCGCAGTCTGCGCAGTGAAAAATCCGTCTATCTGGCGGCGATCGACAAGCTAAAGGGTACGATCGAGTCGCATCTGGCGGCCGGCAAAGCCGCCGAACTCGAACCCCTATTCGAGGACTTCGCCGAGCATTACCCCCGTATCACCGGAATCGAATTACTGCGCATCGACCTGGAAAATTACCTCAGCCTGCAAGCGTTTCTGGCCGATCCGGCGCAGACCGATCCGGGCCGGATCGAGGCGGAGTTCGATCGCCTCATCTTTAATACGCCCCCGTTCAGGGAACAGGTGGCGCAATTGCGGGCCCGGGCGTTACCGTCGAACAGCGTTGCCCAGGGGTATCAAAAAGCCTCCCGCGCCTGGCGCGCCGGGCAGCTCGAGCAATCCCTCGCTATACTTGAAGAACTCGCCGAAGAATCCGACAGCGCCGTCATCGGCCGGCAACTGGCCCACAAAAAACAGCTGCTGAAGCAATATCAGGCTTTGCGGCAGGCTCGGGGAAGTGACGACTACGACCGGCGCCTGCTGGCATTCTACCCGCGCCTGGACGCTGAAGAAGACGTGTTTATGCGCCAGTCCCTGCAAGCGGACTATCGGCAACTCGGCAGCGCCACACTGCGCGACGCCGAACAGGCCTGGCGCGCGGCGCGGAAGAACTGGGACGCCTATCTGCGCGAGGGCGGTATCCGCGGCGCGCAGCGACTCGAAACCGAGATCTCGGCCGAATTCAAACGCCGGGCCGGGTTGCTCACCCAAGCCGCCCGCCACGCCCGCCGGGGGCAGCGTTTTTACACCCTGCTGGAGCGCCGGGCCGAGCCGGAGGTGAGCGCGCTCTATGAAAAAATCCTCGCCGAGACGGCGCTCCAGCGCCGCTCGCTAAAGCAGTTGAGCATGGTACTGAGCCCGGCGCTGCTGGCCGCCAAACTCGAACTGCTGGCAGACGCCGAAACGCAGGACGGGGCCGATGAGTGACAACGAACAGAAAATGCTGAGCCTGGCCCGGGCCCTGGAGGACCACAGTGCCGAAGGCATTGAGATCCTCGCCTCCGAGCCGCCGCGCCTGATCAGATTGACCCTGGTGCTGATCGCAAGTCTGCTGCTGGTGGCCCTGGTGTGGTCTTTTTTCGGCCGCGCCGATGTCATTGTCAGCGCCCCCGGAACCCTGAGCCCCGGCTCGGAAATCAGGCGCTTCTACGCCCCCATCGAAGGCGAACTGGTGGACATCTTTATCGCCGAGGGGCAGCCGGTGGTCAAAGGGGACGTGATCGCCCGCCTCAATGCCCGCGGCGCGGTCAAAGCCGCGGCCGAAGCGCTCGAAGCCGAATTGAGACTCGCCGACGCGCGCCGCGAACTGCAGCGCTTTCCCGCCCGCAAACAACTGATGGAACGCCAGGTTCAGGCGCTGGAAGACAGAATTGAAAGCGCCCGCAAGCGCCATGAAAAGCGGGTGGCGGAAGGCATGAACAAGCTGGCGGCGCAGCAACAGGCGCAACTCCAGCAAGCCCGGGGCCGGGTATTGACCAGCAAACGCGCCCTCGACGTCGCCCGCCTGGAACTGGAAAAGTTCCAGCGCCTGTTCAACTCCCCCGGTGGCGGCGGTGTATCAAAAACCCAAGTGGAAACCCGCCGCAGCGAATTTGTCAGCGCCCGGGAAGAACACAAGCTGGCCCAGGCCAAATTCAGCGAACTGGAATTCCAGCTGAGCAGCGAATACGCCGAAGCCAAGGCCGCCCTGGAAGCCAGCGACCAGGAACTCAATGAACTACTGATTGAAAAAGACAGCCTGCTCGACAAAATTCAATACGAACAGGACAAGGTACAAGTGGCCTTGCGCGGCGCCGAACTGGAAGCCGAGGCGGCCGAACGGGTCAAGTTTGAAAATATCGATGAAGACAACTTTCTGCGCATTCTCGCCCCCGTATCCGGCGTACTGACCGACGTGAAATTCACCCAGCCCGGGGACAAGATTCAGGCCCACACGCCCCTCGGCGGCATAGCCGAAGAGGGTGCGCGCCCGGTACTGAAGATCGAAATACCGGAGCGGGACCGCGCCTTTCTGGCGGTGGGGCAGACAGTGAAAATGAAATTCAACGCCTTCGCCTACCAACGCTACGGCTTTATCGAAGGCACACTGGAATACCTCTCCCCCTCCACGCGTGTCTCGGAAAAAAGCCAGGTACCGGTTTACCAGGGCCGCGTCACCCTGGAACGGGATTTTTTCGAAGTCGACGCCCGGCAATACCCGCTGCGTTACGGCATGCAGGCCACCGCCGAAATCGTCGTCCGCAAACGGCGCCTGATCGACCTGGCGCTGGACCCGTTTCGCAACCTGGAAGGGTAGGGAGGGAAGGATAGGGACATGCTGGTGCAACGGCTCTCGCAGGGCTATCCCCA
Organism: Exilibacterium sp.; assembly: GCA_037384225.1. Taxonomy (GTDB): domain Bacteria; phylum Pseudomonadota; class Gammaproteobacteria; order Pseudomonadales; family Cellvibrionaceae; genus JARROD01. Next base: position 8,611 of record JARROD010000214.1, read on the forward strand.
GACCGACACCGGTGCTGGGAAGAGAGAATCCAAACTGGAGGCAAACATGACAGGCATAGTAAAGATCGGCGACGAAGTTATTAACGCGGAAACATTTATAACCCTACTCAAACTCAACGGGCGCTTCGACGGACTCATGGAAGATATTCTCAAGGACAAACTTACCGTACACGAAGCCAAGCGGCAGGGCATCACCCTCAGCGAAGACGACATACAACTGCGCGCCGACCAATTCCGGCGCGCCCACGGCTTACAGCGCGCCACCGACACCAACAACTATTTCGCCACCCTCAAAATCACCCTGGACGACTTCGAAGCCTTTATCACCGACACCCTGTACCAGGAAAAAATGGCCGAGAAAATCGTCGACGACACCGCGGTGGAAGCCTACTTCAAAGCCAACTCCCCCCGGTTCGACAGCATTGTAGTGAGCCATATCGTGATGGACTCCGAGGGCGGCGCCCGGGAACTGCTATCGCTGCTCAAGGAAGAAGGCGAAGACTTCGCCGCCATGGCCCGCGAACACTCAGTGGCCGACACCCGCGCCGCCGGCGGCTATATCGGCAACGTCATGCGCGGCTCGCTGCAAAAAGACGTCGAGGCCCGGGTATTCAACGCCGAAGAGGGCGAACTGCTCGGCCCCTTTGCCACCGGCGACGGCACCCACCATGAACTCTTTCGCATCGACAGCAAGCGCAGCGCGCAGCTCGACGAAGAGACGGCGGCGGAAATACGCCGCCTGCTGCGGGAAGAATGGCTGGCGAAAAAAGCGCGGGAACATCGAATCGAAGTACTGTAACACCCCTGTTCCGGGAATGTCCCATCCGGCCACTGTTTTGTGGGTGTTTTGTGGGGACAGACACTTTTTCTTTTTTGGTGGGACAGACACTGTTTTGTAGTAGGGACAGACATGAAAAGTCAGCGGGACAGATGGGGACAGACACTCTTTTGTAGCAGGGACAGACATGAAAAGTCAGCGGTGTCAGCCAAGAGGGGTTGGCATCTGCTTTGGAGCGACTAGCGCCAGGGATGGCGCGGGACCGGGCCATGGACGGCCCACCGGAGGGGAAA
>JARROD010000215.1:0-6028 GCA_037384225.1 Exilibacterium sp.
AATGAAGAATAAGGCGATATTTACAGCAATCAAACTTCAAATATTTTCATAAAAAATTTAAAAAGGTAAATATGATTAGAAAGTTTAAGTTACGGGATATGGACCGGATTTTAAAAATCTGGCTCGATGCATCCTGCCGAACTCATAACTTTATCAACAAAGACTTTTGGGTTTCCAAGGTCTCTGATATGCGCAACGTTTACATACCCGCATCGGAAACATATGTCTACGAACACAGGGGTGAGATTTACGGCTTCCTATCATTACATGAAAATAGTTTAGACGCCGTCTATGTCGCCCCGGACCAACAGCGCAAAGGCATTGGCAAAAAGTTGACAGATAAAGCAAAGGAACTTCGCACCGAGTTAAAGCTATGTGTTTACAAGGAAAATAAAGACGCTATTTCGTTTTATGGTAAATGCGGTTTTAAAAAAGACAAAGTGCAACTCGATAAACACACCGGCCACCCTGAGATAGTCATGAGGTGGAAATCGCAGCCCCACTACCGACTCTATAATTTTCAACCCTCCGGAAACTGTTACAAAGTAAGACTGCTGTTGAAGCAACTGGACATTCCATTTGAATCAATACCGATTGATATAGTGAAAAAGGAATCACGCACACCCAAATTTTTAAAAAAATCCAACGCTGCGCTGTGGTATCTGGCAAAAGGCACAAGGTTCCTCCCGAACGATGATTTTTCCCAGGCGCGGGTGCTGCAGTGGATGTTCTTTGAACAATACAGCCACGAGCCCAATATCGCCACGGTCAGATACTGGGTAGCGATATTGAACGCGAAAAATGACTTTACCGAACAAATCAGTGCCAAAACACAGGCTGGATACGCCGCCCTTGATGTTATGGAAAAGCATTTATGCAATCACTCATTTTTTGTCGACGATCAATACACTATCGCCGATATTGCGCTTTACGCCTACACCCATGTGGCGCATGAAGGCGGCTTTGATTTGTCCGGCTATAAATATATTCTCCAGTGGATAAAAGCGGTCGAATCTCAGCCCGGCCATATAAAAATAGACTGTGATATTTGAGAGTGATGCGACATCCCTGCCGCAAACGATGAAAGAGGTTAATCAGCACGGACAGGACGACGCTGACAACCAGCATCGAGCCATCATTCAGATAGTGTAGCAATTGCCGGAACTCGTCATGGTATTATCGTTTCCGCTTATCCCGAACATAAAGCGCCTTTGAATTGCCGCTGCCTATATGCCTCTCCTCTATGTCGAAAAGTTTGGTCGCAGTAACCAGCTCACCCAGTTTTCCATAACCGTAATTGCGCGGATCGAACTCCGGAGACTGCTTGGCAATATTGCTGCCGACGGGAGCCAACAGCGCCCAGCCACTTTCATCAGAGGAAGCATCCACCGCATTGCGCAGTAGATTTACCAGTTTTGCATCCTGCTTTAGCTCACTGGTGGACTTCTTAACAATCGCTTCGTTCTCATCCGTCTTCGCCCGCAGAACCTCGGTGTAAATAAATTTGTCACAGGCAGAAACAAAAGCCGAAGGCGTTTTTTTCTCACCGAACCCGTACACCAGCAACCCGGACTCCCTGATTCTCGAGGCCAGCTTGGTAAAATCACTGTCACTCGAAACGATACAGAAGCCGGTAAAATTACCGGTGTACAATAAATCCATGGCGTCGATAATCATGGCACTGTCTGTGGCGTTCTTCCCTTTTGTATAGGCAAATTGCTGTATGGGCTGAATGGAGTGCTGCAACAGAACTTCCTTCCACCCCTTTAGCCCGGGCCCGGTCCAGTCGCCATATATTCGTTTGACATTGGCGGTTCCGTAGTTGGCAATTTCAGCCAACAAGCCGTCTACAATACTGGGTTGGGTATTGTCGGCATCGATCAAGACCGCCAGCTTTTCAGTGTTTTCCATATTTTCCTTATTTTTCTGATACTTATAGTGAATTATAGTAACTTCTCAATAACCCGGGGTATTGTGCCTTCGATTCGGCGGCCATCCGCCTGACACTGTGCTTACCCCGGATTATTAAGAAGTTACGCGCTAATGGTTAATGTAAGCAAGCCCCCCCTTTTTACGTGCATTTTTAAGGGAAGCTGGAATTTATTCGTCTTAATGCCAGCAGTATAGATAAGGAGATGCGCCTTGAAAAAAATATTACCCTTCCTATTGGTGGCGAACCTGATTTTGCCACAGATCATTTTTCCAGCGAATGTTAATGCGACCGTCGTGCAACAAACCAAAGGGGATTTTGAAGATAAATTCCGCCAACTGGATGAAATTCTACCCACCCCCAATCTCTACCGGAATGCCGCGGGGGAACCGGGGCAGGCTTATTGGCAGCAACAGGTTGACTACAAAATCAACGCCACTTTGAACGAATCCGAGCGTTCCCTGTCAGCCGAGCAGGAAATCACCTATCACAATAATTCGCCCTCCAATCTCAAATATCTATGGCTGCAATTGGACCAGAACCGCTTTAAACCGGGCTCGATCGCCGAAACCACCACCGCCTTCGGCGGCATCGGCCGCCGCGGACCGATTACCCGGGCCGCCAAGGAAGAAGAGGATGTGCTCGCGGGCTTAAGTTTCGAAGAGTTGAGACGCCAGCAGTATTACGCCGACAACGAACCCGGCTACCGGATCTCTGCGGTGACCGATGGCGCCGATAACCCTCTGCACTATGTCATCGTCGGTGCACAGATGCGTATCGACCTGCCAACGGCGCTAAAAAGCGGTGAGTCGACGCAAGTGAAAATGCGCTACGCCTACAACATTCTCGAAGAAGACGCCGTATCGGCCCGCGCCGGCTACGAGCATTTCCCCGACGACGCCCGCAAAGGCGGCAATGATATATTCCTGCTCGCCCAGTGGTTTCCCAGGCTGGCCGCCTATTCCGATTACGAGGCCTGGCACAACAAGGCGTTCCTCGGACGCGGCGAATTCACCGTCGAATTCGGTAACTATGAAGTCAATATCACCGTGCCCGCAGACCATATCGTCTCCGCCTCCGGTGTTCTGCAAAACGGCACGGACGTATTGACCGCAACCCAGCGCCAGCGACTGGAGCGGGCTAAAACCGCCAAACGCCCAGTATTTATCGTCACCGCCGAAGAAGCGTTGAAAAACGAGAAACAAGGCACTAAAAAAACCAAAACCTGGCGCTTTAAAGCTGACAATGTGCGCGATTTCGCCTGGGCTTGTTCGCGAAAATTTATGTGGGACGCCAAAGGCTATCATCAGGGCGGCGACGACATGCCACTGGTGATGGCCATGTCATTTTACCCCAAGGAAGGCGGCGACCTATGGAAAAAATACTCCACCGAGGCCATAGTCCACACCATGGAGGTCTATTCCCGCTACACTTTCGACTACCCCTATCCGGTAGCGCAGAGCGTCAACGGGCCTGTGGGCGGTATGGAATACCCCATGATCACCTTTAACGGACCGCGCACCACCTGGCACGAGGACGGCAGCCGTACCTATTCCCAGGCCGAAAAACGTTATCTTCTCGGTGTCGTGATTCACGAGATCGGGCACAGCTATTTTCCCATGATCATCAATTCCGACGAGCGTCAATGGACCTGGATGGATGAAGGGCTTAACAGTTTTCTCGACGGTGTCGCCGGCCGCGAATGGGACCCTGACATTCCCTGGGGCGTGGAACCCCGCGATGTGGTCGACTATATGAAATCCGATATCCAGGTACCGGTGATGACCCAGTCGGACAGCGTGCTGCGTCTCGGCCCCAATGCCTACACCAAGCCGGCGGCGGCGCTCAATATTCTGCGCGAAGTCATTATGGGGCGGGAGCTGTTCGACTTCGCCTTCAAAGAGTACGCTCAGCGCTGGAAATATAAACGACCGACCCCCTCCGACTTTTTCCGCACCATGGAAGAAGCCTCTGGCATTGACCTGGACTGGTTCTGGTACGGTTGGTTTTATACCACCGACCACGTCGATATCGCCATCGACAAGGTCTACAAGTTGCGCCTGGACACCAAGAACCCCGATATCGATTTCGACCGCCTGCGTCAGGAACAGGCCGATGAGCCCCCGTCACTGTTTGTCGAGCGCAACAAGGCGGAAGGGAAAAAAACCTGGGTTAAGCGCAATAAGGACGTCAGGGACTTCTACGATAAGCACGACCGTTTTACGCCGACCAATAAAGACCGCAACGAGTACCAGCAGATGCTGGCCGATCTCGACAAGTGGGAACGCCAGGCACTGAAGCAAGCCATCAAAGAAGACAGTAACTATTACGTTTTGGAGTTCTCTAACCTCGGTGGGCTGGTGATGCCGATCCTGCTGCGCCTGACCTATGAAAACGGCGATCAGGAAGACCGTTATATTCCGGCGGAAATCTGGCGCCGTTCCCCCAAGGCCGTGAAAAAACTCATCGTCACGAAAAAGCATAAAAAGCTGGCGGCCGTTGAAATCGATCCGGGTTGGGAAACAGCGGATGTAGACGTGGAAAACAATCATTACCCGCGGCGGATTATTCCTTCGCGGATCGAAGCCTTTAAAGAAGAGGAAAGAACCGAGCCTGTCTACCGGGATATCATGCACGACATAAAAACCAAGGTGGAAGCACCGAAAACCGAGCTTAAACGCAAATGAGATCGACTGTAAATAAAACGCTGGCCTTTATGGCCAGCGCTGCCGCTTTGGCTGTTATCGTTCTGGCTGGTTACGCACCCGGCGCCGGTGCCCACCAGCAAAAAACGGCCATGACCACGTTATTGTTCAACGACCGCACCGGCAAACTGGAAATAACCCACAAGTTCTACATCCACGACGCCGAACACGCCGTAAAAGGGGTGCTGAACAACAACAAGGCCGACCTTATCGGCGATCCCGAAACCCGAATCCAGTTCGGGCGCTATGTGCAGGATCATTTCCGTCTGCGGGTGAACCCGCAGACACCGCTTAAACTGACCTATGTCGGACATGAACTGGAGGGCAAGTACTTCTGGGTTTACCAAGAGGTCGCAATCCCAACCGCTCTCACCCAACTGGAAATCTTCCACGACTCGCTGCAGCAGCTGTGGCCATCGCAGACCAACCTGATTAACATCGAAGGTCGGGGAACCATCAAGTCGCTGCGATTTATCACCGACGACGGCTGGCAGCGAGTGTATTTCGGCACAGCGCGAGAACACAGCTCAACTACTGTACAACCAATCTTCGATACTGCAGCCCGTCCAGGCTGAAAATAACCAGCGCCAGCCAGATAAACACGAAGGTGATGCTTTTCTGAATAGTGAACGCCTCTCCATAGGCAAATACCGCCAGCAGGAAAATGACGCTCGGTGCGATATATTGCAAAAAGCCCAGAGTGCTGTAGTTCAACCTTTTCGCGGCCGCGGCAAACAAAATTAATGGAATACTGGTGAAAGGCCCCGCCAACACCAGCAATAGGTTGAGCGATGAGGTGTTTTCCAACAGATTCAAAGTCTGCGCCTGACCACTCACGAACACATAGCCAAGTGCCGGAACCAGCAATACCAAAGTCTCGATAAATAGACCGGTCTGCGCTTCGATTCGCACCTGTTTGCGAATCAGCCCGTAGGTTGCGAAGCTACAGGCCATCACCAGGGCGATCCAGGGAAATTCCCCAAACGCAAATACTTGTATCGATACGCCGATAAAAGCCAATGCTACGGCAAACTGCTGCATTCTTCGTAGCCTTTCCCCCAGTATCAAAAGCCCCAGCAGGACATTGATCAAAGGGTTGATATAGTATCCCAGACTGGCTTCCAGAATGCGGTCGTTTTGCACAGCCCAAATAAACAACAGCCAGTTTACGGCAATCAAAAGGCTGGAAAGCAGCAGTGCCAGTAGATTTTTGGGTTCGGAAAATATGGTTCTTATACTTTTCAGGTTTTTAAATAAAACCAGTAACAAGCCTGTAAATACAAAGCTCCAAACGATACGATGAACCAACATCTCCTGAACCGGCACATTTTGTAATAATTTGATATAAACCGTTAAGAACCCCCAGATGCCATAGGCACTGAGAGCAAAAAAA
>JARROD010000215.1:6034-12630 GCA_037384225.1 Exilibacterium sp.
CCGCTTTTTTTCGAGTCCATCTAAACATCCTTAACAACTTAAACTGTGACATCGAGCACAGACATCAACAACTGACGGAGTCCTATGGGACATAGACAGAAGCCAGAGATTTCACACCGGGATATGCCGCCAACTCGGCGAGAGCGAATGTAATGGTGACAAAAAATTATTGACCAGAATTGAATCGGAAATAGGATAATATTATATCTATCTATTCCAAGCTATTACTTTGCAAGCAAATAATGGTATGTATGCCCAGTCTCGATAACCCGAGGGCACACTGTCAGGCCGGCCGAATGCATAAATATACCCAAAGCGTTTGAGAATTACCCAAGATAGAGTTGCTGAACTGATATGAATACCTCTCCTACTCAAACTTGTCAAAATACGGCGTCCCCAGCTGCCGTTTCAGACGCTAGCGACCTTCCTATCCACGATGTTATCGATGAATTGAAAACCGCCCTGGGACAGCGGCACGAATGTATACTGGAAGCACCACCCGGCGCCGGTAAAACCACTGTGGTACCGCTGGCGTTGCTGGATGAAACCTGGCTCGCCGGGCGCAAAATCATTGTCCTCGAACCCCGCCGCCTGGCGGCGCGCGCCGCCGCCCAGCGCATGGCGCAGCATCTCAATGAACCGCTCGGGAAGACCGTGGGTTACAGGGTCAGACTGGAGCGGCGGGTCAGCGCGGCGACCCGTATCGAAGTGGTCACCGAAGGCATTCTCACCCGTAGGCTACAATCGGACCCTTCGCTGGCGGACGTCAGCCTGCTGGTATTCGACGAGTTTCACGAACGCAGCCTCGATGCCGACCTGGGGCTTGCCCTGGCTTTACAGAGCCGCGAACTGTTCCGCGACCAGGAGCGGGAAGCGCTGAAAATACTGGTCATGTCCGCCACTCTTGACGGCGCTGCGGTGGCGGAATTACTGCGCGATGCACCCGTGGTCCGCAGCAGTGGTCGGGCCTTCCCCGTGACTGTCAACTATTCGACCCCCTGGCAGCCAGGGGAGGATATCTGCGCCAGGACCGTGGCCGTCGTACGTCAGGCACTGGCGGAACACAGCGGTAGTCTGCTGGTATTTTTGCCAGGGCAGCGGGAGATAAAACGAGTGCAGGAGGCGTTGCGAGAGTCTGTTTCGGAGCCTGACAATGTGCTGCTCACCCCACTGTACGGCGATCTGAAACTGGCCCAACAGCAGCGTGCCATTGCGCCCGCCCCGCAGGGACGGCGCAAAATCGTGCTGGCAACACCCATCGCCGAATCCAGCCTGACCATCGAAGGCATCAGTGTGGTGGTGGATGCGGGGCTCAGCCGCCAACCACGGTTCGACCCCCGCAGCGGTATGACGCGTCTGCAGACCCGGCGCGTATCCCAGGCTTCCAGCGAGCAGCGCAGAGGGCGCGCGGGACGCCTGCAGGCGGGCATCTGCTATCGTTTGTGGTCGGGTGAACAACAACGGCAACTGGCACCACACACAACGGCGGAAATTCTGCAGGCCGATCTGACCCCGCTGGCACTGCAATTGATTCAATGGGGTGCAAACGAACCGGGTGAGCTGCTGTGGCTGGACCCGCCGCCCAGTGCGGGTTACCAGCAGGCGCTGGTATTGTTGAGCCAGTTGGGCGCCGTAACCAGTAAACCCGGCCCTGACGCATCCGCAACGGACCGTCGCCTGTGGCAGTTGACACCCCACGGTGAAGCCATGGCGCAACTGCCTCTGCATCCGCGTTTGGCGCATATGCTGTTGGTGGCGCGCAATTATGGGCTTGCGCCCCTGGCCTGTGATATCGCCGCGCTGCTGGGCGAGCGTGATCCTCTGCCCGGCATTGGCGCCGATATCGGTGAACGCCTTTCCTGGCTGCGCGGCGAACGCCATTGCGATCAGCGCGACCGCTACCTATTGCGGCGCTTGCGGCAACAGAGTCGCCAGTACCTAGACCAGTGCCGCGGCGAAGATATAGGGTGCCGCGGCGATAATAAAGAGTCCCCTTACACTATTCCCGACGATGAAAGGGGGTACGGTTTCTTACTGGCCTGCGCTTACCCGGACCGTATTGCCCAACGCGCGCAGCCACAGGCGGGCGCCAGGGCATTGAAATACCGCTTGAGCAACGGCCGCGCCGCGAGGTTTGTAGACCGCGACACTTTGGAGCAATCCGAGTGGCTGGCGGTGGCACAACTGGGGGGTAGAGAGGATGCCGCCAATGACACCATTTTTATAGCCGCCCCCCTGGATGCACGTTTATTCGAGGGCCCCCTGTCCGCGCTGATCACCGAGCGCGATCATATCGACTGGGACGACCGCGAACAGCGCTTTGTCGCCGAACGCCAGCGCCGAGTCGGTGCGCTACTGCAATCGCGGCAACCGCTGGCGGACATCCCCAGCAAAACCAAGTGCGAAGTACTGTGCCGATTGATCCGCAGACGCGGTCTGCAATTGCTGCCCTGGTCCGAAGCGCTACAACAGTGGCGCGCGCGGGTATCGCTGTTACGGGGCCTTTTTAGGGAAAATACGACTGCGGAAAATACAACTACGCAGAATGCGATTGGAGATCCGAGCTGGCCGGACGTTTCCGATCGCCTTTTACTGGCCAGCCTCGAACAGTGGCTGGCGCCGTGGCTCGAAGAAGTCAATCATATCGATCACTTCGCGCGCCTGGACCTGGCGTCGATACTCAGTGCATTACTACCCTGGCCACTGTCACAACGTTTGGATGAGCTGGCACCGCGAACCATAACGGTGCCCTCGGGTCGGCGCATCCCCATAGATTACCGCGAATCGCCGCCGGTGCTGGCGGTGCGCCTGCAGGAAATGTTTGGCTGTGAACAAACGCCCCGCATCGCCGGCGGCCGCCTGCCACTGAAGATCCACCTGCTGTCACCCGCGCAACGGCCTCTGCAGGTAACCCAGGATCTGGCCAGTTTCTGGCGCAATGTCTATCCCGATATCAAAAAGACCATGAAAGGGCGCTATCCCAAGCACCACTGGCCGGACGACCCTTTGAGCGCCGTGGCAACGGCGCGGGCCAAACCGAGAAAAACGACATCGACAAAGCCGCGATAAGGTTACATACCCAGACGTTGCGGTAACGCTGGCGATGCGTTCGGATTTACCGTTTTATGATCCCGCAGTTGTTTCAGTACCTCCGCTATTGCGCGATCCAACTGCATATCCACACCCCGATTGACCATTTCAGGCTCCAACTCCACTTCAATATCCGGGGCGACGCCTTCGTTTTCTATCCGCCACTGTTTCTCCGGTGTATAAAAGCGGTTGAAGGGCACCGACAGGCGGCCACCATCGATCAACGCCGGGTTCGCACTGATACCGATAAGGCCGCCCCAGGTACGCGTACCGATCAGTTTACCGATGCCCTTGCGCCGAAAGCTGTAGGGCAGGTAATCGCCACCGGAGGCGGCATCCTGATCTATCAGCATCACCTTGGGCCCAAACATCCCACTCTGAGGCGAATATAAATTAATGCCGTCTCTTTCCTTCCACCCTGAAAGTTTGGTTTGACTGAGAATGCCATTGACGTAGTCATCCACAAACCCACCGTTGTTCTTACGTTCATCGATAATTAACGCTTGCTTGTTATTCTGAGGGAAAAACATACGGTTAAAATACGTATAACCGCCATCGTGGGTATCGGGCAGGTAGACATAGCCCACTCGATTGTCGGTGGCTTGTGCCACATAGCGACGGTTGTCCTCGATCCACGCCCACTGACGCAAGGCATCCTCTTGGGCAATGGGTTCCACCACGACGTCGCGGCTGCCGCGCTGCCGGGGTTTACTGTTCACTGTAAGCGTCACCTGCTTGCCTGCCGTATTCTCGAACAACGCGAAAATATTGTTCCCCTCTGAAGCGGCGACACCATTTACAGCCAGTATGTAATCCCCCTCGGCCACACCCAATCCCGGAACCGCCAAGGGCGCTTTTAAAAAGGGGTTCCAGCGTTCACCCGTGTATATTTTCGCTATCTGGTAATATCCATTCTGCAGTCGAATATCGGCGCCCAGCAACCCCACATCCACGGCTTGCTCCTTATGTACATCACCTCCCCCGACGCGGTTGTGACCGACCTGAAGCTCCGCCACCATTTCCACCAACAGTTGATTTAAATCCTCGCGGGTGCTTACGTGTTTTAACAATGCGTGATAACGCTCATACACAGCATCCCAGTCCAATCCGTGCATATTGGGAGCGTAGAAATACGCTTGCTCCATACGCCAGACTTCATTGAAAATCTGTTCCCATTCACGCTTCGGGTCGACAAAAACCTTCATATCGGCAAGAGAAAGCGGCTTGGTTTTTATTTTTTCCTCGACTTTTGCACTGAGCAGTTTTCCTTTCGCTGCTTGTATCAGCAAGTGTTTACCGTCCGCACTGATAAAATAATGGGCGATTTTTTCCTGTACCAGAGAAGTTTCCCTCTTTTCGAAATCGAAACGATACAGTTTGTGCACTGCCTGGTTTTCAGCATCGGGCAGCTCTCGGCTGATACCCGGCTGCAGGCGTTCCACAAAATAGAGCATGCCATCATCGGCGACGACCAGGCTATCGTAATTTCTCTTGGCAATCGGCAGCGCGACTATACGCTGTTGAATTCCATCTAAATCTATTTTAACCGGCGCCGCTTTATTCCCCTCGGACTGTTCATCTTTTTCCTTTTTTTCGCTTTCGCCGTTTTCCTGATTCTCATCTCCCGTCTCGGGTGGCAGCGGCGGTTTTCCACCTGCCGCCAGCATCAGGGCGTAAATGCCACTGCGCAGAGGGCGTTCAAGGGAAGACAATTCGAAGAATCGGAGAGGTCCGGCATTGGTGGACACCGTAAAGAACAGGTATTGGCCGTCGCGGCTAAAAGCGGGAGATCCCTCTTCGCTCATGCTGTCGGTTATTGCGAGGCGTTTACCCGTCTCGAAATCATATAAAAACAGGCTGTGAAAAAGGTTTTCGCCGGCCTTGGTATAAGCCATCCAACGCCCGTCACCGCTCATGGCAATATTGAAACCATAACGCACCCGGTTGCTATCAACCAATTTTTTTCTACCCTTTTTCAGGGTCAGCGCGTAGAGATTAAGGTGATTATCCTGATAGATAATGCGCTTGCTGTCCCCGCTCCAGGCAAGCAGGGAATAGTAATCACCACCGAGATCGTAACGCTTGCGCGGTTTACCGGTCTGTTCCGCCACAATCAATTTATGCGTAAACCCTTCCTCGGTGATATAAGCAATCGACTCACCATTGGGTGACCAGATAGCGTCACTTTCCCGAACAGCGCCGGTTTTTGTCAGGTTGCGCGTAGCCCCCTCCTCGAGCGGAACACTGAACACTTCGCCGCGGGCAGTAATCAGTGCGCGTTTACCCGTGGGAGAAAGCGCAATATGCTGCAAGGTATCTTCCGCCTGTTTCCATTGCGGCCGCAACTGTGAGGAATCCTGTGGGATATGCACAGCGACATCTCTCGTTTTGCGGGTTATTACATTCAGCTCTTTTAGACGACCACCGACTTCGTAGACAATACTGTCTCCGTAGGTGTCCGCTGAATGAATATCCCATTGGGTTTCCTTCGTCAGTTGGGTAAGCGACTTGTTTGTTGTGTCGTAGGCAAACAGGTTAGCGGCTCTGTCATCACGATCGGAAATGAAGTAGACGCTATCGCCGAGCCACATGGGGCTTAAGTCGCTGGCGCGTTGATGGGGAATCTTTTCAACCGCCTGAGTGACCGGGTCGATAATCCAGATAGGGGGCGTGGCACCCCCCCGGTGCAGCCGCCAACCGCTGACATTGTTGTGGGCCTGCCGGTAGGGTTGAAACGCCAGCCGCTTGCCGTCCGGCGACCAGGCCCCCCGATAGACCACCGCCTGCATTTGTTTTTGCGGGAAACCGCCAGAAATAGCAACGTGATAGAGCTGATCACTGCGGCTGTTGCGAATCTCACGGTGGGAAGTGAAGACAACATTTTTTCCGTCAGGCGTCCAGCCGTTGACAAAGTCGTTGCCAGGGTGCCAGGTCAGTCTCTTTGGCAGACCGCCGTTGACGGATACAATATAGACATCCCGATTGTTATTGTAATCGGCGCTAAAAGCAATCCACTGGCCGTCGGGTGAAAATTTGGGAAGCTCTTCGTTAGCGGGATGGGTTGTCAATCTTCGCGGCTTGCCGCCATCTCTACCAGCAAGCCAGATGTCTCCGGCGTAGACAAATGCCAGGTGCGTTTTCTAAATCGCGGGCTGTCTTAGTAACAGCGTTGGTTCCCCGCTTTCCTCAACTGGCGCATTAGCCGTAGCCAGCCAAAAAAGAGAATAGAAAATCAAGGCCAACAGAACGCGAGCCTTTCTTGTTACTGCGGATAATTCCATAATCGTATTCTTCCTGTTTAAATTATTTGTAGACACTATACCCTATCGTTGCATAAATTTTCGAGCTCAGGACCTTTTAGAGCGGTATTTTCAGGGGCGCGCGCAGATTTTTCTAACCGGAGCATAGCTCACCCTATGTGAGGATTAGAAAAATTGAGCACGACCCTGAAAATGCTGCTATAGAAGGAGCGAAGCGGTCCTGGGCCGAAAATTTATGCAACGATA
>JARROD010000216.1:0-15432 GCA_037384225.1 Exilibacterium sp.
TTTTTTTCCCTATGTGGCCGGATTTTCCCATACCGGTGACGATTATCCGACCCTTGCATTCCAATATCAATTCGCAGGCGCCGGCAAAGGCTTCATCGATGCGATCGGAAATAGCGGCTACAGCGTCGCGCTCCATATTGACGGTACGTCGGCCGGCAGCAATAAAACGGTTGTTCGTCATAAGGGTTAACATCTCACGTTGTTTATCAACAATCCGGTGGTTGAAAAATGAGCTTTCCGAGTGTGCGGGAGATCCTGTATTTTCATAGTTCCAATCAATTACTGGACCAGGGGTCAGTTATTAAACAAGGTGCCAAGCCTTGAATAGTGGGAGCTAATAGCTCATATAAGCTAATAATAATACCACGCCTATAGTGCGTCCCGGGTGTCTGCATTATTAAAGTGGCCTTTTTCTCTCCGGTTCACAGCTAAAGCAAAAAAGTTATAAAGTATAACTTTGGGTTCGTTTGGTTCAAAGGAAGCAAATGGTATATTGGTGTAGTCTTAAAAGACAGCTTTTCAGGGTGGGACGACCCGTTGACCTGGCGGCTGCGGATCCTGCTATTTATTCAAGCCCTTGTAAAACCCAGGTGCCGCCCCCACTTGTAACCTGTCTCTGTGCCTGTGCCATTGGAGACCATTGCAGTAAACCAATTGGGTAATCTGTGTTCTAATCGTCGACCAGATTAAAAAAGTGGAAATGGAGTCAAGTATGAATGGGGTTTTCAAGGCAGTATCCAAAGGTTTAGGATTTATTATTTTCGTGTTTTATTCGGACGTTCAGGCCGTTCTCGATCCGGTGGTGGACTTCCGGTTTATTGCCTACGGTGTGATGGGCAGCTATGTAAAGAAGGCTAACCCGAAACAGCGCAAGTTGTTTATCAGCAAGTTTAAAGAGGGGCTGGTATCTACCTATGCCAAGGGTATGGCAGGGTTTGGGGATCGCCAGATTGTCGTGTTGCCGCCGAAGGGCAATATTGGCAACCGCAAGACGGTCAGCGTTGTGCAGGAAGTGAAGGGCGATGATGGCGTAAACCGGGTTTCTTATACGATGAAGAAAAATAGGGAAAGTGAGTGGAAGTTAATAAATGTCGTGTTAAACGGCGTCAATCTGGGTAAGGTCTTCCGCGGTCAATTTGCGCAGGCGATGAACCACATCGGAGTGATAAAGTTGCCCTAAGGTACCCGATATGCAACCCGAAGAAATCAAATCACGTCTTGAGTCCCAGCTCGAAGGCTGTCAGGTGCAGGTTCGAGTCGACGGAAGTCATGTGAACCTGATTGTTGTCAGTCCCGCATTTGAAGGACTTAATCCCGTTAAAAAGCAACAGCTTGTCTATGCGGCCCTGAGTGATCAGATCGCCGATGGCAGTATCCACGCCGTCAATATGAAGACCTATACCCCCGCTGAGTGGCAACAACTGCAAGGCTGAATAACCGCATGCAGCGCGCTTGATAGTGATAGCTCTGGAGGCGGTTGCTAGCACAGTGGGGGCAAGAGGTAACGTAAGTAAACTATGGATAAATTGATTATTAAGGGTGGTAACCGTCTTGACGGCGAGATCCGCATCTCCGGAGCCAAAAACTCCGGGCTGCCGATTTTGGCAGCAACGCTGTTGGCGGATAGCCCCATGCATATCTGCAATCTGCCTCATTTGAACGATATCACCACTATGCTGGCGTTGCTCCGATGTATGGGGGTTGGCATCACGATTGACGAGCGTATGTGTGTCGAGGTGGATCCAGGCAGTATCCAGGAGTTTACCGCCCCCTATGATCTGGTAAAGACGATGCGGGCTTCAATTCTTGTATTGGGGCCGATACTGGCGCGTTTTGGCACCGCCAATGTCTCTTTTCCCGGAGGTTGTGCGATTGGAAGCCGCCCGGTGGATATCCACTTGCGCGGCCTGGAAGCGATGGGAGCATCCATTGACGTCGATGAGGGGTACATCAGGGCCAGTGTCGACGGGCGCTTACAGGGTGCTCATATCTTTATGGACACCGTTACCGTGGGAGGCACGGAAAACCTGCTTATGGCAGCGGTTTTGGCCGAGGGCAAAACGGTGTTGGAAAACGCGGCGCGGGAGCCTGAGGTTGTAGATCTGGCTAATTGTCTGGTGGCCATGGGGGCAAATATCGAAGGTATCGGCTCGGACACTCTGGTTATCCAAGGTGTGAAACGCCTGGACGGCTGCACTTACTCGGTTATGCCCGACCGCATTGAAACCGGCACTTATTTAACGGCGGCCGCCGCTGTGCGCGGGCGGGTGAAGTTGAAAGATACACGCGCCGATATTCTCGAGGTAGTGCTGCTGAAACTGGAGGAGGCCGGCGCTCATATCAGCGTGGGCAAAGATTGGATTGAGCTGGATATGAAAGGCAACAGGCCCAAGGCTGTCAATCTGCGCACAGCACCCTATCCAGCGTTTCCCACCGACATGCAGGCGCAGTTTACGGCGATGAATGCCGTCGCCGAAGGTACTGGCACGGTGATTGAGACCATTTTTGAAAACCGGCTGATCCAGATCCATGAACTTAATCGGATGGGTGCAAGAATTACCCTCGAAGGCAATACGGCCATTGTCACTGGCGTGGAGCATTTGAAGGGGGCACCGGTGATGGCGACTGATTTGCGCGCATCAGCCAGCCTGGTGATTGCCGGATTGATGGCTGAAGGGCAAACCATTGTCGATCGAATTTACCATATTGACCGCGGGTATGAATGCATTGAGGAAAAGCTGCAGTTGCTGGGGGCGAGTATTCGCCGGATTCCCGGTTAAACCGCCTGTGTATGCGGATCGACGGGGGGACTGAAAGTTATTGGAATGTCGTTGTAGTGTCATATATTGAATTGTATAAAAAGCAATCGCAGAGAATGTCATGTCGCAGATGCTGACCATCGCTCTGACCAAAGGGCGTATACTTGACGAGACTCTACCGATATTAGAGGCGGCTGGTATCGAGCCCCTCGAGGATATCGGCAAGAGTCGTAAATTGACCTTTTTCACTAACCAGACGGACGTACGATTACTGGTACTACGGGGTAGTGATGTACCGACTTATGTGGAGTTTGGCGCGGCCGACTTGGGTATCGCGGGCAAGGATACGTTGATGGAGCACGGTGGTGAAGGCCTGTATGAACCAGTGGATTTGAAAATTGCCAGCTGTCGGCTAATGACTGCGGGGATTAAGGGAGTTGCGCCAAAAACCGGGCGCATTAAAGTGGCGACCAAATATGTCAATGTGGCTAAGTATTATTATGCATCGCAGGGGCGCCAAGCGGATATTATCAAATTGTATGGGGCCATGGAGCTGGCGCCGATTATGAATCTGGCCGATGAAATTGTGGATATTGTTGACACTGGAAACACGCTTGTTGCCAATGGACTGGAACCGCGGGAACATATCGCCAACATCAGTTCGAGACTGATTGTCAATAAAGCTTCAATGAAAATGAACCACCTTCGCCTCGGGCCTATTATTGAAGCTATTGCTAAGGCTGCTTAGTGATACCCAACGCGTTTTTGAGCATATTCCAATGAATCGACAACCCTTGGTAACCCGCCTCGATTCCGGGGCCGCGGATTTTGAACTTAGCTTGACGAATTTGCTGTCCTGGGAATCCGTCTCCAGCGATAAGGTCGCCAGTGCAGTGGCCGAGATTATTGCCGCTGTGAAGCGCGATGGAGACCAGGCGCTGTTGGAGTACAGCAACCGCTTCGACGGGGTAGATGCCGCCCACGTTGGAGAGCTAGTGGTGCCGCCGGTGCGTTTGCAGCAGGCGCTAGAGAATCTTGCGCCGTCACAACAGCAGGCCCTAGAACTGGCTGCCCAACGGATTCGTACCTATCACCAGCATCAAAAGCAGGATTCCTGGCATTACACAGACGCGGACGGAACCCTCCTGGGACAGCAAATTACCGCCATGGAAAAGGTGGGTATCTATGTTCCTGGTGGTAAGGCGGCTTACCCCTCATCGGTGTTGATGAACGCTATACCGGCCCGGGTAGCAGGCGTTGACGAAATCACCATGGTTACACCGGCTCCGGGTGGACATGTAAACAATACAGTTCTGGCAGCGGCTGCCATTGCCGGTGTGGATAAAGTAGTGACCCTGGGGGGAGCGCAGGCAATCGCTGCCCTGGCTTACGGCACGGAGACAATTTCCAGGGTGGATAAGATTGTCGGGCCTGGAAATATATACGTGGCCACTGCCAAGCGGGCTGTGTTCGGTCAGGTTGCTATTGATATGATTGCCGGACCGTCCGAGATACTGGTGATCTGCGATGGACAAACTGATCCGGATTGGATTGCGATGGATTTGTTTTCTCAGGCCGAGCACGATGAAGATGCCCAGGCTATTTTAGTTTCACCGGATGCTGACTTTTTACAGCAGGTTTACGTGTCTATTGAACGGCTATTGCCGGATTTGGAGCGTGGGAACATTGTGCGGGAGTCGCTGTGCCGTCGCGGGGCGCTGATCAAAGTAGTGGATCTGGATCAAGCTCTGGATGTGGCTAACCGGATAGCGCCGGAGCACTTGGAGCTGTCTGTGCAGGAGCCGGAGGCGCTGTTGGGGCGGGTTCGTCATGCCGGCGCTGTTTTTTTGGGGCGCTACACCTCAGAATCGCTGGGGGATTACTGTGCAGGTCCCAACCACGTTCTGCCGACCTCGGGAACGGCCCGGTTTTCCTCGCCACTTGGTGTTTACGACTTTCAGAAACGCAGTTCTGTCATTATGTGTTCAGCTGAGGGGGCCTCTGAGCTGGGGCGAGTCGCATCGGTGCTGGCGCGAAGTGAGTCGCTGGAAGCGCACGCCCGGTCTGCCGAATACAGAATTAAGTCTTAGCCAGCTACCGGCATAGTGCCGATTGTAGCCTCTATAGTGTGTGACTTTCCGTTGCGCAATACTTCTATCGCCACCTGGTCCCCCGGGCGGCTCTCGGCAATTTGCACCATGCCAAGGCGTCCGTTGATAACGGGTTGCTGATTTATATGGGTAATAATATCACCGGGGAGAAGCCCAGCGCGATGGGCCGGCCCGTCGTTATAGATGGCGATAATAATAAACCCGTTGGTTGAGTCCAGGCTGAAAGACTGTGCCAGCTTTGGCGTCAGCTCCTGTGCTTCAATTCCGAGCCAGCCCCTGACAACGTGGCCGACATCGATAATGTCCCGCAGTACTTTCATGGCCGTATCGACTGGAATGGCAAAGCCTATTCCCACTTTCAGGCTGCCATTGGCGCGATCAATAATCGCCGTATTGATTCCGAGTAGGTTGCCGTAAGCGTCAGTGAGCGCACCGCCGGAATTACCGGGATTGATAGCCGCGTCGGTTTGAATGTAATTGGTTTCCAGTTCGCTGAGTCCGACGTTGATACCATCGCGGCCGGTGGCGCTGATAATTCCTTGGGTGACGGTCTGGCCGACTCCGAAGGGGTTGCCGATGGCAAGCACTACGTCCCCAACTTGAGCATCGTCCGGCGTGCCAATGTGAATCGATGTTAGATTATCGAGGTTGATCTTGAGTACGGCGAGGTCGCTGCGGGGGTCGGTACCCACTAGGGATGCTCTTGCTTCGCGTCCGTCCCGCAACAACACCATAATCTCCTGAGCGCCATCTATGACGTGATCGTTGGTGAGCAGATAGCCCTCGTCACTGACAATGACACCGGAGCCGAGTGCAGACTGCATTCTCTCCTGTTGCGGGATGTTGGATTTGTTGAAAAAGTGGCGGAACAACGGGTCATTAAACCACTCGTTCTGAGGTTTCAGTCTTTTACGGGTCAAAATGCTGACCACAGCAGGGGCAGCCTGCTTGACTGCTTCCGAGTAGGAAACCGGACCTTCCCACTGGTGGGCGGTATGGGGCGATAAGCTGTTTAAAATGAAACTGTGGGGCTCGCTATTCTGCTCGGGTTTGAGACTCTGCAAATGAGGCAACAAGAGCAGTATGGTTAAAGCTCCCAAAAAGCCTGTGGCTGCAGGCCAGCCGGCATAGTTTATAACGCTTTTTAAAGACAAACGCCTGCTCCTGGTTTTTGCGAAGTGGAGATTATACGGACAATTAACCGAGTAACCCAGCGGGTTTGTGTAAACTGTTTCTCAAATCTGCCGGTACGGGGATTGACCTCTAAAGGCTAATAGAGTAAGTCCGTGGCGCGACAATTATATATTACTACGCTTCGCGATATTACTACGCTTCGCGACCCCAACAGATTTGCCTTTCAGTTAACCTCTGACGCTGTTTACCGTTGCGGCTTCCGTATTTTCAGGGTCTTCTTCCAATCCATATTCTTCGCTAAGCATACCTTTTTCGCCCGGCTCTCTGGGGGCCCAATCCCGCGGTGGCTCAAAGTTTGCCTCATCGAGAACCTTGTTTGGATCCCCTGTTATCAGATTGCCTTTGCCAGCTTCCAGAAGTTGACGACTAATGTCGGGGTTTGTGAGTTTTAGGGCGCTGTTGGCGAGATATTCGTGCACATCTTTGTAACTTTGGGTCAGGCTGTTAACCAATTGCGATGTCTGCGCAAAGTGCTCTGATACCTCCTGTTGATAATTGGCCATTTTATCTTCGGTTTTTTGCAGGCGTTGTTCCAGGTCTCGATTTTGCTTTTCCTGGGGGTGTAATAGTGGGGCTATTACGATCCCGACAACACAGCCTATGGCTAGGGTGATCAAGCCGGTTAAAACAAGAGTGCCTAACGAAAACACCGCTTTAGTCCTCAATGCCGTATGAATGTATATACTTAAGCCTTATTATAAACTTTTTTATGATAAGCCGATAAAAAAATAACATTACATTCTCGGTGTTCCATCGCCCGTCTGGCAAGGCGCTTGAGCGAAGGCTTTTCTATCTAGCTGAAGGCTCCTGCCGATATTTCGAGCTCAAGCAACACCGCCAGGCGGGATGAGGGGGCAGCGAGAATGTAAAGTTAATTCTTTACAGGGCCTAAGTGTGGACAGAGGTATGAAAATAGATAGGAGAAGGTGTGGGAATTCATTACGGGAGAGGTGGTTGTGGTTGAAAAGGTGTCTGTAGCTGAAGATGTGTTCGCTGAAACGAAAACCTATGTCGATATCCAGGGTCCCTGTGGGCGTTTGCAGGCGCAGATCGTCGCTGGTAAAACAGCCGCGCCTTTGAGCGACGCAGGGTATATCGCTATTGTCTGCCACCCCCACCCTCTGCACGGTGGAACTATGGATAATAAAGTGGTCACGACTTTGGTGAGAACTTTCCGGGATTTAGGGGTTGGGGCGGTGTCATTTAATTTTCGTGGCGTGGGGCTCAGCGAAGGTTCTTTTGACAATGCACAGGGCGAAGTGGACGACCTGCTGGCCGTGGTGGACTGGGTGCGGCAAAAGCGCCCTGGGACGCGCTTATTACTGGCCGGCTTTTCATTTGGCTCAGCTGTGGCCGCACAGGGTGTCCATCGGCTCAATGAGCGACAGGTTTGTCCGGGGCATTTGACTCTGGTGGCACCGGCGGTAGACCGTTATTCCTATCCCGACTCTTTTCCCTGCCCCGTTTGCGTAATCCAGGGGGGGCAGGATGAGGTGGTGGATGCCACCGGGGTGTTTGCATGGAGTGAAAGTCTGCAGAGCCCTTTTGAAATGATTCGGTTTGAGCATGCCGGTCACTTTTTTCACGGTATGCTGGTAGCCTTAAAAGCCAAACTTTCGCAGCAGTTACTGCAACAATTATAATCTCCACCTGTGCCCATTGCGATTAATGCGATTTGCCAACCCCGCTCTACGCGGCTACAGTGGGCGCCATTTTCATCAGGTCAGAATTTTCATGAACATGCTTTCCGTTGCACTTACACCGCTGGAACGCTATCAGCGGGATCTTAAGCGCGAGGGATTTAAACACGATGCAGCACAGCAGCGGGCTGTCACACATCTGCAGGATCTTTATGAGCAGCTGTTAACCGTAGGAACTGAGCGGTGGGATAGCAATTTATGGGGGGCTGTCGCCGGCTTTTTTTCTGGTGTCCTGCATCGCAAGAGTTGGCGGGCGCCAGTACGCGGTCTTTATCTATGGGGTGGCGTAGGCCGCGGCAAAACGTATCTTATGGATAACTTTTACGAAAGCCTACCGTTTCAACGAAAACTGCGCGCCCATTTCCATCGCTTTATGCGTCGGGTTCACCAAGAACTGAAGACCCTGGATGGGGAGAAGAACCCGCTGGATACGGTTGCTGATCGTCTCAGTCAAGAGGCACGGGTGATTTGTTTTGATGAGTTTTTTGTGTCGGATATCACCGATGCCATGATTCTGGCCAATCTACTGGACGGCCTGTTTCGCCGCGGTGTGAGTCTTGTGGCGACCTCCAATATTGTCCCCGATGACCTCTATCGCAATGGGTTGCAGCGGGAGAGATTTTTGCCGGCTATCGAGCTGCTCAAAAAATATACACAGGTTTTGAATGTGGATGGTGGAGTTGACCACCGTCTGCGGGCGTTGGAGCAGGTGCAGTTATATTACTGCCCCCTGGGTGGAGCGGCGGATGCGAGTCTGTTGGAGAGTTTTCAGAGTTTGGTGCCGGACCGGGAAGAAATACGCGAGAATGTAACGTTAGACGTGGAAAATCGCTCAATTCGAGCACGTTATGAGGCAGAAGATGTGGTCTGGTTTGATTTTAGTGAGTTGTGCGATGGCCCCCGTTCACAAAATGACTACATTGAACTGGCTCGTGAATACCACGCTGTGCTGGTTTCCGGCGTACCGCAGATGTCCCTTCACTGCGAGGATCAGGCGCGACGCTTTATCAATATGGTCGACGAATTTTACGACCGCAATGTGAAGCTGGTGATCTCGGCCGCCGCGCCGTTGGACCGGATTTACATCGGCAGCAAACTGAGGTTCGAGTTTGAGCGCACCGGCAGTCGGCTGCTGGAAATGCAGAGCCACGAGTACCTGGAAAGGCCTCATAAACCTTAGTTGTACCGCAGGAGGACGCTTCCGCCGTAGGGCGCTTGTAATTCCGCCTCCCAACGGGTAGAATCCGCGCTCATTTTTTGTGGGATGTACCTCCATAAAGTGGCGATTACATTGTGGTAATCAATGCGGAGCAGGTGTGCGTAACCGGCAAGAAAGCGACGGATAAAATGTATCATCGCCATACTGGGTATCCCGGAGGGTTAAAATCCATTAGCTTTGAAAAGCTGATCAAAAAGGCTCCAGAGCGCACAATTCAAAGCGCTGTTAAAGGTATGTTGCCAAAAGGGCCTCTGGGCAGGGCAATGTTCAAAAAGCTGAAAGTGTACGCCGGCAACGAGCACCCGCACACTGCTCAGCAACCGCAAGAATTAAATATCTAATCGGGAGCTGAAGATGGCAGTTACTCAATATTACGGAACCGGTCGCCGCAAAACCTCCACCGCGCGGGTTTTTATTGCCCAGGGTAGCGGAAATATCACCGTCAACGAACGACCACTGGATGAATACTTTGGCCGTGAAGTTGCGCGTATGATTGTGCGGCAGCCCTTGGAACTGGTCGAAATGACAGATAAGTTCGATATCAAAGTTACAGTAAAAGGCGGTGGTAGCTTCGGCCAGGCAGGTGCGATCCGCCACGGTTTGACTCGCGCGCTGATGCAGTATGACGAATCCCTGCGTCAATCCTTGCGCGGTGCCGGTTATGTAACACGCGATGCGCGTGAGGTCGAACGCAAGAAGGTTGGTTTGCGCAAGGCGCGCAAAAAGCCGCAGTACTCCAAGCGTTAAGTGTTTTTATCAGGCTTGCGGGCAATCTGGATGCGTTGGAACGCCTGGACTTAACAGTCTGGGCGTTTTTGTTTGCCCTGTTTTTGTTTATTTATTGGAACGGGTGTGGCGACGGTTGAATAGCCCAGATGGGGTATGGAATGGGAAATGCCAGGGGAATCGAGTGGATATTCTTGTCAGTATTGGCCAATTTCTTTAACATGTGCGCAATTTTGCATTGTGAAATTGCGGTAATTCTTTGTATTTCAGGGTGTTACTGTATTCGTATACAGCTTGATGGGGGAAGAGCGTCATGAGCAATGGCGGAGTTAACGATGGAAGGCGTCGCTTTCTGACGGCTGCCACCTCGGTGGTAGGTGCGGCGGGCGTTGTGGGCGTTGCCGTTCCTTTTGTGGGGTCGTGGAATCCAAGTGCCAAAGCAAAGGCTGCCGGGGCACCGGTTAAAGCCAATATCAGTAAAATAGAGCCTGGGCAGATGATCACGGTCGAGTGGCGCGGCAAGCCCGTTTACATTGTCCGCCGTACCAGCGAAGCGATTGCAGGGATCGATAACATGGATGATTTGGTGGTGGATCCGAAATCGGAGCAAGCGCAACAGCCCGAATATGCAACCAATCATTACCGCTCAAGAAAAAACGAATATCTTATTTTGCTGGGATTGTGCACCCACCTGGGATGCGCGCCTATGTACCGGCCGGATGTTGGTGCCGCCGACCTCGGCGGTGATATCTGGCAAGGCGGGTTTTTCTGCCCTTGCCACGGATCCAAATTTGATCTCGCCGGGCGGGTCTTTAAAGGGGTTCCGGCGCCCACTAACCTTATCGTTCCCCCGCATTTTTACGAAACAGACAATGTGGTTGTAATCGGCTTAGATCAGGAGGCAGCGTAAATGACTAAGTGGCTGACTGATTTATGGAACTGGGTGGATGCGCGGTTACCGGTACAGCGCGCCTGGGATACCCATATGGGCAAGTATTACGCGCCCAAAAACTTCAATTTCTGGTATTTCTTTGGTGTTCTGTCATTGTTGGTTTTGGTCAACCAGTTGCTAACGGGTATCTGGCTGGCCATGAGTTATGTGCCCACCGCTGAAGGCGCCTTTGCTTCTGTTGAATACATCATGCGCGATGTGGACTTCGGTTGGGTGTTGCGCTATATGCACTCCACCGGTGCCTCCGCCTTTTTTATTGTTGTCTATCTGCATATGTTTCGGGGGCTGATGTACGGCTCTTACAAAGCGCCGCGGGAGTTGGTGTGGATATTCGGCATGACCATTTACGTGGCGCTGATGGCGGAAGCCTTCATGGGCTATGTTTTGCCCTGGGGACAGATGTCCTACTGGGGTGCTCAAGTTATTGTTTCTTTGTTTGGGGCCATCCCGGGAATTGGGGAGGATTTGGTACAGTGGATTCGTGGAGATTATCTGATTTCCGGGATTACGCTAAATCGTTTCTTCTCGCTCCATGTGGTTGCGCTGCCTATCGTACTGCTGGCGTTGGTTGTGCTGCATTTGCTGGCGCTGCACGAAGTGGGATCCAATAACCCGGATGGTGTGGAAATCAAAAAGAACAAAGACGAGAAGGGCATCCCCAAAGACGGAGTTCCTTTTCACCCGTTCTATACCGTTCACGACCTGGTGGGTGTTACCGTCTTTCTTTTTGTATTCTGTTTTATACTGTTCTTTATGCCGGAGATGGGGGGCTATTTCCTTGAGCACGCCAACTTCGAACAGGCCAACAGTCTGAAAACGCCACCGCATATTGCGCCGGTATGGTATTTCACCCCTTTTTACGCCATATTGCGGGCCATTACGTTTGATATTGGTCCCTTGAACTCAAAATTTCTGGGTTTTGTCGCTATGGCTGCGGCGATTGCCATTTTGTTTGTTCTGCCCTGGTTGGATAAGAGCCCAGTGAAGTCGATTCGTTATAAAGGGACTTTCAGTCGAGTCAGCTTGCTGGTTTTTTCCGCGGCTTTTGTCATTCTCGGATATTTGGGGGTTCAGTCACCAACACCGGCGCGCACGGGATTGGCCCAGGCTTGCACCTTGATTTATTTTGCCTACTTTATTGGTATGCCGTTCTGGACGCGGTCAGAGCGCACACTTCCTGAGCCGGATAGGGTTCGGATGACGGGCCTGGGGGCTGGGCCGGTATTGGGGGCCTGTCTGTTGTTTTTGGCCATGGTAGTGATACCTATCAAAGCGGTGGGGTCGGAAACCGAAAAAAGCTGCGGTTCGATCGAGTGTGATGAAATGATCCCCGACCTTAAGGATAAGGCATCGCTTCAGCGGGGGGCCAAGTATTTCACCAACTATTGTATGGGTTGCCACTCGGCATCTTATTCCCGCTATGAGCGGGTAGCCGATGATCTGGGGATTCCACACGATCTGATGATGGATAACCTGGTCTTTTCCGACCAGCGTATCGGTTCGTTAATGACGATAGCGATGGAATCGAAAAAGTCCAAAGCCTGGTTTGGCGCCACTCCCCCGGACTTGACGCTGGTGGCTCGAGCCCGTTCACCGCAATGGCTGTATACCTACCTGCGCACTTTCTATCGTGACGACACTCGGCCCACCGGTGTAAATAATAAGGTCTTTGATAAAGTCGCCATGCCCCATGCAATGTTAGAATTGCAGGGGCTTCTGGAGTGTGCCCCCGGCCCGCAAAAAGGGGAGCATGGTACAATATTGCGCGACGATCTCGGCAGTGCTCTTATAGACGAACACTGCGGCAGCCTCGTGGTTGGGGATATCAAGGGGAAGATGGATGAAGGCGAGTTCGATCAAGCGGTCTATGATCTGGTAAACTTTCTGGAATATCTCGGCGAACCCGTAGCTGAGGAACGCAAACGCATGGGAGTTTATGTGCTGTTGTTTCTGGGAGTATTGTTTATATTTGTATATTTACTCAATCGTGAATATTGGAGAGAGATCCACTAAATACGGTGGCTTTTATCCGGGCAGCCTATTGAATTAACCCGTTTACTGCGGCAGCCCCAGAACACACCTTTCGTCGCGTTCTGGAACGCCTCTCAATGGACCCCCGGGTGGAAACTCGGGCGAGGACGCCGATTTTTTCTATATTACTGACAGTTAACAAATTGAGGGGAAAGCAATGGGTGTTGTGGCCAAGCGCTCATCCATGACTTATTTTTCCGATGGACGTGATCACTACAGCCATCGTGTGCGTATAGTTTTGGCAGAAAAAGGTGTGTCTGTAGACGTCATTGACGTAGATGTTAAAAATAAGCCGGCCGAACTGGCGGATCTCAACCCGTACAATTCTCTACCGACCCTGGTGGACAGAGATCTGTCACTCTATGAATCCAAGGTGATGATGGAGTATCTGGACGAAAGGTTTCCCCACCCGCCGCTACTGCCTGTGTACCCGGTTGCCAGAGCCCAGAGCCGCCTGTGGATGTTTCGTATCGAACGGGACTGGTCGCCGTTGGTAGACATCATTGTCCACAGCAAAAACAAGGAAGCGGTAGCCAAAGCTCGAAAGGAGTTAAAAGACAGCTTGCTGTCGGTGGCGCCAATTTTTGCTGAAATGCCCTTTTTTATGAGCGAAGAGTTTACCATTGTGGACTGTTGCATGGCGCCGATTTTGTGGCGACTTGACAGTATGGACGTTAAACTGGCTAGAACCAAGCAGTCACAATACCTTCTTGATTATATGGAGCGTCTGTTTGAGCGCGAGTCTTTCCAGGAAAGTCTGACTGAATATGAAAAGGAAATGAGGGTTTTATAGTATCGGTTTTGGTGATTTCTCAATAACCCGGTGGTTGTGCCTTCATAGCTATCCGGCGGTAGCGGCCCAGACACGCTGCGGTAAGTCCCCCTCCGGGGCCCTGGCCCGCAACCACAGATTGAGGGCGTTTGGCGGCGCCGGAAAGCAATGCTTTGCAAGCGGCCTGTCTCATACCTGTAAGCTTGGCGTCGGCATCCATGCCTCCGACAGTCTGGGCCAACTACCTCCGGACGTCCGCCTGACACTGTTTTTACCCCGGGTTATTGAGAAGTTACCGGCTTTGCGTGTGATTATTTGATTTTGAAGAGTTTTATTGGCTGTGAAGAGGCTGGGAGAAATCGTAATTGATGACCATGACGTCTAGTCGCCCTTACATGATCCGCGCGCTTTATGAGTGGATCGTCGATAACAGCTGCACGCCTTATATTCTGGTGGATGCCCATGCCCCGGAAGTAGAAGTGCCGCAGCAGTATGTCAACAAGGACGGCCAAATAGTGCTGAACATTTCTCCCACAGCAGTCATGAATCTTGTTGTCGACAATTGTGGCGTCTCTTTTAATGCCCGCTTTGGTGGAATTCCGACTGACATCACCGTACCTTGTCACGGTGTTTTAGGTATCTACGCAAGAGAGAACGGTCAGGGCATGATTTTTGAGCCTGATCACAACCCCGAACCTCCGGATCCGGAACCCGTATCCGGGAACAGCGTTAAACGACCCAGTTTACGGGTGGTTAAATAATTTAAGGTTGTAACTCCTTTTCGGTAAATTGTCCGGCAAACAAAGCGCCGGACAAATAGCGCTCACCGGAGTCGGGTAGAACGGTCACAATCGTTTTGCCCTCATTTACCGGCTTTTCCGCCAAACGTATAGCGGCCGCAACTGCTGCGCCACTGGATATGCCCGCTAGTATGCCTTCCTCTTTCATCAGCCTGAGGGCACACTCGATAGCCTGTTCGTTGCTGACTTTTTCCACGCCGTCAATCAGAGACAGGTCCAAATTCGCAGGTACAAAACCGGCGCCGATTCCCTGAATCTTATGGGGGGCCGGTCTCAGGGTTTCTCCGTTAAGAGTTTGGGAAATAACCGGAGATTCCTCTGGTTCCACGGCAATGGACTGGATAGGTCTGTTCTGGGTTTGCTTGATGTAGCGTGACACACCGGTAATCGTACCTCCAGTGCCGACCCCAGCGACAAAAATATCGATATCGCCTCCAGTCGCCTCCCAAACTTCCGGACCCGTGGTTTTCTCATGAATCTCCGGGTTGGCCGGATTTTCAAACTGTTGCGGCAGAAAGATATTGTCCGGATCTTCATTGCACAGTTCTCCGGCTTTCTCGATAGCCCCCTTCATGCCCTTATCTCCGGGGGTCAGCACCAGCTCAGCTCCCAATGCCTTGATTAGCTTGCGGCGCTCCAGCGTCATGGTGTCTGGCATTGTCAACACCAGTTTATAACCGCGTGCAGCGCAGACGAAGGCCAGAGCGATACCTGTATTGCCGCTGGTGGGTTCGAGAACCGTCATACCGGCTTTTAGTGCACCGCGCTTTTCGGCATCCCAAATCATATTTGCACCGATGCGACATTTTACCGAGGTCGCCGGGTTGCGAGCTTCGATTTTGACGTAGACGCGCTTATCCGTCAGGTGATTGAGTCTCACCAACGGCGTATTGCCGATAGTGTAAGAGTTGTCGTCAAATAACCGGTTCATAACAGAAAATCTCCTTTCATTAGACATAATGTATTGATTGTTCTTGAACTTAACTCTACTTCTATATGCGTTATTGTTGGTTTTATACCCACCCCGGGTTATTGAGAAGTTACTTTCAAGCCCAGAAAAACACTGTTTTATATATGGATATTGAATTAATTAATTCTATTTTAATTTCGAAAACTTATTGGTGTCCCGAGCGGCACTCCTTAATACTGCGTACGATAATTGTCTTGA
>JARROD010000217.1:0-6495 GCA_037384225.1 Exilibacterium sp.
CGTTCTTTGAAAGTAAAGACCAGTCCTTTCAAGGTGAGTTGTCGTCGTATTCGAAGCATAATCGGCGATTTTCACTACACATATGATTTTCCACTTTGGTCAAAGCAGTAACCTTGACTGGTGACTGCATGATGTTTTGCTCAAAAAAACAGCCAAACAATATTTGAAATACCTGAAACACCTGTATTTATGGTGTTTTACAGACAGCCAACATAATTTTGTTGATTATCTTTTTTCACCTTGAAAGGGCTGGTGTAGAGACTAGTTATCACGTCTATTTAATTATGATGTCATATTTAAATTTTTCCACCGAGGAGAACCATTGGAAAAGCGAATAAATTCCCATATAGTTATTAAAATCGTATGATGGTTGGCGTTATATTCATCTGTTAACTGATTGAACGACTGGTTTGTTATGAAAAAAATTGTTAAAAAATTTTTCTGTAAAATTAGCATGATAACCTTTTTGGTCGCTTCTCACGTCGTTTATGCGTGTGGATGCCCAAGCGTATCATTTGATGAAAACATACTTCGATCTAAATATATTTTTATCATCACAATTAAGGAGGTTAAGCAAAAGGAAAGCATTCTTAAAGAAGACAACGAATATATCCAGCTTGAATATAAATACAAGATTGATGAAACATTCAAAGGTAACCCTGAGGAGATCACAACAATTCATAGTACTATTTTGTATACAAAATATGACGCCGACATTATAGAGAATAGCTCATGTGCTAATGAAGGCTATCTGCCTGGAACACACATACTAGTTTTTTCCTCAAAAAATGGAGCAGTAAAAATTGGGGGATGCAGTGCATCGACTGTCTGGGTGGCAGATATGGAGAAATTAAATAAATTAAGAAATATTTAATTAAATAATTTTACGTCTTCCCAATACTAATGAGAAGACGTCAATACGATACTGGTTTTTATTGGAGACCAGAGCAGAAGTATTGCTGGAAGTAACTATCTTCTGATTGAATGCCACAAGTGGAATCATTACAAGTGCTTACTTTAACATCGACATTTAGTCGGTTATACGTAGGTGCACTTAAAGCAGTGGTGGAAAAAGAATAGATATAATTAAAATTATCCGGGCTATACCAAATATTATAATAGTTTGCTCCTGATACATTAGACCATGTAACAGTATGTTTAGATATCATATTTTCTGTATCACATGCAGTAGTGATATATCCATTCACACTACTTGGAGGGCTTGACAATTCTACGTTACTTTGTGATCCAATTTTGACATCTGCAAATGCATTTTGAATTGCTTTCTGCAATAAAGCAGATGTTTCAGCCACTTCTAGCATTGCCGTTTTAAATTCATTAAAATAAACTCCTTTATTACCATTAACGTCATTTAGATTTCCAATTGCCCGTAAAAAAATCTGAGAGGCAGTTTTAAAGTTGACAGCATCATTTTGATTAACAAGCTCATAAAAAACGTGGCCTAAAATTTTCCCATTTTCATATGAAGGGTTTGTTGCTGACATGTCATCAGGATAATTTTTCTGAACAGAAATATCTCTGCCAGATGTTACCCAGTTTGGATTACTAAAACTTGGCTCATGATGATAATTTTCATAAATTATTGCAGTTATATCAGCTATAGCCTCTTTAATTGCAGCATTCTCTCGTTTAGGTTTGAAGATTTTCCCCGTACAAAGGGGATTAAGACCGGTACTTCGCCTCCCATACCCGGCGAATATTGTCGGAAGATTTTCCCTCACGTGGATCGAAACTGAGACCACTTCCATTACTGAAAATCTGTCCTCGTAGTGCCGATTGAATGTCAATGAATAATCGAGTGTTCGCAGACAATAATCGGATGTTATGCCAATGATGATGAACGCGGGGGCAAAAAATAATTTTTATGCAAATATAAAATAAAAAAACCGTTTATCATATTTATTGCATAGAGCATCAATGATTTGCTCGCCTGTGCACAGGAGGTCCCTGTCGTGCATCGCTGTGGCTGTTTAGGTTTTATGTAAGCCAAAAAATATAATTTCTTCAACGCATTTTTCATTTAGGGCTTGCTCGAAAGCCATGCCTCGAGCTGCGCTTCAGTTATTCCAAGGCCGATAATTGCGCCAGCATGCAAAGTGCTGAGATCAGCCAGCGTCATGGCGGTAAATTTATCAATATCGTTGATACCTTGGTTCTGGCAGTAATTTTCAATCAGCTCTTCTGCCGCCGAACCATTTAGGCCTTGCTTTACGATTTGCCCCATGATGGCTTTTCTCTGCTGGCGATATTGAATGCGAAAGGCGTCAATTTCCCCAAGCGATTTCTTGACCACGCCGTACTGTTTGCACGAACGTGAATAAGCCCAGGCAAATAACTCAAGCATGGGTTCAACATCATTTTTCTCGTAAATGGCCAGTAGCGCTGCGGTGTAATCATCCCGAGCAACATCGGTGAAGCTGAGCGGACATAGATTGCTTTTGATAAACGGAATATTACAGCTCAAACGTGAGGTTCTTTTGTTCACATCCTCAAATGCCTGTAAATAGGATAAATGCACCAGCAAAAAGAAACTTTGCTCGAAAGGGTCTTTGATCTTTTTTGCTTTTTGCAAAATCAACTCAAAGAGTTCCTTTAACATATGGGGATTACTCAAAGGCTTGTAAGTGGATTGGCCAATATCTACTTCCAGTGTTCGGATATTGCCACACACTTGAGGGTTTACGAGTAAATCCTGTGATAGCAGGTGGTGCAGATTGCGGATGGTCAGGCTGCTAAGTTCTATATCCTGTGCATTTTCTACCAGAAACAGGATAGCTTCCTTATGGTTCATAATCATCACGGTTTCTTCATGAACCTTGCCTTCTGCGGATATGCCTTCTTCCACCAGTTTTTGTGTATCCAAGCGGGAGTAGGTATTGCCTTCCAAGCGGCTGGAGTTATAGGACAGGTCGATCAAAAGCCGCTGGCAGATTTGGCGAGCGTAAGTGCCCGCCGCCAACTCCTTATCGAAGCGTTTGCCTTCTTTAAAGAGCGCTTCTCGTATCTTTTTAGGGACATATTGGCTTTGATTAGGGACATAGGAGTCCAAAAAATCACGGTTATAGGACACTTTTTCTCTAGCATGGAGGGGCGTATCCAGGAATTTGAGCTTTTTTTGGCTTTTAGGACTAAATATATTGGCTGAATTGTCCTTTAAGTGTCCTTTATCTGTCTCTATGGGGGCTTCAAGCGGATGATAGCGAGTCGCTTTTCTTTCACCTTTTCTGGCTATCCGGTCTTCATCAACGAGTGCCCTTAGTCGCCTTTGTAAGGTCTTGTCATTTATAGTAAAACTCAGATATTCTGAAATTTGGCCACGAGAAAGCCCTTCGGGGTATTTACCCAGAAGGGTGATGATTTCTTTGTTTTGCTGCTCAATTTCTTGTGTCATGCTCACTCTCAAAATGTCCCTTAAATCAACCTAGCGCATTTATGGGACATAATCAATCTATTTTTAGGACAATTCTTCATTTAAAGGACACTATATTTCCGGCTCATGACCACGATCCGCGCCCCATGCTGCTGCGCAATCATTACGGGGTGGATATGGGAACATCCGGTCTGATAATACGGCATCAAAGCCGTGAGGAAATATTTGCGGATAAACTGATAGCTTTTGCTCTGCGGCCAAACAGCCTAAAAAACCGCGACCTGTGGGATATGGGCTGATTGAAGCACATCGGAATTACACTGCCGCTGGAATTATTGCCCAAAAAACTGAAAGTTCATCGATGCCATAAAGAAAACTTTTTGGATGTAATGAATAAGCGGCTCGAAAATTTATGCAATGATAGGGTAGAGAATCCGGATTTTTGGTCCTATCTTATCGAGGTGATCGCGAAAGAGTGTCGGCGTGCAAAAATTTTTTAACCGGTGGGGATGCATCCACTCGTTTTACAATGTGACGTTGTAAATCCAGAGACGCATTGGACAAATCCAATCGGTATTCCTGTAACGCCGTATCAACAAAGGAGGTTTTATCGAAAATTAGCGTCTGGAAATCCAGGAGTGCGGCAACGTCCTTGGGTATGTAGCGTTTAAAAAAACGACCGCGAACTCTATGTCTGCGAACGAGTTACGGAATAACTTATCGTGCGGGGAGTTGATGACTTTTTTCATGACAGTCCTTTGATGTGCTGAATAGACCGGTCTACTGGCATTGCCAGAGTGGGCTAATATCGAAACCTATCAGGAATGGCGACCTTGTTTTGTATGATATGGCCAGCGGTTATTTTGAAGGTCGGTATCAAAGTATTTCCAGCCCTCATTCACCAGTCGATAATGTCCAAGCCCAAACATTGTTTCCTTACCGACATGCAACCATTGTCCAAGATACAAAAAGGGAAATAACTCCACAGGCAGGTTTCGCAACAGCCAATAGCCCTCCAGACCGCTCAGAGGGGTTTTCTGCCGCTGCCGCGAGGAATAACGCTCGCAATTGCGCCATGCCAGCCGGCGCTTATCTTCCAGACTGTCGGCCAGGGCATTAAAGGCTCGAATACTTTCCATGGGGAAAGGTTCAGTTTGTCCGAGATGAAACTGCAATAAAAGCGAAACCCGACGGATAAGATTACGCAACAGGATGGCCGGATTCATTTCCCTTGCCCCCAGTATTTTTCCCTGGTGTTGTAACCGCAGCGGCGTCACAAAGTGCACATAAAAATCCCGCTTTTCAATATCAACGGGAATACTTAGCGCCGGGCTGTGTGGGGCGATAACCGGCGACTGTTCACTGTAGACGGTTTTTGCCGTACCGTCGGGTGACATCCAGTCCACCGTAATCAGTTCCGCCTTACCCCGGGTTTTGCTGATACCGCGAAGAAACGCCCGTCTCCAGGCCAGTATAATAATCGGTAATTGTTGCAATGCCTTTCCCATCAATACCATGCAAAAGGTGATTTCACTGTCGGTTTCATAATGGGTTTCGCCACGAGATGGCGGCTCGATGATATAGGGAACAGGAATTGATCGTATCGTCGAAAATGCGTCGGTTTTTCGAGGAATATCGTGGGGGGCGAATATTTGCGGATAGGGACACTGATCTATAAGAGAGCAGCCGGCGCACTGCATCTGAGGGACAACGCAGGCGAGTTGCCGCAATGCGTGTCCAAACCCGCCACGCAACGTGGAACCGGCGTAATCGGGCAGACGGATAGCTTCGGTGACGCGAAAAGTGAAACGGTAACGGGCTATGGGTAATGGCGTTGGAAAGATCATATCGGAATGTCCATCTGTGTTTTACTCCAAAAGATATTGCCTATAAGGAGCCAAATATAGCAGGTTTATTGACTTTCTTTGTAAGCCGCAAGATTGCGATACAAATCATTCTATATTTAAGCGTGGTGAAAGCATAAAATACCCTAGTCATTTGTGAAGCGGGATTTTAGCACTTTTCTGTTCCCTGGGCCCATCCGCATTTTCGTTTCAGTCGACCGTTCTGGCGTCACTTTCTTTGAAAGTAAAGACTTATCGAGAAGTTACGAAAAATGTCAAATACCGGATTATCGGTCTGATGAAATTCTGCAAGCTTACGATTTGTGTAAATCTCCAGAAATCTCGCTAAACTCGACCGAATATGAGCATAGCGTATACGGGGGGACAAAGATGTCAGCACAGCACTATCGAAGAATACTAGTGGCGGTCAGCGGCATGTCACCGCAGATAATTACAGAAACGTTCTACGGACTTTGCGGCGCACCGCAGCGGCGGGATCATCCGTGGATACCCCATGAAATTCATTTGATCACTACGGAAGACGGGCGCGAACAGGCTCGCCTGCAACTGCTAGAGGGTAAATGCCATTTCCAGCAATTTCTTCAGGACTATGGCATTGTTGAGCCGCCCCATT
The DNA here is from genome assembly GCA_037384225.1 of Exilibacterium sp. Taxonomy (GTDB): domain Bacteria; phylum Pseudomonadota; class Gammaproteobacteria; order Pseudomonadales; family Cellvibrionaceae; genus JARROD01. Next base: position 5,870 of record JARROD010000217.1, read on the forward strand.
TCGCACTGGACACAATACACGTGATCCGGGCAGTGGACGGGACGCCACTGGCTGATCTTCGCACTCCGGCCGAAAACGAGGCGGCAGCCGACTTTATTACTGACAAAATCCGTGAATTCACCTGTGACGATGGTACTGAGCTGCATGTATCGCTTGCCGGCGGGCGTAAAACCATGGGGTTCTATATTGGCTACGCTTTGTCGCTCTTTGGCCGTCCTCAGGATCGGCTCTCCCATGTGCTGGTCAACTCCGAATATGAATCGCTGAAGAATTTTTTCTATCCGACGCCGGAAAAGCGGTAGGTCTGGAAACTTGGCCGAGATGGTAAGAAAGAAAAATCATTGGACGCATCCAAAGCGGAGGTGTGTCTTGTAGAAATCCCGTTCGTGCGATTGCGCGGATTTTTACCGAAAAATACATTGATTCATAGCGTTAAGTTTAGTGAGGCAGTGGAGCGGGTAAGAACAGCAACAGAACCGTTTACAGTAAAAATAGACGTAGCCGGCAGAAAAATTCAGATTAATAATTTTGAGTGCAAGATGTTGCCGGGGAATTTTGCTTTCTATTTTTGGTTTGTTAAACGGAGGGAGCAGGGTAAGCCTCCCATTGTTTGCCCGGTTGATGGC
>JARROD010000218.1:0-7177 GCA_037384225.1 Exilibacterium sp.
CTGAACGAGCAATCTCAAGGGGCGTGGGAAGCAATTGCTCATATGTTTGGAATAATATGAATAAGAGCTGTAAAAAAAGAGGGGATAGGATAGCTCCTACCCTATAGGTGACAATCAAACCCCTGGCGCGTTTTATTTGCGCATGCTGCGGGCCTTATATCCTAAGGAAAAAGACATGTCCATTGAGAAATATTTTATATTTATCGTTATTACAACTACCTTTCTCTTGTCACCTGGGCCTTCAGTTTTATTGTCAATTACAAATGGCGTTCAGTATGGAGTTGAGAATGCCGCAATTGGTGTGTTAGGGAATGTGGTCGCGTTTCAAATATTGGTGGCGCTGAGTGCCGTTGGGTTAGGTGCTCTCCTTACCGCATCGACTACGTTCTTTATGGCAATGAAAATGCTCGGTGCTCTATATATGATCTATTTGGGAGTAAAAATATGGTTTTCGCCAATCCTAATAATTCCTGTAATGGCGGCTGTAAACACCCACATTTTGAAAAAAATCAATATTTTTAAGCATGCATTTATCACGACATGTTCAAATCCGAAGGCGCTTGTCTATGTAAGTGCATTGCTACCACAATTTATAGAGAAACAACAAGCATTTGTACCGCAGGTTTTGATTTTTGGGGTAACTTCAGCGGTAATTCAGTTCATAATATTTATGTCATATGCCGTAATTGGGCACAAATCCAAGAGTTGGTTAGAAAGCAGGAATAAGCTTAAGTTATTCAATAGCGTGAGTGGATTAACGATCATAGGGTTTGGTGTGGCTTTGGGGCTATCAAACTATAAGTTATAAGTGTCAATTTGACCGTGATCAGCGTTCATTCGCCGATTCAAGCAACAGCGGAAAATCATAGCGGGGTACAAGGCCGGGGCGGCTTGAAACGATTTTATGCCAAATTGAATGCAATAGAAGAGGGCATAAGCCAACCGCATACGCTTTAACCTGCTTATTGAGCGGTATCTGGCCTGGAAAGAGTGTAGGTCTGAACAATTTTTGACCTAGAGGGTTGCCAAATCCGTTTGCCACGCACCCGCTCACAATTTCCTCATCATGCATTTATCTGAAGTTAGCGGTATTATTGGCAACCGGGAATAAAATGCCGGTTCACAGGATTCAGCGCCAGTAGGGCGTTAATCCTTACGGCGACAATAATGAGTCTCACACAGGAATGAATGACAGTCAGAACGGGCCGGCAACCATTCGTCGGTGTTACGCAACGGTGCTTTTCTCCGATATTTGTGCTTCCACTCGGCTCGCGGAGTTGGTCGACCCGGAGGTTGGTGCTGAAATTGTAAGCCAGGTAAGGCAGGCGTCCGAGCGTGTCGTTGGCAAGTATTGCGGTGTGATCAATCAGGTATCCGACGACGATTGTGATGGGTCGCCCATCGCTGGGCAACCGGGAGAGGGGGTGAATTTATAGGATTGGGGGCGAACAGTCTACCTTCAGTCGTACCCGCCGTTGGGTGCCATCGATGTCGCTTGATGTTCACCCCCAATCCTATCCCCTGGCCTGGAGGGCCTACGTGGTCATTTCCGGCTGGGCCGGGCTTGTATAGAACCACACTAAGAAGTTTAGGAAAAAAATTATTGTTCGAAGCACCAGATTTAAAAATGTATACAACGATGAGGTTTGCAAGCAAATCTAGTTGGAGACATCCACTTTGGGTTTGTTTACATTAACAAAGGAATAATTATGTTTTATTTTGCTTTTAAAAGAATTCGTCCGCTTTGTCTTGCGCTCAGTTTGGTCGCCACAGCCGTAGCGGCTAAAGAAATGACCTATCAGCCAACCCCCTCGAACCTCGAGGCCAGAAAATGGTTTCAGGACGCAAAATTTGGCATATTTATTCATTGGGGTGTTTACAGCCAGTTGGCTGGCGGCGGTGAAAAGGGTGTAGCAGAATGGGTAATGGAGAACAAAAAAATCCCGATAGACAAATACGAAAGACTAACTGATTTTTTTAATCCAGTGGCTTTTGATGCGCAAGCGTGGGTTAAAGCCTTTAAATCAGCCGGCGCCCGATACGTTACGATCACCACCAAACACCACGACGGCTTCGCCATGTTCGACAGCAAAGTCAGTGATTATGATATTGTCGACCGAACGCCTTTTGGGCGCGATATTATGAAAGAATTGAAAGCGGCATGTGACAAGCACGGCCTGAAGCTGTTTTTCTACTATTCCCAACTGGACTGGCATCATCCCGACTACTATCCGCGTGGGCGCACAGGACAGAACTACACCGGCAGACCAGAAAGCGGGGAGTGGGACAAATATATCGATTATCAGAATGCACAACTGAAGGAATTGCTCACCCATTACGGGAAAATCGGGGGGGTCTGGTTTGATGGTTGGTGGGATCAGCAAGGCAGTCCCTATCAGGAGCGCTGGAGACTCACAGATACCTACGAATTAATTCATAAACTGCAGCCGCAGGCGTTGGTTATCAATAATCACCATGTTCACCCATATCCCGGCGAAGACGTGCAGCCGTTTGAGCAAGACCTCCCCGGTGAAAATACGTCAGGATTTAATACCCATCATGTCAGCGAAACCATGCCACTGGAAATGGCGCAGACCATGAATGGATCATGGGGCTTCAACCTGGTTGACAACAATTTCAAGTCGACCAGAGAGCTGATACAGACACTGGTCGGCGCGGCCGGGCGAAATGCCAATTATTTGATGAATACCGGTCCTATGCCTGATGGGCGTCTCCAGCCGGAGAATATTCAAACCTATAAAGAAATGGGGGCGTGGATGAAGGTATATGGCGAGAGTATCTACGGCACCCGTGGCGGACCTATTGCCCCTCGCCCCTGGGGTGTAACCACTCAGAAAGGTGGCAAGGTCTATGTACATATCATGAACTGGAAAGACAATACTCTATTAATACCCATTAAAAAAAGGGCGGCTGTCAACGCAACTTTGTTACGAAACGGGAAACAGCTGTCTTTTAAAAATTCCAAAAACGGTATTGTTCTGACACTACCGGAGAAAGAGCTGAAAGAGTGGGACGTGGTCGTAGAGCTTAAATTCAAGTCTCATTAACCCTAGGAACGTGCACGAAATAACCCCCGGCCCCATTATCAGTAATGAGAGAGGGCCTCCGATCCATCCCGCCTGGGGCACGTAAAGGTTGCAAAACATTTGGCGCCCATTCTGAAACCTTATCGACCTACTCCCTGATCGAGTATTGTTATTTCGTGGATGTCTATGGGGCATGCAGTAAAGTTAGTAGAACGCATTAAGATGTGATAAACATAACAATTATATTAACAATAACGGTAATTTTGTACCCGGAACTCCCCGTCGTGGGCCCGGAGAGTTGCAGATTGGAAGTAAAATGTGCAGGATGCGCGTTTTACGATCACAATCATAGCCACAAAACGCGCCCCCGCCTTCCGGGTGGCCGACGACGTCACGAGGAGAAATTTATGCGACTGAAGTACCATTGTATGGCCACAATTATAACCCTGGCGCTCAGCGGCACCGCGCTGGCCGCGTGCAACAAACCCCAATTGCCGGATATTGCCGATGGCGCCAGTGCCAGCCAGGCCGTCATGGTAGAGAGTCAGAAGGCAGTCAAGCAGTACCTGGGGGAAGGCGAGCGCTATCTCGCATGCCTGCAGGAGCAGGAAAAGACGGTTGTCGCCGAGGCCAAGGCGGCGGGGGTCGAACCTGAGAGTGAAGAAGCCGCTGCCTTAAAAGAGAAAAAAATCGCCATTAACGAGGCCTATAACCACGTCGTCGATGCTATGCATGACCTGGGTGACCGCTTTAATGCCGAGGTTAAGAAGTATAAAGCCGCCAATAAGTGACCAGAGATTTAATTAGCAGTCATTTGACGGCACCACAAAGCCGGGCGCAGCTCGCTTCGATCTGTGCCGGTGTTTTCCGGCTAGCCGAATATACCCAATGTGCCTTTGATCCGGCGGACGTCTGCCTGACATTGTGCCGACCGACATTGTGCTGATTTTTCTTTTCATCATCCTATTTCAAATATTCATACGTTCACTTTCCCACAATTCCTTTATTTGAACGACTTGCCTGCGGCCATGGGTTAAAAAAACCTAATTGAACGCGCTCGGACACCCTCTGATAAATAACGGGGACAATAATGAACAATCTATCCTCGCGTTTTTTCCAAACGTTAACGGCCAGTATCGCAAGTACCCTGTTGTTTGTTGCACAGCAGTCCTTGGCAGCCTGCGAATACAGTATCAACAATCACTGGGACAGTGGTTTTCAAGCACCCTGCGATTGGTGGACACGTGCAGGAGAGACAGGATGTCGGGGCTGGAAAATTTTTCTCTGGCCGTTCTTTTCAAAAAATGCCTTAAAGTTTTAGAAAAATAAAAAATGCGCAGAAAAATAAAATTCCTCTGCAGTTTTGCTGTCATTCGAGCGGGCGTCAGCTACCTCTGGATGTCCGCCTGACACTGTGCCGACCACGTGTTATTGAGAAACTACCAATAAAATGGATTTTGCCCGACTAAACCGGGTGGCGCTGATGTGCCCAAGTGAGGGAGCAACCGTGTTGGAGACTGTCAATCGACGGCGATTCGACTTCACAGTACTGTATTGATAAACATCGCGGTTATTGCGAGAATGGCGGGTCAAATAGTTGTTTATAATTGTGCCATTGGGGGTTGCAATGCCTGCGTTAGAAGGCGCCCGAAATAATCGACATAATAACGAAGCATTTTCCACCTATCTTCAACCTGAGATAGATGCCGACATCCCCATTTACAGCTACCGAAAACTGCTGACAGTGAGAAGGCGTGAGATTATTTTTCGCATCGCTCGCGCCGCCACTGTCACCACATTCGCTTTCTGCACAGTACTGCTCGGTTTCCTCTTTCACGCCAGACCCCAGTATGCGGCGATTTGGTTTCAGGTCGCCATAGTGTTGGGTGCGATCAGTCTGTTGGCCACGCCACTGGTGTTGTCGCGTCTGGCTTTCCAGCGCCGGCGTCGGCAGCGGTTGACTCACAACCTTTACAGGGCTGGTCTGCGCCTCGACGATTCGGGCAACCTGGTCACTGACGAAGCACACTACCGCGTGATCTGTGAAAAATGTTGAGCGCTGGAAAACACGGCGGAAGTAGAAAGGGAAGGTTGGTACCGGTACTGGCACTGGTCGGTGGACTGTTACTCGCTGTATTGCTGGCGGCGCTGCCATTGGATACCGCCGGGCAAATGGTGGTGGTCGTCGCTCTGATAGGTGTGCAGTGGATTGCCGCCAGTATCGACGATGGCGAACGCCTGCGCCTGCCGCGCCTGGTACTGATTGTCGCAGGTCTGTTGATTTCCCTGCGCTATCTTATCTGGCGCGGTACCTATACCCTCTATGCCAACGATGTTGTCAGCCTGGTTGCTGTTTACCTGTTGTTCTTCGCCGAGCTCTACGCGCTATTGATCCATGTGCTGGGCAGTTTTATCAGCATCCACTCTTTCCGTCGTTGCTCTCTGACTCTGGCGGATATGCCGGCGGGTGCGGTACCGCCCTCGGTGGATGTGTTCGTTCCCAGCTATAACGAAGACCCCCATATGCTGGAGGTGACCCTGCGCGCGGCGCTGAGCATGCGCTACCCCGGCTCGGTCGACATCTTTCTGTTGGACGACGGCGGCACCGACGAGAAAATTAACGACCCGGATCCGGTCAGGGCCCGGGCCGCCCGCGAGCGGCGCAAAACATTGTCTGCTTTGTGCCAGCGGCTGGGCGTCAATTACATCGCCCGCCTGCGTAATGAACGGGCCAAGGCCGGCAATCTCAATTACGCGTTGTCTCGAACCGGGGCCGATTTGGTGGTGGTGTTTGACGCCGACCACGTGCCCGCGGTGGACTTTCTCGATCGCACGGTGCCGTGGATGATGCACGATCCGGACGTCTTCCTGGTGCAGACGCCCCATTTCATGATTAATCCCGACGCGGTATCGCGCAACCTGTTCCGCGCATTTTCCCGTATGCCGGGGGAAAGCGACATGTTCTACATGTGCATCCAGCGTGGCCTGGACTTTTGGGGCTCCTCCTATTTTTGCGGCTCGGCGGCACTGCTGCGGCGACGCCACTTGGAAGAGGTGGGCGGTCTGGCCGGCGAGTCCGTCACCGAGGATGCGGAGACGGCCCTGGAACTCCACTGCCGCGGCTACAAATCCGTTTATACCGCCGAGCCAATGGTCGCCGGGCTGGCGCCGGAGAGCCTGACATCCTTTGTTGTCCAGCGCATGCGTTGGGCCCAGGGCATGACCCAGATTTTGCTGCTCAAACGTCCCTTTCTGCGCCCGGGGTTGAGCTGGTACCAGCGCCTGGGGTACCTGAATTCGATCCTGTTCTGGCTGTTTCCCTTCGCCCGCACGATTTTTATCTTCGCACCCCTGGCCTACCTGATTTTCGGCCTCGAGGTCTACAACGCCAGCTTGGGGGAAATTTTTGTCTACACTGTGCCCCATGTGATAGCCACCTACACCATTACCACGGCTCTCTACGGCCGTACCCGCTGGCCATTGGTGTCGGAAATCTACGAATTAATGCAGTGCCTGTTTACCCTGAGGGCGCTGATCAAGGTGTTGGTCAATCCGCGCACCCCCAGTTTCGTGGTGACCCCTAAGGGGGAAACCCTTGACGACACAGCGGTTTCACCGTTGGCGAAACCGTTTTACCTGCTGTTTCTGCTTTCCGTTGCCGGCTTCGCCTTCGGCCTGTGGCGGCTGTGGGAATTTACGCTCACCCGTGAACTGACGGTGGTGGTGCTGCTGTGGCACCTGTTCAATTTCGCCATCATTATGGCCGCCCTCGGTGCGCTGCTGGAGTTGCGCCAGCTCCGCGCGAGCCCGCGTATGCCGGTGCGGGAAAAAGGCCGCCTGACTTTGGCGGACGGTCGCAGCCTGGTAGTGAACATCAAAGATATTTCCGCCGGCGGCGTCGGCTTATACAGGCCTGCGGCACCCCACAACCTGGAGATAGGTGGCACCGCGGTACTGTCCGTCAAAGCTCATGCGCTCGAGCGGGCAGTGGCGTTACCAGTGGTGATTCGGGCGCTGACGCCGAGGTGTATCGGTGTCTCCTTCGAACCGGCATCGTCCCAGAGTGCCGATGAACTTGTTGCCTATGTGTTTGGCGACAGCAAGCGCTGGGAGTATTTTCAATTTCGCTC
>JARROD010000219.1:0-2606 GCA_037384225.1 Exilibacterium sp.
ATCACAGCATAGATGTCCCCTACCTGGAATCTCGCTACAACACCCCGTTCTCCCCCTTTCTGAACAATGCCCTTGGTACCTTAAAATGCCCCTGTGACGAGCCTTTGTTACACTATGACAGCGACAACCGCATAAACCTGACATCCACTGGCATCTTTAACCTCAGAGCAATCTGTGATGCCCTTATCAGCGCGGCTCTGAAACGGGAAATATAGTAAAACCAGAGGGGATAATCCTGTTCACACACGGGTCCCTGTATGTCAGAATACCCTCTGCGGTAGAATCAACCTATCTTGCGCTGATAAATCGCATGCCCTGCGCCCCTAACTGAGTAAGGCTTGAAGATGCCTCAACAAACATCCTGTGACCACCACGCCAGTTCCACCCTTCCGGGGGAAAAGTTCGCTTCCGATTCTGTCTGCCGACACAGCCCCCAGGTCTCCTGCAGTAACTGCCGCCTGAATTCGATCTGCCTGCCCATCAGTCTGCATATCGAGGAAATAGAAAAGTTAGACAACATCATTCAGCGCGGTCGACCTTTACAAAAAGGCGACCATGTATACCGCGCCGGAGAGCCCTTTGGCTCCGTCTACGCGGTGCGCTCAGGCACAATAAAGGCCATCAATATTACCAGCGACGGACAGGAGCAGGTAACTGGGTTTTACCTGCCGGGTGAAATGGTGGGTGCCGACGGTATAGCGACCAATACCTATACCAATTCGGCCATCGCTCTGGAAACCACAGCCATATGTGAAATCCCATTCTCGCGAATGGAAGAGCTAAGCGTTAAGATCCCCACCCTGCAACGGCATTTCTTTCAGTTATTGAGCAAGGAAATCACAGACGAGCAGCACCTGATTACGCTGCTAAGCAAAAACAGTGCCGAGGAACGAGTCGCCTCGTTGCTGCTGAGTATTTCCGCCCGCAACAGTCGCCGCCAACTATCGGCCACCTCGTTTCGGCTGCCAATGTCCCGGGCTGACATAGGTAATTACCTGGGATTAACGGTTGAAACTGTAAGCCGGGTGTTGAGCCGGTTTCAAAAGCAGGCTATTTTATCCGTCGACAAAAAGGAAATATCCATCACCCATATAGAACAGCTGCGCAACATCGCCAATCCGGGCGGCTTTTAAACCACCCTGCCCCGCAATGACAGTCAGCGTTTAATTGCAGGGCAGTGCGCTCGTGGACGGTATCCAACCATCGGCATTGATCATGGCGTTGGGGTAAATTCAAAACTTGTAGCCGACAGCAAGTATATAGGTCAATGGGTCGATTCCCACATCCGCCTCAATCTTTCCCAGCCCTGGAACATCAAATTCCGCATCGGTATCGATATCGATATACCATACTGCCGCATTGACCACCCAATGCTCGTCGATGGCATAATCCATCCCTACCTGAGCGGCGAGGCCGAGTGAATTTTCCAGCTTCAAATCGGCCTCGCCAGTAGCCCCCAGCGTGCCCAGTGCGCCGTTCAACTCCGAATCCACGTCCTCATCAAAAAACACCGTGTAATTAACACCCAATCCGATGTAGGGCTGGAACGCCGAGCCACTATCCATAGGGTAATACTGCAAACTCAACGTCGGCGGTAAATGCTTGGTGGAACCCGCGTCCAGATTCAACCCTTTCGCCTTAATATCGTGGCTAAAAGGTGTTGCGGCCAATAACTCTATACCAAAATGGGAGTTCAGCATATAAGTTGCCGTAATTCCCAACTGCGTATCGTCGCCCACTTCTGCTTCGGAACGGGGTAAATTCAACCCCAAATCCTCGAGGTTCACACCGTTCAAAGTCAGAGCACTGCTATCGTCGTTAGGGCTGACAGTGGCGGCACCAAGCCTCAATACCAGATCACCGGAGTCGTAAGAAAACGTCGGTACAGAAACCAAAGCCAGAGAAACCGCCGATACAGTTGCCAAGCGTTTCATCATCTTTTCCATAACAATATTACTCATCAATTTAAGTGCGGATAAAAACTTATTCACTACGAATAAAAACTACGGTTTCATTAGACTATAGGCACAATGAAATTTTATTGATTTAAATTAATATTTTTTAATATTTATTAAACAATGTTACTTGCATTAAAAGTCATTCAAAACGCCTGTGCGGTGAGAGAGCGCAACTCAATCAGACATATTTACGTTATAATCCGGCTAAAACATTGGAAACTTCGGCGCGATCATTCAAATGACTTGATCTGGAACAATTAAACTCCAACGTGACTAGGATAGTGTTTGTTATGGGTAACTCTAATTTTTTTCAGCGAGCTATTGCAGGTATAGATCAGGCCAATAAAGCAGACCCCAATATCGAACCCGATGAAGGTAAGAACTACCCGCGGGAATACCTTTATTCCCTGCGCATGAGCGCGCGTCTCGAGCGTTTTGATCCACAGGCCTCCGAAAGCCTGCGCCTGGCAGCCAGAGCCCAGCACATTCAGCGCTGGAAAATCCCCCGCAGCGATTACCCTCAGGACCGCCAGGGCTACAAAAAGTGGCGTTCGGAACTGGCGAAATTTCACGCTGAGACCACCGGCAACATCATGGCCGAAAGCGGCTATGATGCTAAGGCGATTGAACGGGTTAAAACCCTGCTGC
>JARROD010000219.1:2654-11422 GCA_037384225.1 Exilibacterium sp.
TCGCCACCAAACACCCCGAAGAAAAAGTCGTGGATATCATACGCAAAACCTGGAAAAAGATGTCCCCCAAAGGCCACAGCGCAGCGCTGAAAATTCCGCTCACCCAGCAACTCGGCGTCTTGGTAGAGAAAGCGTTATCATAACCTTAGTCAACAGTGGGCCTGGCGTTAACGAAAAAAATCAGTCTAAAAATAGACTGATTTGCTATAGATAGTGTTGAATGCCTCCCTGAACACTATAAAAAAACATCACCCGAAAGCGTTGGCACCCTGATTCAGTAATATTGTGTAGCCCGAGCATTTACCGCAGAAAATATCTGAACCCCTTTATTTATCTGGGCTTCAGCCAAATCCGCCTCATTTTTACCCTCCCCCGGCGATATTAAATAAAACTGCGCCCCATTTATTTTGTGACACACATCACATTTTTTATGCCAGGATACAGACTACCTGAACCCACTGCTTACTATTGACACGAGTGGGGAATCTAACCTAAAACCGTTATAATTGTGAACCAATACACAGAAGACGATAAAAGAATAAGGGGGCTCCATGAAAATTCTTACAGGTCTGTTCATCCTTTTACTGTCATCGGCTACGGTTTTACAGGTTCAGGCTTGCGATGAAGCCTGCCGCAAACAGTCCGCCGCCAAAAAAAGCGGGGTCGAATTTTCCAGCTATCTGTCTCGCAAATATTGCAAGAATATTGCTATGGAGTTTATGACAACCACTATAAGCAGTCTGCAGAGTTACCGTTCCAAACACCTGCGGGACAAACACCGCGGTGGAATGAGTAACACCCGTAAATTTATCGAGCAGAGAAAAGAGTGGTTAGAGGAATGCGATCAATATTTGTCACTCACCCAGCACGGGCGCATTTTTAAGAATAGCAACACAACAGAAAACATTTTGAATGCGATGGATTCCGTTAGCCAGGAATTGAGCGCGCTTGTCAATGGCGTTACCTATACCAGCCAACCGGGCAACGACTCAACCAGTGTAGCCGGCGAAAAATTCGACCGCCTGTTTGAGCTGGTGGATCAACACAAAACGCGGCTGCAGCTTAGAGGACAGTTTGTTATCCGTTAGCAGCACTACACTACCAGCACTAATAAGTACCCTCAAACTTACTGGGAAATCAGGCTTTTTTCTTGTTTTTTAGTGACAGCACGGGCCGCCGGGGTTTGTTGGGCGGCGGTATATACGCTGGCTTTTTCGGCGCCGATGCTCTCGTTCTTGTCTTGGCTGACTTCGCCGCTTTGGCAATAGCCTCCATTCCATAGCGTAACAACCGCGTCTGTTCAATGCTGTTCAATTCGGCGGGAAAGCGGCCAGGGTTGACACTGGATGGGTCTGTGGGGTTGCCTTCTATCTCTATCGTAAATCCGCTTTCGTGCTCGGCCGAGAGGGTTGATAGGTTTACTGTCCAGGCTTCTAAATCCATAACGCTTGTAAATCCGTAAAACTTTTCTATCGACTTGGGTGTGAGGGTTGAAGAAACGCTAAAAACCATGACTATTAGACCACAAACTTTTGCCTCAACACAGCATTTTGCATCAACTTCGTTTTAAATATAGTTGTTCTATACCCAAAGCGTTTGAGATTTAGGTGCACAGAGCACGCCCCTTTTTGTCCCTGGCCGCGTTGCTCCTCCTCACATGGGGCCTGCCATGCAGCGTCGTCGCGCCCCCTGCTATTAAAACTAAATCTCAAACGCTTTGGGTATATTTTTATCAAATATCCGGGTTTCCCTCCCCGCCCAATAAAATTCACCTAGACAGATTCGCGCTTGCGCTGCCGCGCCGGGGGGGCGCCGCCAATGTGCATTTCATTACGTGACTTTGCCAGTTCAACCTGGCGCTGCCGCTCACGAAAGCGGGCCCGCTGTTGTTCGGTCTGAGTGTCGTGGCAATGGGGGCAAGCCACTCCTTGAATATATTTCTCACTGGCTTTATCCGCGGCGGAAATCGGTATACGGCAGCCATGGCAAAGATCGTAATTGCCCGGTCGCAGTTTATGATCGACGGTCACGCGATTATCGAACACAAAGCACTCTCCGCGCCACAAGCTTTCCTCTTCGGGAACCTCTTCCAGGTATTTCAGGATTCCCCCCTGGAGGTGATAGACCTCGTCAAAACCCTGCTCTTTTAAAAATGCCGTGGATTTTTCACAGCGAATACCGCCGGTACAGAACATAGCCACTTTTTTGTTATTCTGTGGATTCAAGTGCTTTTTGACATACTCGGGAAATTCACGGAAGCTCGCGGTGTTTGGATTCACGGCACCGGCGAAGCTGCCTATGGCAACTTCGTAATCATTGCGGGTATCGATCACGGTAACATCATCAGCGCTGATCAGCGCGTTCCAGTCCCGGGGAGCGACGTAGGTGCCTACCACCCGGTTAGGGTCTATATTCTCCACCCCCATAGTGACTATTTCCCGCTTGAGCTTCACTTTCATGCGGTAAAAGGGTTGGCCGTGGTCAAAAGATTCCTTGTAATCAAGGTCTCTCAAACGCGGGTCTTGACGCAGAAAAGAGAGCACCTCCTCTACCCCCTGACGACTGCCGGAAATCGTCCCGTTAATACCTTCGGCAGCCAGTAGCAGGCTGCCTTTTACACCCGACTGGGTACAACACGCCAGCAGAGGCGCGCGCAACTGCCGATAGTCCGGCAGGGACACGAATTTATACAGGGCTATAACCACAAATTGATTCATAGGGCTTATTTACCACCACCCAGACATTCAGGTGACTGCGGGACCGCGCCCGCTTTCCGCCATTCATCCGGCGCATAGGTGTGCAGAGCCAGCGCGTGAACCGCGCCGCGCATTTCCTCGCTGAGCTGCTGATAGACAGCCTGATGCCTCTGAACCTGGCGCCGTCCGACGAACGCCTCGCTCACCAGGATCACCTTAAAGTGCGATTCTGAATCCGGTGGCACATTGTGCATATGACTTTCATTAGTCACTTCCAGATAGGCTGGCTGAAAAGCCTTATTTAGTTTGGTTTCGATACACTGCTGGATATTATTCATACGCCTGTTAGGACCCAGGTAAATTGGTAGCAGCCATTATAAAGTAACTCCCAAGGTCAATCCTATCCCCGAGACTTTAAAGTCAATTTCACTTTTACTTTAATGGGGTAGACATATTACTACCGAATAAACCTCCACCCTTCCGGCAATTTTATAGGTCGCCACCTCAGAATGGGCACATTTTGACCATTGCATCACAGTTTGATGCCAAATCTCTGGTTAATAAGCAACGCTGGACTAAACTTGGTGACTGTGGGATGTGTTAAAAACACATAATAAATAGTTACCAACATTGCTAAAAAAACACAATGAAAGCGCTCAGTTTTTTTGTCAACAGGCGCAGCGGCCATGACCGCCGCCACAATTTTGACCCCTGTAAAGATATGCCGGTGGACATGTTCCACCGCAAGCGAAGAAAGTCCTCTGACCGCAGAAAAAAGCTGCGGACATTGAAAGAAGACTACTACGCATTTATCCAGGCACCGGAGCCGACGGCCCCGGAGTGCGATTCTATCAATGGGTAGCGTCCTTGAGCAACAGACTACCTGACTTCCTGCCCGACCCTGACGATTTTCATGGTGTTGGTGCCTCCGTGCACATTGACGGAGTCACCCTTAGAGATAATGACCAGATCGCCCTCACTGACGATACCATTGGTCAGTAGCGCGTTGACTGCACTCTGGTTAATCTCGGCACTGGGAATGCCTGCGCTGTCAAAGGGCATTGTCTGAACGCCGCGAAATAAAGCCACGCGCCGCAGAGTGCTGGAATGGCGGGAAAATGCAAATATCGGCAATTGGGAACTGATGCGCGACATCAACAGCGGTGTCAAGCCGGTTTCGCTCATACAGACAATCGCCTTGACGCCATTTAGCAGGTTGGCGGCGTACATGGCCGACAGTGCAATTGATTCATCAATTTGCGTACATGCATCGTGTCGTTTCAGCGGCGAACGATGGGACTGCGGCTGTTCTTCGGCGCCCATAATCACCCGAACCATGGCTTCCACAGTCTGTACCGGATAACTGCCGGAGGCGGTTTCCGCCGATAACATAACCGCGTCTGTGCCATCGAGAACCGCATTGGCGACATCGAAAACCTCCGCCCGGGTCGGCAATGGGCTGTTGATCATGGATTCCATCATCTGGGTAGCGGTTATCACCCCGCGGTTGAGTTTGCGCGCACGCTTAATAATGTGCTTTTGCACTCCGATAAGCTTGGCGTCGCCGATCTCCACCCCCAAATCGCCTCGCGCTACCATTACCGCATCGGAGGCGGAAATTATATCGTCCAACACCTGGCTTTCAGCCACCGCTTCGGCGCGTTCTATTTTAGCCACGATACGAGCCTGTCCACCGGCGGCGGCGATCAATTCACGAGCGAGTTGAATATCCTCGGCGTTGCGGGGAAAAGATACGGCCAGGTAGTCGACACCGATATCCACCGCGGTGCGAATGTCTTCGCGGTCCTTATCTGTCAACGCCGGAGCAGAAAGCCCGCCACCCTGGCGATTAATCCCTTTGTTATTGGACAGAGTGCCGCCGATTTCCACCCGGCAGTTGATTCGTTGACCGTCGATGCTTTCAGCCACCAGCACCAGGCGCCCGTCGTCGAGTAGCAGCCGGTCGCCGGGAGACGTATCCTGAGGCAGTGATTTGTAATCGATCCCCACCTGATCAATGTCACCAGCATCGCTCGCCAAGCCCGCGTCCAACGCAAAAAGCGCACCTTTGTGCAACGCCACCTTGCCATCGCGAAACCGCGCGATGCGAATTTTGGGCCCCTGCAGATCACCCAGTACGGCGATGTAGCGGCCGTGTTTACCGGCCAGCTCTTTGACTAATGCCGCGCGACGGCGGTGATCGTCTGCATTGCCGTGGGAAAAATTCAGCCGCACAACATTGACGCCGGCGAGGATAAGCTGCTCCAACACGTCGACATTATCTGTCGCCGGCCCCAGGGTGCTGACTATTTTGGTTCGTCTAAGAACACTCACAACTTGCTTACTCCGGTTTCTCTCGTGTTTAAGCCTGCATCAGCGCCAGGGTGTTATCCAGCATCCGATTGGAAAAGCCCCACTCGTTGTCGTACCAGGACATCACTTTCACCCAGCGGCCGGAAGCTTTGGTCTGGGTACTGTCAAAAACCGAAGAAGCCGGGTTGTGATTGAAATCGACGGAGACCAGCGGCAGTTCGTTATAGGTTAGAATACCTTTAAAATCACGGCTGCGGCTCGCTTCGCACATAATCTGATTGACTTCCTCAGTGGTGGTCTCGCGGCTGGCGAGAAAATGCAGATCCACGACGGATACATTGACGGTCGGTACCCGCACAGCCATACCTTCAAGCTTGCCGTCCAGTTCCGGCAGCACGAGGCCAATGGCCTTGGCGGCGCCGGTTTTGGTTGGAATCATAGACTGGGTAGCGGAGCGGGCGCGGTAAATATCGGAGTGGTAGACGTCGCTCAGATTCTGATCATTGGTATAAGAGTGGATAGTCGTCATAGACCCCTGCTCAATACCGAGGGTATCGTTTAAAGCCTTGGCTACCGGCGCCAGGCAGTTGGTCGTACATGAAGCGTTGGAAATAACACTGCTTCGAGCCGTCAACAGTGTGTGGTTGACGCCGTAGACAACAGTTGCATCAACACCGCTCGCCGGCGCCGAGATAATCACCTTTTTGGCTCCCGCCTGCAGATGCAGCGCCGCTTTCTCCCGGCTGGTGAACAGGCCGGTGCACTCGCATACCACATCCACCCCCAGGTCACTCCAGGGCAGATCGGCCGGATTGCGCTCCGAGCAGATGGTGATGCGATCCTCACCGATACTCATTTTTCCGTCCTGGACTTTTACCTCAAAGGGAAAGCGACCATGCACAGAATCAAACTGTGTCAGGTGCGCATTCAACTCGGCGCTGCCCAGGTCATTGATAGCCACTACTTCTATTTTTTCGCGATAGTTTGATTCATACAATGCGCGCATAACATTGCGCCCGATACGCCCATAACCGTTAATTGCAATTCTAATGGTCATCATTCGCTACCTTTACATTCGTTCTCGCTAAAAGTTTGTACAGAAATTATTGTGATAAATTATCCTGCGAGTCAGCCGGCGGTGAGCCCGGCTGCCGCTACTGCACTGCGATTTATTTGCTCCCAGTTGTGTTGCTGAACCAGGTCGTTTGGCACCATCCAGGAACCGCCTATACAAACAACGTTAGGCAAAGCCAGGTACTGGGGTGCGGTTTCCAGGTTGATGCCGCCGGTGGGACAAAACTTCAATTGCGGCAGAGGACCATAAATGGATTTCAACATGGCCACACCTCCCGCCGCTTCGGCTGGAAAAAATTTGAGGTGAAAATACCCTTTTTCCATCAGGTTCATCGCCTCGCTGGGTGTCGCCACCCCGGGCAGAAAGCTGACTGCGCTGGCCGCCACTGCATCGAGCAGACGTGGCGATGTACCGGGGCTGACGATAAACTGCGAACCCGCGTTGAGGGCCTTTTCCAGATCGTTTTCCGTCACAACAGTGCCTGCACCGACAATCGCATCGGGGAGTTCCCGGCGAATAAGTTCGATCGCCTCCGGCGCTTGCGGTGTGCGCAGCGTAATTTCCAACACTCGCAGACCACCGGCGCAAAGCGCCTGCGCCAGAGGCAGAGCGAGGGAGACATCGTCGATTACCAGAACCGGAATCACTGGCGCTGTGTTGACTACTTGCTCGATATTTAATTGCATCTTTATCATCCAACCAATGCTAGTTTAAGGATTGACCCATCGGTGCCCGTAGCGCTCCAGTAATTCATCGGCTTTCTGCGGCCCCCAGCTTCCAGCCTCGTAAGGGTTGGGATGATTGCGGGGGTGGCGCCAGGCACTGAGTATCGGATCCAGCCATTGCCAGGCCTGTTCTACCTCCTGCCGGTGGGCAAACAAACTTTGATCGCCGGCCACCACATCGAGCAGCAACCGTTTGTAGGCATCGTTGGAATAACCTGCATAAGTATTGGCGAAATCCAGATTCAATGTTACGGGTTTTAAATGCGGTTCGTAGCGATGCAGCTCTTTTGCCATCAATTGCAACTGTATGACCTCATCGGGCTGCAACCGAATAATCAGGCGATTGGGCTCCAGTTTACCGGCGGCCTTACCGTACGCCAGGTGGGTAACGGGTTTGAATTGAATCACTATTTCCGCGAAACGCTGTTTTAACCGTTTGCCGGTGCGCAGGTAAAACGGCACACCAGCCCAGCGCCAATTGTCTATATGGGCTCGGATGGCCGCATAGGTTTCGGTTTTACTTTCAGTACCCAACTCAGTCAGATACCCCGGCACGTCCCGATCGTTAATCACGCCAGCGTCGTATTGCCCGCGCACCGTGTTGCGATAAATCACATCGCCCTGTATCGGACGCAACGCTTTTAAAACCTTAAGTTTTTCCGCGCGTATATTTTCCGCATCGAGTTTGTGGGGGGGTTCCATGGCGATCAGACACAACAACTGCAGCAGATGATTTTGCACCATATCGCGCAGTGCGCCGGCCTTATCGTAAAACTCGGCGCGATCCTCAAGCCCCACGGTTTCGGCGAGGGTAATCTGCACCTGGTCGATGGATTTATTGTCCCAAAGCCGCTCAAAGAGGAGGTTGGTGAACCGCAACGCCAACAGATTCTGCACCGTTTCCTTGCCCAGATAATGGTCAATGCGGTAAATATTTTCTTCCGCGAAATACTCCGCTACCTGACCATTGATTTCACGTGCAGAATCCAAATCGTAACCTATGGGTTTTTCCATTACGATTTTGGACTTTGCTGTAATCAGCGACTTGGATGCCAGACTTTGACAAACTCTTCCGTATAGAGAAGGGGGCAGTGAAAGGTAGTAAATTGTTTCGGTGTCGGGGTTTTCCCGAATTTGAGCAGCAAAGGTGTCCCAACGCTCATCCTGAGAAGCAATATCGAGGCTGACGACATGCAGGCGGGCACTGAACCTGGACCAGTGTTCATCGGTTAATTCGCCTTCGTTGAGGTACGTCTCGACTTCGCCACGATACAGAGCCGGCATAAGCTTGCGGATGGAGAGGTCACCCGTCCCTCCAAAAATCACAATATCTACATCAGAGTTCATGGTACCTACCTTATGGTTAATGCTCAAATCTATAACCGTTTTTATAACGATCTACTATTTGTTATAACGATCTACTATTGTCGTTTTGTTGTTCCTTATAAAAAGTTGTAACTATAGAAAGTTATACCTTTGTAGAAGTACGTGTTGTAACAGGCTATTAACCACTACAGAGTGGCGCATTAATATACAGTTCAAAAAATTACTACATAGCCCAATCAACCAACTGTAGTGCCTTGCCTCAACAAGAGGACCGGATACGGCTTTAAGGGCACATGATTTTGTAAATTTACTACATTTTCAGGCGGACATTTCTAGAAAGACAGCCTGTGCTTAATCGCCAACCTTAGAGTCGTCAGCTAAAAAAGAGTTATCCACCAAACCCAAGCTTCGCCGACCAAAGGGCGCCAGCCGTGATGATTTGCCTGAAGCTAGAATAATACACCGTTTTATAACTGTTTTTTGCCAATATCGGTATATTTTTAAGGCATATCCGTGCGGCTTGCTCACAGCACCATTGAGTCCACCGAGCGCTTTCATAGCCACTACAAACGAAGAGTACTCTTCTAAATCTCGTGAGAGAAAGATAACACACTTTGTAGTTAAATTACAAAC
>JARROD010000220.1:0-6417 GCA_037384225.1 Exilibacterium sp.
GTTTTGATCCAGGGGTTTGTCGGCAACCAGTCTGATAGGCTCGCGGGGCACGCCCAGGCCGATAGCCACTTCCGGACAGAAGGGCCTGAATTCGAAATATTCGCCCAGGGTGCCGGTGATGTAGGCGTTGTGTTTATGGCCACTGTCGAAACGGACCTTGTCGCCGAGCAGACAGCTGCTGATACCTATGGGGATTTTTTCCGTTGCCACGGTTGTGTTCTCTCTAGTTTAAAAGACCTTAACTTGTTATAAACCGGATACATAAAACTTCCAAGTGCGATAGCGTGTACGCTATCGCACTGGCTTAGACGGGTGAATCCTCCCGGTATGCCGCAAAACCCAAGCTGCTAACCAGTTCGCGAGCATATCATGACAGGCGTCACAGGGCCTCAATGTGAAAAATGTGCCTAATTGTACTCTTGTAACAACGGTTTTATTACCGGCTTCGGCGTGGAGGTGCTGCTTTGCCGGGGTGTCTCGGTGCGGCGAGATTCAGTTCAATTACGACAGGATCGTGATCCGAAGCCCGGAAGGCGTCGTCTGCGTAAAAGGTCTGTTGTTGGTGCTCGGTTTTATACTCCAGGTTGTAATCCAGAGCCGGCGGTTCGTCGGCGTTGATGTGCCACTCGGTAACGCCGGTGACCCGCCGCGCCATAGGCGCCGAGGCCAGGGCGTAGTCCAGGTAACCGGCTTCGCCGCGGTAGACGTAGGAGTAGGCCTGTTTTCCGGAGAAGGTTTTGATCAGGTTGCGATAGCCGAACGCTCGCAGGGTGGCAATCGGATCTTCCATCGCATAGGAGTTGAAATCGCCCACCAGTAAAACCCGCTTCAGCGCGTCGCCTTTCACTTCGGTGGGGTTGCTCTGCAGCCAGGTGTGCAGGGTCTCGACCGCCAGCACACGGGTTGCGTTCCAGCAGCCCTGGCCATCGCCCTGGTCTTCATTCGGGCTGCCGTCGCTGGGACAGCTGCCTTTCGACCTGAGGTGATTGACTACCAGTGTGAAGGCTTCGCCACTGGCGATTTCGGTAAAGCTTTGGGCCAGGGAAGGGCGGTTGCCGTAGTCGAAGGGATATTCATCGAAAAAGGCCGGCACGCCGATGGGCTGTAGCTTGTCGGTGCGGTAAATCATGCCTACGGCAATGGCGTCGGTGCCGAGGGCGTCGACACCTGGGTCGATAAACCCGTAGCGGCCTTCCACCGTAACCGCGTTCAAACCATTGACCAAATCCTGAATCGCGCTCTGCTCGCCGTAGCCGTCGTTTTCGATCTCCATCAGGCCGATCACATCGGCATCCATACTGGCGATGGCGGTGATGATTTTGGCGCGTTGGCGCTCGAATTCCTGCGGGCTGTCGGCGCCCCGCGGGGTTGGAAAACCGCCGCCGAGACCATTGCCGTTAAAATAGTTGAGGACGTTAAAACTCGCCGCTCGGAGCGCGCCTCTACCGGGCAATGTCGGCCCCGGTGGGCGCCGGTTGTCATGGGCAAATTTCGGCTCGATCACCGGTTGCAGGCGGTAGACGCCAAAGCCGTAGTCCATAATGCCCTTCAAGTGGCAGACCCTGTCGCCGGTGCGCAGTGTATTGGTGGCGCTGAGACCGGCTCGGGGGTAGCTGGTGGGCTCGGCGTTCTGCAGGTCGCTGGCGTCGTCCAGGACCAACCGGTTGAGATCGTTGGCGGCCTGTACGGCATTGGCTTCGGCACCGGGTGTGGCCACGCTGGTGGGGTTAAACAGGCGGCTGTTGGCGGACAGCACCACCTCCCCGTAGCGGCTCAGTGAATAGTTATCGGTTATCGTCAGGGACTGGTGAATTTCAACCAGCATGCCTTCCACACGCTCCAGATAATCTGTCTCGGGCTGTGGCAGCTGCACCTCGGTGGCCGCGACCCTATAGCCAGACTTGCAGATCTTCAGCGAGGTAACCTCGGCGACTTGGGTTTGCCCAAAGTACTCGCCAGCCTCACCGTCGAGGCGCACCAGATCGCCTACTTCAACATCGACACCGAAGCCGTGGTCGTCAATAAATATACCTTCGGAAGTGGTCGTGTCATCGTCGTAATCACGGCTTTCCTCCTGCACAAAGAAACCGCCGAGCTGGGTGACTGTATCCTGAAAATCCCCCACCACAACGGCTTCCAGGGTCACCTTTTGGCCGTTCAAAGGGCTTTCGGCACCGCTGCCCTGAACCTCGTGAATCAGCGTGGCGGGATCGCCGCAGGGCGTTTCCTCAACCGGGGTTTCCCCGTTTCCCTCACCGTAGATGCCCAGACCGTCAAAGGTGTCCTGGGCAAAACCCTGCCATTCCTGAATGGGATCGAATTCGTCGGCGCCATTGGTGCGGCCGTCGCTGACACTTTCGAGGCGGCGCAGGGTGTTGTTTTGGGTGCCGGTATCGTTGCTGCTCCATTCGGATCCGGGATCGACGCCAATCTGGCCAATAACATCCACCGCCGCGCCGTTCGCGGTTTTTACCAAGGCAACGGTGTCGTCGCCGTTAAAGGTAACACTGCCGGAAGTCTGGTCGGCGACGGTGAGCATTTCAGCATCCGCCGAGGTGTGAGCTAAAACAAAAACGTCGCCGGCGGCGAGTGTGCCGTTGAGGGAAATGCTGTTACCTGCGGTTGTGCTACCGTTGAAATAGATTGCGACTGAATAGGCTGAAAGATCAATGTCGGTGTCGGTGCCGTTGTAAATTTCAAGCGCTTTGTTGTAGCTGCTGCCTTCAATATATTCGGAAAAATATAAATCCTCGGCGGCCTGGACGCCGGCGCATGTCAGCGTTGCAAGGGCAAAAGCGAATACCAATGGCTGTTTTCTGTTTTTCATCATTATTATTTATCCCCAGTCGGTCAAAGGTTCAACGCGAATTGTTGTGTAACTGCTCAATAACCCGGGGCCTCCGTATCGAAGGCACAATACTCCGGGTTATTGAGAAGTTACTTGTTGGTCAGCCAACTAACTGGTTTTTTGGGTATCAGTGTTGGCAGTCCGATGTTATGTTGAATAATCCTAACTGTATAGTCAGGATTGTTCAGTGCGCAATTATACAGCCAGGATTTTAACGTTTTTATGTCAGTGGATTATTTTTTAAGACGCTGCGGCCATAGCCCCACGATGGTGCTATGATCCCTGCATAGATGTGAAAGTGCCCACCCTGTGGTCGCGTTCACGGTGGTGCGCTTTCGATAATAAACCCTATTTGTTATAGGAAGCTTCCCTATGTCTTCAACCCCTATCGATACCGCGACCGGCAGTGACCAACCCGTCGATTATTCAGGCTCCGCGGTGAACCCGCCGCTGCCCCGGCACCCTGATACCCACGACGTTTTTAACCAGCCTCCGCCGCTGGAAAATTACAACCTCTATCTCGAGGATCACGCTTTGCAGGAAGCCGTGGTGAGGGAAGGTGGCGACTGGGCCGTGGATGAACTGACGGCGTTCGGTGCGCTTACCGGCTCGCGGGAAGTCATTGAGCTGGGCTTTCAGGCCAATGAACAGAGACCGCAATTGCGCACTCACGATCGCTATGGACATCGGGTCGATGAGGTGCGTTTTCATCCGGCCTATCACCGCTTGATGCAGATCTCGATTGAAAACGGTCTGCATGCGAGCCACTGGAGCCGGCCCGGACCGGGGGCGCAGGTAGCGCGGGCGGCGAAGTTTTATCTTATGTCTCAGGTAGAGGCGGGGCACGGTTGTCCGATTACCATGACGTCGGCGTCGATAACAGTGCTGCGCCGGCAGGAGGATATTTTTGCCGCCTGGGCGCCGAAGATTCTTTCCCACTATTATGATCCGCGCAATGTTCCCGACCGGCAGAAACGGGGCCTGACGATCGGGATGGCGATGACGGAGAAGCAGGGCGGTTCGGATGTGCGCGCTAATACCACTCGGGCTCATCCATTGGAGGCTGGGGGGCCGGGCAGCGGTTATGAGTTGGTGGGGCATAAGTATTTTGTTTCCGCGCCTATGTGCGATGGGTTTTTGGTGCTGGCGCAGGCGCCGGGGGGGCTTTCCTGCTTTTTGTTGCCGCGCTGGCGCCCGGACGGGAGTAAGAACCCGCTGCAGATTCAGCAGCTGAAAAACAAGATGGGCAACGTTTCCAATGCGTCGAGTGAAACCGAGTTGCGCGGCGCCTTTGCCTGGATGGTGGGGGAGGAGGGACGCGGCGTGGCGACGATTCTGGAGATGGTGGCGATGACGCGGTTTGATTGTATGTTGGGTTCGAGCGCGGGTATGCGCCAGGCGGTGGCGCAGGCGACGCACCATTGCACCTATCGCCGTGCGTTCGGCAAGCGTTTGTACGAACAGCCGTTGATGCAGAATGTGTTGGCGGATCTGGTGTTGGAGCACGAGGCGGCGCTGGCGTTGACGCTGCGCATGGCCCGTAGTCTGGATCAGTGCCAACAGAGCGAAGCCGAAAAGCGTTTGCTGCGGATAGGCACGGCGATCGGCAAGTACTGGATCTGCAAGCGCACGCCGGGGCACGCCTACGAAGCCATGGAGTGTATCGGCGGCAGCGGGGTGATGGAAGACTGTATTATGCCGCGGCTGTTTCGCGAGTCACCGGTGAACGCTATCTGGGAAGGCAGCGGCAATGTGCAGTGTCTGGATGTGTTGCGGGTTATTGCCACAGCGCCGGACACGGTCGATACCCTGATGGCCGAGCTGGAGGCGGTGCGCGGCGCCGACCGGTGCCTGGACCAGGGTGTCGCGCAATTGAAAAAACTGTTGGCCAATACCGATGCGCTGGAATATAACGCCCGCCGGTTGCTGGAGAAACTCACCTTGACCCTGCAGGCGGCGCTGCTGGTCAGTGGCGGCAACCCTTCGGTGGCGGACGCCTTTTGTGCTTCGAGACTGGCGGGTGAATGCGGCGGCAGGCTGTACGGCGATCTGCCGGCGGGGGTGAATTGTGCGCAGATTATCGAGCGGGCGACACCGGCGTTGTGAAGGCCGCACGCAGGGGCACTGGCAGTGCCGATTGCATCCGTGACAGGCCTTACTGACGTGGCGGTAAGCTAAAGTTAAGCAATGAATGATGAACAACAGATTCTCTACTACTTGAGCGCGGCGCTGGCGATCGGGCTATTAATCGGCGTCGAGCGCGGCTGGAAGGAGCGTCTGGCGAAGGAGGGGGGACGTGTCGCCGGGGTGCGCACCTATGGTCTGATCGGCCTTCTGGGCGGCGTATTGGGACTGCTTTCGCTGGCATTTGGCGCGCTGCTGCTGGGGTTGGGCCTGGCCGCCCTGGCGGGGGTGTTGACCACCGCTTACGTCGTCAACCTGTTGCGCGGGGGGGAGGATGTAGGGGTTACCAGCCTGGTCGCCGGTTTGCTGACGTTTGTATTCGGCGCTCTGGCTGCACAGGGGGAAGTGGCCGTTGCCGCCGCCTCGGCGGTTGTGACAACCCTGCTGCTCAGTTACAAGCCGCTGCTGCATAGCTGGGTCAGGGCGCTGGCGGCCGAAGAGCTGCGCGCCGGTATCAAGCTGCTTTTGATTTCCGTGGTGATGCTGCCGATTCTCCCCAACCGCGGTTTCGGCCCCTGGCAGGCGCTGAATCCCTATGTGATCTGGTGGTTGGTGGTGCTGATCGCGGCGATTTCCTTTGCCGGCTATTTCTCCATCAAGATTGCCGGTGCGCGGCGCGGCATTGTCTTTACCGGGCTGTTCGGCGGACTGGCGTCTTCCACCGCACTGACTCTGCACTTCGCCCGCGCCTCCCGCGGCGAGGCGGCGTTAACGCCGGTGTTGGCGGTGGGCGGGCTGCTGGCCTGTGGCACCATGTTTCCGCGCATGCTATTGGTGGCGACCCTGCTCAACGCTGAACTGTTTGTACCGCTGCTGGTGCCGGTGCTGGTTATGGGGTTATTGGTGTATCTGCCGGCGCTGTTGTACTGGCGGGGGCACCCGCGCAAACAGTCCGGCGTGACCTGGCTGTTGAAAAACCCTTTGGAAATGAGTTCCGCACTGGGTTTCGGGCTGTTGTTGGCCCTGGTGCTGCTGCTCGGAAAAGCGTTAAAGAACTGGTTCGGCGAGGGCAGTGTGTTGGCTTTGGCGGCGGCCTCGGGCGTGGCGGATGTAGACGCGATTACCCTATCGCTGGCGCGTATGAGTGGCGATGACCTGACACTGCGGGTGGCGGTGATAGGGGTGGTGATCGCGGCGGCGGTCAATAATGTCACTAAAGCGGGTATGGCGGTATCTATCGGTGGTCGCGATTTTGGATGGCGCATCGGTTTGCCGTTGGTGGCCAGCGCTATAGGCGGCTTGTTATCGGTTTGGTTTTGGGTTTATTAAACCCTATCGTTGCATAAATTTTCGGCCCAGGACCGCTTCGCTCCTTCTATAGCAGCATTTTCAGGGCCGTGCTCAATTTTTCTAATCCTCACATAGGGATAGCTATGCTCCGGTTA
>JARROD010000221.1:0-15387 GCA_037384225.1 Exilibacterium sp.
GTAAATAATGCCCCCGAATGTCACGGATCAAACGGCGATTACCTTTCGTACAAAATGGATAGGCCAATGGCCAAGGAATATCTTAGTATGCTAATGTTGGCCTTCGCTACACAAAAAAGAGTCAATTTTATAACGGAAGGAGATTGTATTGATCAGTCGAACTCTGAAACCATTAAATACTTTACAGTCGTTAATTAATATGTAAAGGGCCAGGCTGTACACTCCGGCGCTACGCGCATAGGTCGCGCGGCCCGCCCCAGCTGGAATGTTGAACTAGCCCTCGGGGCAGGGACGGTTAACCCTAACTGCGGGTACCTCCGTTAGGCTTCGTTGCCACATGGCAACGAAGCCTGGTGCGTTTTGCGCAGGATTTAAGCGGCACTCTCTTGCAACGCAAATTTAATTTGATAGCGTTCCATGTCCACGCTGGTTATTTTTACTACGATGGACTGGTCGAGGTGAAAAGTTTCTTTTCCATACTTTAATTTAATCCGAGTCTGGTCGAAAGAGAGTTTCTTTTCGCGGTTCTTTTTGTTCAACAGAACAAAACCCTCAATGCCATTTTCCTCCAGACGTACCCCCAGTCCCTGGCTGTTGATGAGAACAATTTTCCCGTTGTGCACCGTGTTTTTCCGGTTTTGCATGTATTGGCAGAGCAACCATTGTTTCAGTTGTTTGCCGGCCTGACGCCCTTTGCTTATCTGGTCTTTCAACGTTTGCAGTTCACTGTCGGCCAAGGCGGGTGGTTGGCGGTTTTCCCTGATGGCTTTTAGTGCCAGGTGATTGTGAAAATCCTGATAGCGGCGAATGGGCGAGGTGATGGTTGCGTAGTGTTTAAACCCCAATCCCAGGTGTGGTTGGGGTTCATGGGTGAGTTCTCCGGGTTGCAGCATGCGTTTTAATGTCGACAAGACTTGAGTTGTCGCCGCGTCGCTGTGTCGTTGGAGCTCGACGATCAGGCGGCGATAGTTGTCGAGGCTTTCGAAATCATCCGTTGGGTTGATGTCGAGTGGACTTTCTTTGATCAGCGTTAGCACATCTTTGACGCGTTCCTTGCGAAATCCTTTGTGGCTGGAAAAAATTCCGGCTGTGTGTTGCGCGAGGAATTCCCCTGCGCAGCAGTTGGTGGCGAGCATGGCTTCTTCGACAATGCGATGGGCGACTGTGCGTTCGCGTTTTTCAATATGTTTGATCTTTAACTTATCGTTCAATACAAATTCGAATTCCGGATTTTCATCGACCAGCAGCGCGTGCTCGGCGCGGAAGCGGTTGCGCTTTTCACTGCAGAGACAAAGGTTTTTCAACTGAGTGGAAATTTCTTCTCCAAAGTCGGATTCGCCAGTGTTGTCAAGATAATGAGCGGTTTCGTTGTAGCTGAGTTTGCGCCTTGACTTTATCGTACCCTGGGTAAACTCGTAGCCGGTAATGGCGCCGTTGTCGGCAATGTTCATACGGCAGATTACGGCGGCGCGGTTTTGTCCCGGGACCAGGGAGAATATATTGTGGGAAAGCTCCTCTGGGAACATGGTTAGTGTCCGGCCTGGCAGGTAAATTGTATTGGCGCGCGTGCGGGCTGTTTTGCCCAGGGGACTGTCGGCCTCGACCTGGGCGCTGGGATCGGCAATGGCAACGAACAGGTTCCAGCCGTCGGCGCCGCTTTCGATATAGAGCGCATCGTCCATGTCTTCGGTCGTTTCCGCATCAATGGTGATGAAAGGCAGATGGGTAAGGTCCTGGTGCCCGGCGGCGTCGGTATTGGGCTGGGTTTTGATCTTTTTGCTTTGCGCCCGGGCTGCATCCGGCCAGGTAACGGGGAAATCGTACTTGGCAATGATATAGCTGTGTTCGATGCCGGCGTCGGATTCGGTGCCTATGCGCTTCTCTACTTTTGCCTGGGCCTTGCCTTCATATTCGAACGGGTGGCGAGTCAGGCGCGCCGTGACATAGTCGCCATCCCGGCACTGGTTGCGACTTTTGGGCGGAACGAAAATAAAGCGGTTCAGTTGTGGCTGATCAATTACCACAAAATGCCCTTGACCGCGCACACAATAGCGGCCGGAAAAAGTGCTCAGGGAGGAGTTGAGCAATTTTTCCAGGTGGGAGGTGAGTTTACCTTTTTCATTGGTGGCCAGGCTAACTTCTATACGGTCGCCGGGAAATACCCGTTGCATGGATTCCGGAGAGAGAAATGCTTCGCGTCCGTCATCGAGTGTGACAAACCCAAATTTGCCTTGGGTGCCGCGAACGGTTCCCTGGCCAAATTCCTTTTGTGCACGAATGGATTCTTTAAGTTGAACAAGTTGTTGCAGAGCGTCATTTTTGAGCATAGGACTGGGTTATTCTGTAGTTAAGAAAGTCAGGGCAAAAACCAGGAAAAAACAAAACCGAGATGATAGCAGATTCCCCCGTTTGAGGGGGAACCCTTGTGCCCGACTTTTTTAAATACAGAAAACCGGCGTGGGCGCGATTAATAAATCACGACAGACCGAATGCTTTCGCCGCGGTGCATCAGGTCGAAGGCGGTGTTGATTTCGTCCAGCGGCATGGTGTGAGTAATCAAATCGTCGATATTTATTTTCCCGTCCATATACCAGTCGACGATTTTGGGTACGTCGGTGCGACCACGGGCGCCACCGAAAGCTGTTCCACGCCAACTTCGCCCAGTGACCAGTTGGAACGGGCGGGTGGAAATTTCCTGGCCGGCGCCGGCGACGCCGATAACGAAAGATTCCCCCCAGCCCTTGTGGCAGGATTCTAGGGCTTGTCGCATGGTATTGACATTACCGATACACTCAAAACTGTAATCCACACCACCGTTGGTCATATCGATCAGGGCCTGAGTGGTGTTTTCCACATCGTTGGGGTTGATGAAATCCGTCATTCCGAACTGGGAGGCCAGCGCTTTTCGGTTTTCGTTGATATCGACTCCGATGATACGGTTCGCGCCCACCAACCGCAGACCTTGGATAACATTGAGGCCAATACCGCCGAGACCGAAAACCGCGGCGGTTGACCCGGGTTCTACTTTGGCGTCAAAAGCGACGGCCCCAACACCGGTAGTAACACCACAGCCGATGTAGCAGACCTTGTCGAATGGCGCATCACTGCGGATTTTCGCCACCGCGATTTCCGGCAATACAGTATAGTTTGAGAAGGTCGAACAGCCCATATAATGTAGCAGTGGTTTGCCTTCCAAGGAAAAGCGGCTGGTGCCGTCGGGCATGAGCCCCTTGCCCTGGGTTTCGCGGATTGCCTGGCACAGGTTGGTCTTAGGGTGCAGGCAGAAATCGCATTGCCGGCACTCGGGGGTGTACAGGGGGATCACGGTATCGCCCGGTTTTAAGGAGGTGACACCGGGGCCGGTTTCTACCACGATACCCGCACCTTCGTGTCCGAGTATGGTGGGAAAAGCACCTTCGGGATCGTTTCCCGAGAGGGTGAAGGCGTCCGTATGGCAAATTCCGGTTGCTTTTATTTCGACCAGAACTTCTCCCGCTTTCGGACCCTCCAGGTCGACCTCAACAATGTCCAGGGGTTTGCCTGCGGCGAATGCGACAGCGGCTTTTGTTTTCATAAATGTACTCCTTATTATTGTTGCCGTATGTGTGACTTCTCAATAATCCGGGGTATAGCCCATAACAGCCTTAATTTCGAGAAAGTCTTCAAAGCCCTGAGCGCCCCATTCACGGCCATTGCCGGATTGCTTGTAGCCGCCGAAAGGGGCGTTAAAATCGACATCAGCGCCATTTAGGTGAACCATCCCGGTACGCAGTCGTCGGGCTACACGGCGGGCGCGCTCCAGGTCGTTCGATGAAACATATCCGGAGAGCCCGTAGGGCGTATCGTTGGCGATGTGAATCGCTTCCTCTTCGCTTTGGTAGGGCAGAATAGCCAGTACGGGGCCGAAAACCTCTTCGCGGGCGATGGTGCATTTGTTCGATACATTGGCGAAAATGGTGGGTCTGACAAAATAGCCTGTCTCCAACCCTTCGGGCTTACCGGGACCGCCGACAATCAGTTCGCAGCCTTCCTCACAAGCTTGCTGAATCAGTCGTTGGATTTTATTGTATTGTGCCAAACTGACCACTGGACCGAGGCGGGTGTTTTTCTGTAGCGGGTCGCCTGTCACTATGGTTTGCGCAATACGCCGGGCGATGTCCACGGCTTCGGTGTGTCGCTGCGCCGGGACCAGCATGCGTGAGGGTGCGTTGCAGGATTGACCGGAATTGCTGAAGCACTCGAGTACGCCGCCTTTAACGGCGTGCTCAAGGTCGGCATCGTCGAGAATGATATTGGCCGATTTGCCGCCCAGTTCCTGGGTGATCCGCTTGACGGTGTCAGCGGCGGATTTGGCGACTTGAACCCCTGCTCGGGTCGAGCCGGTAAAGGATACCATATCGACATTCGGATGGCTGCTCAATGCGCTGCCCACGGTGGGACCATCGCCATTGACCAGGTTAAATACACCGGCCGGTACGCCGGCTTCATCGAGTATGCGGGCAAACAGGAGAGCTGAAAGGGGGGCTATTTCGCTGGGTTTGAGTACTATGGTGCAACCACAGGCCAGTGCTGGAGCCACTTTGCAGGCGATCTGGTTGACGGGCCAGTTCCAGGGCGTAATCAATCCGCAAACACCGACAGGTTCTTTAAAGACCCGGCTGTTGCCGAGATCGTATTCGAATTCATAGCGTTTGAGTGCCTCGAGTGCCGTTGTGAAGTGACCTGTGCCACAGGCGGCCTGAGATTTTTTAGCGAAGTTTAGCGGAGCCCCCATTTCACTGCTGATGGTTTCCGCCATTTCCAGATAGTATTTGTCGTATATTTCGAGGATATTTTCCAGCAGTGTTATCCGCTGTTCGCGGCTGGTGCGGGAAAAGTGTTCAAAAGCGCTCTTGGCGGCGGACACAGCCGTGTCTACATCGGCTTCATTGCCCAGGGATATCCGGGCGATCACTGCTTCGGTTGCGGGATTTATGACGTCGAATGGATTGGGCGTGATCGGGTCAATCCATTCGCCATTGATATAAAACTGTAAACATTGCTTCATTTAATAGACCCCCGCAGGTATTTTCTACTGAAATAACTAATACCTGGTTTGTGTTGAATTTGACTTATCATTTCTAACCACTTAGGAAGGCCCGTGAAACTCGGGCTAAGATTCGCACGCCTCTTTGCAAAGGCCTTAGCCCTTGTCAATAGGGAAACTGGTATTATCAGTTGGTTATTAATTACTTATACGGCAACTACAATAGCCTTGAATTGCGATTTCGTCCACTGCGTGGTTATCGTCTTCTTTATCGATGTCATTTGCAATAGTTGAGGCGGTATTATCTTTGGGTATATAGGCGGGTACAATCGGAGTGAGCGAATTTTTCTGGAGGATAAATATTCAAACGTAGTGGTGAATTTTTAGCCTCCAATCTATTGGGAGCAGACGTCTTTAGAAAAAATAGCGTCCGCCCAAAGATAGTCTATCTGTATCTCCGCCTACATTGACCGTCACACCGACAGCGATATTTCCCTGGATATAGTAGTCCCCCCCTAACTCTATAGTGGTGTCTGTGTTGTCGAGTACGTCTGAGTGCCGCAGAAAGACTCGTGCTTCGAACAGTTGATTGAGTAACTTGCGGCCGCCTAAAGACAGCATCCAGCCGGTATCGTCCGACCTCCCAAATTCTGCGTCGATTAGGGAAAATTCAGTGGCAACATCTATATCCTTATAAGGGAAAATAAATCCACCGGTGAATTCCAGAGTTTCACTGTCGATATTGAAATCATAATCCAGGTCGGAATAGTTAACTCTTACATAGATGTCGCTGCTGAGTCTATAAGAAGCGCCTAATTGAAAACCATCGCCGTCCAAGTTACCTATTTCAGTGTTAACATATCTAAATTCCGCATAGTTGTAATGGATTCCATTATCCAGCGAAACACCCCCGGCACTGTAATTATTACTGTATTGCTGTGTCGAGGCTAGATATTCTTGTGCTAGAGTATTGGTGGAAATCAAGGCGCTGGCACTGACTAGGCCAAGAAAAACAGGAAAACGCATAATTGATGTCCCATTGTGTTGAAAAGTAGATTTTAATTTAAACTCATTGAGTGATATGAATGCTGGTTCTCATTAATAAGGTATGGGAGCACAAAAAATATTTTTACCGCAGGCCGTGCCTATAGGTGGTGGGTTTTGCAGAGAGCTACTTCACCTGCCACTGGAACGTTAGGTCACTGCTGGAATTATCTCCGTAAATACCGATAAACCAAGTGCCCGAGAGGGGTAGATTTACGGTGCATTCTTCAGCGTTCCCATACATATATGAACGGCAATCATAATTGCTGACATCGGGTTTTGCCTCGAGACTGATATAGAGGTCGGCGTCTCCTTTGCCTCCGGAGATTTGAGCGCTTAAAAGAGTTCACCGCTCTTTTTGCTTCCGTAGAGTTTCACCAGATTGGACTTGTCGAGTTTGCTCAAGTGCTCTCTCTGGCCAATCAGTGTGTGATCTACATCCGGATCTTTAGCGGTAATGGTCGGTAGGCCATTGGCGCTGAAGGCGCTGTACCGGTAGTGCATGATAGATGTGTAGTCATAGGGGCGCGGGTTATCCGCTGTGGTGGGTTCGCTGGCTTTTTGGAAGTTGTATTCCGTGCCGCTTTGCACATTACTCCAGTTTACCGTGATGTATTGGTTTCTGTCGGCGCGTGATTGCTCATGCCAGAAGCCGAGCGTGTGTAGTAGTTCGTGGGCAATGACGCCCGGCTTTGCGCACCCCATTGAGCCTAAAGATATGTGCTGTTCGCCTCCGTTGCGTCCAACCATCGAATTACAGCCACTGCCCCGATAAAATTCCACATAATCGTTTTCTGTGGTGTGCTCGACAAAGTGGACATTCGCCGCTGACTCGATCCATCGGATGGCGGTCTTAATATCGTCGATGTAGCCATGGGGAAGATCGTCGTCAATAGCGTAGGGCACTTTGCCATTTGGCCAAAGACTGCGAAATTCTCCGCTTTCGTCCGCCTCGGCGGGTGGGGGCGAGTTTACAGTAAAACCGGGAATGCCGTAAGTTTGCACATGTTCGTGTTCGCCAAGAACGATATCGCCTTCCATGATTGCCAACCCGTCGACAATTTGATAGCGCACGATGTCGTCTGTTCCCTGGATAAAAGTTTCCGCATAGCCTTCGTATAACAGTAGAGTGAATTCATCCACTTCATCCGCGTGGGTTTCATTGATGGCGAAAAGTTGTGCGGCAAGAATCGTTGCAGCTAACCTTTGACGACATTTGCTTGGTTTCATGCTACTGCCCATCAGCTGGCATTTTACGCGGGAAAATGCTAAGGAAGTTAGAGAAGGAAATGTCAGGTAATATAACGTATTAGCGATGCTTGATTTCGTGACCGAGTTCGCTTATCCGAAAATAGGGAGATAATCCAGGTTGGTAAAAATCGCGCTTCGATGGAAAACCGTGCCCCGGGGGGCACGGATTGCTATTTGCACAGCGGATAGCTCAACGTCGACATTAATATTATTGGCGAATGCCTTCCAGATATAGATGCATTTCCACTTCGCGTGAAGCAGGGCCCAGGTCGTAATCGATACCGAAATCTTTCAAGGTAATTGTGGTGTGGCCTTCAAATCCGCGGCGATAACCTCCCCAAGGGTCTTTGCCGGCGCCGATGTGATTGACATCTATAGTGATGGGCTTGGTCACCCCGTGCAACGTCAAATTACCTTTGAGAAGCGCTTTACCGCCTTCCAGGTTTTTAAAACTGGTGCTGACAAACTTGGCTTCAGGAAACTTCTCGACATTGAGAAAATCTTCGCCGCGCAGGTGTTTGTCGCGTTCGGCATGGTTGGAATCGACACTGGCGGTTTTAATGGTTACAGCTACGGTGGACGCTTCCGGTTTGCTTTCATCGTAGCTGAAAGATCCATCGAAAGTGTTAAATCGGCCCAACAGCCAGCTGTAGCCCAGGTGTTTGATTTTAAACTGGATAGCGGCGTGTGCGCCCTTGGAATCTATTTTGTAGTTTTCCGCCCAGGATGCCGAGCTGGCGCCCAGGGTGATGAAACAGGCTAAAAGGGCAATTGCTTTTTTGATCATTCCTGACTCCTTAAGTATGTCAAGTTGTTTGGTTAAATAATTTTTTCAAGCGTCTCGATTGCATAACAGTAAATTATTTAAACGCAGTTTGTATTTCAAACATGCTACTGCTTGGTATCTCTGATTTGTTAGTGGGTTATGGAAGCATACGCGAGAGTGTACCGTCCTTGGAAATAAACTGGTGTTTTAACGCGGCCAGCGCGTGGAAAACTACTAAGATAATTGTGGTTATTGCCAGGGTCCAGTGAATATCGCCAGCGTAGTCTTCCAAGTTATCAACACGGGTGATTAAAGCCGGTACTTCAAACCAGTTGAACACTTTAACGCTGCGACCGTCGGCGGTTGAGATCAGGTAGCCGCTGATGACGATTGCGATGAGCAATAGATACAGCGCCTTGTGCATCAGACTTGCGAGCCGGATTTCCCAGACTTTATGGGTGTCCAATGGCTGTGGCTGGGGTGTGGCCCAGCGCCAGATTATACGCAAGAGTAGTAATAGGGCGACAATTATACCTAGGCTGCGGTGTAAATCCGGTCCTTTACGGTACCAGGGGTCATAATAGGTGAGATCAGTCATATAAAGCCCCAGTGCGAACAGCCCGATAACCAATATCGCGATGATCCAGTGTAGCAAAATAGTAACCAGTCCATATTGTGTCTGTGTATTGCCCAATTTCATTGAGTGCTCCTTTTTTTACAATACACATCATTTAACACTGCTGCACCGCTCATTATCACTGTCCACCCATTAAGCGGTTAAAGAATTATATGTTTGTTAGATCGAAAATAAAGTGCAAAATATCGACCTTATTCATCGAAAAAGGCGAATTGTAAGCCATGAACTCCAACATACACATAACACAAATGTATGTAAATATACCTAAATTTCAACCAATAGGTTCCACTGGTGATTGTGGGTGAAA
Organism: Exilibacterium sp.; assembly: GCA_037384225.1. Lineage (GTDB taxonomy): Bacteria > Pseudomonadota > Gammaproteobacteria > Pseudomonadales > Cellvibrionaceae > JARROD01. The sequence goes on from JARROD010000221.1 coordinate 9,032, forward strand.
TGACAAATTTAATTCAGGTTGTGTGTCGGCTGCGAATATCCAGGATTTATTGTGTTGGCGCTCGCGTGCTTCTGCTGCTGTCGTGTTGCTGCCACTCGCTACTGTGGGCTGCCAGCACTGAGTGTAACAAAGATGCTGGAGCAGCTGCGGGTGCCCGTCGATTATGTTACTGGAACCAGTATGGGGGCGTTGGTTGGGGCTCTATATGCAACCGGCATGAGTGGCGATGAGTTGGAAAATACCCTTACCTCACTGAATTGGAACGAGGTGTTTGACGGCGAGCCGAAGCGTCGCGACAGCCCTTTCCGGCGCCGACGGGATGATGACCTGGGTATGTTCGGCCCCAAATTCGGTATTGGTAAGGGGTCATCGCTGTTTCCGAACGGTGCTTCCAGTGGCCAAAATATCGCAACTCTGTTTCAAAATCTGGCCGCCCAACGGGTGCAGACGCGAAATTTTGATCAACTGCCAATTCCCTTTCGGGCGGTGGCCGCCGACATTGCGACCGGTGAGCAAGTGGTGTTGGATAAAGGTGATCTGGCACTGGCCATGCGCTCCAGCATGTCAATTCCGGGTATATTTTCACCGATCGAATTAGATGGCCACCTCTTGGTGGACGGAGGGGTTGTTAACAATATTCCCATCGATGTCGCGCGTCAAATCGGGGCTGATATCATCATCGCCGTGGATGTCGGCTCACCGCTGACCGCGCGGGAAAACCTTACCAATCTGTTTTCCATTACCGAACAGTTATCGGGTTTTTTGGTGCGTAATAATTCAGAAGCTCAACTTGCCAGTGTGACCTCGCGGGATATCGTTATTATTCCTGAGTTGGGAACTGAGATTGGCTCGATCAGTTTTGACCGGGTCGCTGAAGCGATTCCTATCGGCTACCGGGCGGCGTCGCATGCTGGGGTACGGGATAAATTGGCGGCATTGGGTTTATCAAAACAAGCTTATCAGGCTTACAAAAGCAGAATTAAAAACTGCAACACTGAGTTACCGGAAGTTGAGTTTGTGCGAATCGATAACAAGTCCCGGTTTGCAACGGAAGTGATTGAAAGCCACCTGCCCGAGCTGGTGGGGCGGCCGCTGGATTTGATTCAGATCGAGCGGGCGGTGGAGCAGGTGTATGCAATGGGGTTCCTGGAAATGGTCCACTATGAAATTGTACGGGAAAACGGCCGCGCGGGACTGGTTCTTCATGTGGAACAGGATACCCGGGGAACTCAGTTTATTGAAACCGGGATGGATCTCGCCTTCGACGGTAGTGAAAGCAGTGCTAATGTGCGCGTATCCTTTTTGAAAACGGATGTGGACGATTTGGGATCGGAGTTTCGTGGGTTGCTGCAGCTCGGTGAGGAGCCCGGTTTTTTGCTTGAACTCTACAAGCCGGTTGACACCGCTCAGCGCTGGATCTTGTTGCCGCAAATCTGGGGTGAACGCCGGGACGTTAATGTTTTTGATGAGGAGGGCAATCGCCTCAGCCAGATACAGGCGGATCAGTTGGGGGCCTCTTTTTCCGTGGGGCACGAGATAGGCACAAGTGCCGCGGTTTTTACCGGTTTGTCCTGGACCTCCAGTTCAACCAGCGGGTTTGTCGGTGATCCGGGTTTTATCGGTACGGATTTCGATGTGGCCGAATACTTGTTCAGCGCCCAGTATGACAGTTCTGACGACCGCTATTTTCCCTCCAAAGGTACAGTGATTAATTTAAATTACACCAAAGCGGATGAAAGCCTGGGGGCTGAAACTGAGTTTGAGCAGGCTACCTTAGATATCACTCGGGCCTGGACCCGTTCGAGGAACACGCTCATTGCCAGTCTGCGCTACAACACAACGCTCGACGATAACGCTCCAGCCGAACGATTGTTTCGCGGCGGTGGCTTTAACAACCTGTCCGGGTTGGAGGACAACCAGATCAGTGGCCAGCATTTTGGCAACCTGCTCATCAGTTACCGCTATGAGTTTGGGCGCACGGGTATTTTGCCGGCCTATATTGGCGCAACTCTGGAATACGGCAACGCGGCGGAGAATAGAGAGGATATTTTTGATGAAGGGTTATTAAACGGCAATGTGTATTTTGGCTATCGCTCCCCTATTGGTCCTCTGTACTGGGGATACGGCCGTTCAGAGAATGGCCATGATCGGGTGTTTCTGCGCATTGGAACTGTTTTTGGGCGTTCAGGTGTATCGCGCTCACAGTCGCGTTAGACCGTGCACGGCCTTTAGACCCCCTCCCCGCGGCAACGCTGATTGGGCGTTTAATGGCGGGGCAGGGCACTAGTTAGTATTGTGAACTGGGCAGGCGAACAATAAGGCCGTCCAGTTCTTCAGTGACTTCAATCTGACAGCTCAAACGGCTGGTTTGTTGTGGGTCGATTACCCCTTCGAGCATCTCCTTTTCAATTTCACTGGGTTCGCCGACTTTGTCCCACCAGGCTGGATCGACATAGCAGTGGCAGGTGGCGCAGGCGCAGGCGCCGCCGCATTCGGCCAAAATGCCATCGACCAAATTGTCGACAGCGCCCTGCATGACGGAATTTCCCGTGGGTACATCGATTTCGTATTGCGCACCGTCTGCTTCGATATAGGTCACCATAGGCATAAGGTTACATCCCCCTTTTAGTCTTTCACTAAGGTTTAATTTTTAATCGCTTTGGGTATATTGTTCAACGTTTGTTCGGCGATTGTAGTACCTGCATAAACGTAAAGCCTATCAGCTTCTTAGTAGTGATTTCAGCTCGAAGCTCTCATCGGCCAGTTGTTCTGGAGTAACGGGCAGATTTTTGCTTAGCAGTTGCTTGGCGAGCATAAACTCTTTGGGGCGGTTTACACAATCCGCCGCCAACAGTATGCCGGCTCGCAAATACCAGGCGACAAACCCCCGTCCAGTCTGGTTGTCGCCCCTGAGTACGACCTTGTCATAGCCTTGATTGAAGCCTGCGATCTGAAGTTTCATATCGTACTGATCAGACCAGAACCAGGGCAGGCTGCAGTAGGGCTTTTGCTTGCCACAGATCGAGGCGGCGGCGGTTTTTGCCTGGTCGGTGGCATTGGGTACCGACTCTAGTCGCAGGCGGTATCCCAGCAGTTTGTTGGGGTGATTGGTGCAATCGCCGGCGGCAACGATATGGGGGTCTTCGGTGCGGGCGAGTTCGTCCACCACAATGCCGTTGTCGACGGCGAGCCCGGCCGTTTCGGCCAGTTCGGTGTTGGGTACAACGCCGACGCCAATAATCACAAGGTCGGCGTCGTAACGGGTGTTATCCGTGCAGAGGACCTGTTGTACACGAGGTGTTAGTACACGAGGTGTTAGTTCATGTGCTGTTTGTGCCTGAGGATCAGCTTCAATGGCGCCGACGACCTTCCCGGTTTCAATACGAACGCCTTCTTCCGCGTGAACACGGGTGTAAAATTCAGAAACCTCGGATGCGGCAACCCGCTGTAAAACCCTATCCATCATTTCCACCACAGTGACCTGTAATCCGAGCTTTTTGAGAACGGCCGCTGTCTCCAGACCGATATAACCACCACCGATGATTACGGCGCGGGCATGGGGGTGGATGTCGGCTTTGATGGCTTCTACATCCTGAATATTACGTAGGTAATGTACTCCTGCGAGTCCGGCGCCGATGGGCATTTTGCGCACTCTCGAACCCGTGCACAAGGCGAGCTTGTCGTAGGCCAGTTGTTCTCCATCGTGCAGCCTTATGGTCTTCTCTGTAGGTTGAATCGACTCGACCCGCGTTGAAAGCCTGAAATGAATATTGTGTTTTTCGTAAATCGCTTCGGGACGGATCAGTATTTCGCTGAGGTTTTTCTCTCCCGCCAACAGCGCTTTGGACAATGGTGGGCGGTGGTAGGGGATGTAAGGTTCATCACTGATAATTAGAATGTTTCCCTCCCACCCCTCCTGGCGCAGGCTTGGGGCCAGTTGGGCGGCTGCGTGGCCGGCACCTACGACAATGCAAGTCTGAGTCATTTAACAACCTTTACTCTTTTTGTGGGATTATATAGTTATCGGTGTGATACTACCATCCAAAATGCGAAGGGGGTATTAGCGCCCGCGCGAGCATCGCATTTAGCCATCAACGCGTGCTGCAAAGCCAATGGGTGCAGTGCTAAGGACCGTGCACGATCGATCCTAAATACCCATCTCTGTGGGAGCGATCAGCTTATTGCAGGCAGAGACAACAAAGTCCGCGTAAATATCGGCACTGGTACCGTCTTTGAGAAAACGCCAGCGTTTCAAATACCAGTTTTGCACCAGAGAGAGCGCGGCTAGAGCGATCAGTCTGGTATTTAGGCGACAATCCACCAGGCCTTGCTCCTGCCCCAGTTCAATAACACTTTGAATGATACTCACGTCACGCATCTCCATTCCCTTGGCGACTTCCTTTTGTTTTCTGGTCATGCTTTTGGTTTCCATGTAGACAAATTGATACCAGGGTAAAAACACGTCTCCCATGTATATATAAACCCGCAGTATCGTTTCAAGCCGTGGTCGCACAGCGTTGATGCCTTCGATAAAGGACAGGCCGAGGTTGACCATGTCGTTATCCATAAAGACTTCAATCATCTGCGCCAATTCTTCCTTGGAGCCGATGTAATTGTAGAGGCCGCCCATGCTGATACCGGTCTCGCGGCTTAAATCGCGCAGACTCATCGCGTGAAAACTCTGTTTGCTGGATAGTGAAAAGGTGGCATTGAAAATTTTTTCGAGATTGGGGACAGCGATCTCTTCGCGCTGTACCTGAATCTGATTGGCAAATGTAGTAAACACCAGCCGGTAAATAGTGTTCTGGTTATAGGGCAGTGCCCGCTCGAATGATGCGAGGGACAGGTCTTGGGGCCATGGTGCAATCATAATCTGTGAGTTTTACTCGCCAAAATGTGTTGCGGGTGAATATAACCCAGTCGTCGCCTGTTCGCCATGTGATGTTGAAAATACGTTTCTCGAAACTTCTTAATTGATGCAACAAAGACGGGATCAAGATTGTATACCCAAAGCGTTTGAGATTTAGGTGCACAGAGCACGCCCCTTTTTGTCCCTGGCCGCGTTGCTCCGTCCAGCCGCTCCAGGTATTCGCGGCGCTAGCGCCCTCACATGGGGCCTGCCATGCAGCGTCGTCGCGCCCCCTGCTATTAAAAGAAGGGGGAACAAAAATTGACGCACTCTGCACACCTAAATCTCAAACGCTTTGGAGACTTGCGGTTGGAAACGGTGCCGGTACCGGAACTGCGGGAAGGGGAAGTCCTGATAAAGGTGTTGTTGTTGTCGCTGGACCCTTATATGCGCCCGCGTATGAATGATTTGGAATCTTATATGGAACCTGTTGCTCTGAATGCGGTGATGGTGGGTGAAAGTATCGGACAGGTGTTGGCATCGCGTTGCGAACAATTCGCGGAGGGGGATTATGTCAGCTGTTATTCCGGCTGGCAGGAGTACTATATCGCTTCGGGCGAGGAGGCGATGTTTTACAAAGTGGACCCCCAAGAGTTGCCGTTGTCAGTTTTTCTCGGTGCTGCTGGTATGCCGGGGCGCACGGGCTATCTGGGGTTGACCCGGGTTGGCAAACCGGAGTCAGGGGAGACGGTGGTGGTGTCCTCCGCCAGTGGCGGAGTTGGATCGGTGGTCGGCCAAGTGGCAAAAATGCAGGGTTGTCACGTTGTGGGCGTGGCTGGCGGCAGGCAAAAATGCGACTATGTCGTCAACGAGTTGGGTTTCGACAGTTGTGTCGACTATAAGGTCGATAGTTTTGCCGAAGATCTCGCGCGCGCCTGCCCGGACGGTATTGACGTCTACTTTGAAAATGTCGGTGGGGCGGTAACCAAAGCGGTTGCACCGCTGCTAAATAAAGGTTCACGGGTGCCGATTTGCGGTTACGTCTCTGCTTATAACGACACCGATCTTGCCAATGCCGAAACACCGTTCCATATTCTGGAAGCCTTGCCCGAGCCACCGGAGCACAGGTTTTTCCTGGTGACGGAATGGCAGGATGAACATTCTCAGACCACTCGCCAACTGGCCGAATGGGTAGGCGAGGGCAAAATCAAGTACAGGGAGTCAGTTGCCGAGGGGCTCGAAAATGCGGTCGATGCGTTCCGCGGGATGCTGCGGGGGGAAAACTTTGGCAAACAAATTGTAAAAGTAAGTTAAAGTGTAAGTTAAAGAGTAAGTTAAAAAGTAGCTAATATACCCAAAGCGTTTGAGATTTAGGTCTTCAGAGTGCGTCAATTTTTGTTCCTGGCAAGGAGCGACGACGCCGCGTGGCAGGCCCCACGTAAGGAGGAGCGACGCGGTCAGGGGCAAAAAGGGGCGTGCTCTGGAGGCCTAAATCTCAAACGCTTTG
>JARROD010000222.1:0-9278 GCA_037384225.1 Exilibacterium sp.
GCTGAGCGTAGTCGCTCAAGCTTTGCTTTTTGGCCCATTTTGAAGTGCTTCAGACGTGGCTGTATAATTCTTGTGAACCAGGGTAAATTTACTCAAATCAATACCCAGCTTCTCCAGGATATGGCTACCGGAGCCCTCAGTGCCGGAGTTCCTTTTACCTATTCCAAACCCCTGGCCATAAAGCTCCTTCAGATCCTCCATGGTGCCTGTTTTCCTGTACTTATTGTCTATAACAAAATGCTCCACGTTTTGCCACAGCATGGTGATGGAACGCAGGTACTTCTGTTTTCCAGACCCCTGCATTTCGCCGGTACCGGTAGCGGCCCAGGCTCCGTACAACCCCTGTAGAATGGCGAACTGGGCTTCCTTATCACGCAATAATTTAATGTTGGCCCCCGAACCCGCCGAGGTAATGGCGGATACGCTCAGGCCGTATTGAGGTTCCAGTTTTACCTTTGTGAGGGTAGCCAAAGCCACTTACCAGGAATAACACGATTACATAAATATTTTTTATTTGGCTCATGGCCGTTCTCCCATCATTATTACTAGGAATTTGCTTATTGTTAAATGTTGCTTAGCGCGTTAAAAATTAATTTTGTATCCAATGGTAATATCATCTACGCCCCCTTTCTACAAACTTGTGATGCTGATTCTGAACAGTCGTTGCAGCTGTTTCCACACCTTAGACCCTATCCCCCGCACCTGTTGCCACGTTAGGGTCCGAGGTCTGGCCGAGATAGGAAAAGCCAACCTGCCACGGCCCTTTGTTTTTCAGTGTTGCACCCAATTTACGGCATTATTCACGCCAAAACTTAAGTTGTTGATTTTAAGGACAATATTTGTATGAAGGCGCCGTTTTTGAGAATTTTATTTCTCATAGCGGAATGGAAAATGAGGTTTGAGGAAGGCTGGGGTGCTGCCATCGATCAATTGGAAGAGCTGGCCAAGAACAAGGATAACGTTTCTGATTAGCATGACGTTGTCACTGATCAACGCATTGTCTCCACAATGTTCTTGCCGTCAGCGGCATTGGTGGCAAACGCTTTGGGTATAGTTACCTTTGGTTGTTATCTGAATGCGACCTGTAACCATTGCTTTAGCGGTACCACCCATTCGTCTCTGGGAAGATAAAAGGCACCATGCTCCTTGCCGGTTGAAATGGCGATCTCTGAAAAACTGGATATCCCAGTGCTGCGCTCTTTCATAAAATTACACGAACCAACTTGATCTGACGTTTCATAGATGGAAAAAACATGGCCATATAGCTGAAGTTTTGGACTGTTTTTCGCTAGACCAGCACAGCCCGCCAAGATCGCAAAATTTATTTCTCTATTTTTTAGCTCATTTGAGGCAAGAATTGTAATTGCGCCTCCACGTGAAAAACCGACCAGTGCGATATTCTTAGGTGGAACACCGGCATCGATTAGCGAATTGACTTCATTTGCTAGCTTCTTTGCGTATTTAAATGGATCGGTATTTTTATGACGGTGGTATGCAATCAGGTTGTATGAGCTATCACTTAACTTGTTTTTGATTGCTGGAAAATCATATACTCCCCACTTTGGGTTGACTGGCTGTTCATTTTTCCCCTCAACGATGTATCCGTGAGAATAGAATACATACTTCTGACTAGGATCTACCTTCTCTGGAAGGCCTGGGTAGGACTCACTAGAAAACACATTTATCGAAAAAGTCAAAAATACTATCCCAATAAGAAAGTTATTAAGCATGATACTCCTTCTATGTTTTACAGATAACGCTTTTAGCAAGCACCGTTTATAGGCGGCGCTTTGACTTTTTGGGTCAGGTTTTCACAAAAACGGCTTTTCTGAGATATTTATATTTTCACATCCGAGCTTCATCGAATTAGAGCAATCTATGCCGACCACTTCATAATTACCGTCAAGGACGTTGTGGTTTTCCAGTTTATCTATTCTAATTTCAGAGATGCTGAATATTTTATGAACTGAATGAATGTCTCTCAACTCTTCAGCAAAAATAATAATATCATTATCACCATAATTTAGAGATATTTCGGCGTCATAGCGCCCACTTCTGCAATTAGAGTGAGTCAACTGTATTGAATTTACATCAAATCCAGTAAGCGAAAATATTTCCACTGATTAGCTCCAAGTTCAACGATAAAGGTAACTCGACGGTTTGTGACGTTAGCGGAAAAAGTGGTCTGGTTAACCGCGAGGGCGTGTGACTATTTAAATGCTACATGCTTGATTCTTTGAATGAGTTTAGTAACTCTATCTGCTCACTTGATTGAACCCTTCCAGACCCATCACAAACACTTATTGTATTTCCTTCGTGTAAAAAGAAAATATAAAGACCACTAACTAGCAAACCCACGCTACAGTTACCGCCTTGATACTCTGCATCTAAAACCTTACCAAATTTTGGTGGATTACCTTTAAATATTTTTTGAGTTTGGTATCTTCCAAGGACGTGATAATTTCCTGTATTTTGTAATCCACCATTGCCATTTATTAATTCTGCGCTAATCACACGCGCCATAAATACTGATTTTGCCTTGGAATATAACTCTTTAGGATCATAATTTGCACATGAACATGTGTGCCCATAAGAAGTCCAAAAGCCGAATACACACATAAAGATTAACTTCAAATTTTGCATGTTCCCCTCATGATAAAGAACGCAAACATTGGGAGCTAACTTAATATATTTGTTAAATGCCATAATCGCATTCTACTTTAGAGATTCTTGTTTTGAAAGAGGAATACCACTTTTTACGACCAAGTTCTTGCGCTTGTTGATGTCCGATGTTGGACTTCCATTTTTCAATAGGCGCTGGTGCCTAAGCCGCGAATTAACCTCACGCGCTTCCCCGGAGTCTTTGCACCCAACAGCCAACACCGGGTTCAAGTGACACCGGCCAGGCGCGGCAAAAAGCCAGACAACTATTAAAAGAAGGGGGAACAAAAATTGACGCACTCTGCACACCTAAATCTCAAACGCTTTGGGTATATTTAACGCGGGACGTGGGGCGACTTACGTCCTGAGAGTCATTTGGCAGCTGCTTTTCGGTCAAATTGACCAAAACAAGGGCAATTTAAGTCGGCCTGACTCTCAACATTGTGATTTGAGCCGTCATATCTAGCTCTGAAAAGCCGGGCCAAATTTAGCCTCTAGCCAAGATATTGCCGCAGAATCCGACGCAACGAATTTCCGTAGTGTCCACCGAACAAATTCAAATGATTCAGCACATGGTAGGCATTATACAAATCAGCACGCGTCCGCCACACGGCGTTTATATTACGCGTAGTTTGATACGCCTCGTAGAAAACCGGATCGAATTCACCAAACAAGGTGGTCATCGCCAAATCGGCTTCGGCCCAGCCATAATGCGCCGCCGGATCGAATATTTTAGCCCCCTCCGATGTGTTCATGGCATTGCCCGACCAGAGATCGCCGTGGATTAGCGACGGCGGTTGTTCTGGAATCCAGCGTTCGAGTTGCGACGCCAGTTTTTCAACCTGCTGCAATACAGCCCGATCGAGCTTGCCAGTATCGAACGCCCGTTTTGCCTGAAACATCAAACGATGTTCGGCAAAAAATGCAAAACCATCGTCCGTTGGTGCATTGGGTTGGGGTGTTTCTCCGCAAAAGTTATCACACTTAAAACCAAAGTAAGGCTGTTCTGCAGCGTGCAGTTGTGCCAACTTTTCACCCAAGGCTTGCCAGTAGCGTCGATTCGGCGCCGCGGGTGTCAGACAGGTCATAATCAGGCACTTGTCGCTGTGCGCTATGGGCTCAGGAGCAAACCGGGGTACCTGTTGATTAATCGCGGTAAGCCCCAGGGCTTCGGCGTCAAACATAGCGGCGCTCGAATGGTATTTTAAAAACAGGCGCTTTCCGTGACTCAATGTGACAATGTAGGTTTCATTAATACAACCGCCGGCAACCGGCGTTAAATCGCGCACCTTCGCCTGCAGTGTTGTTTCAAGCCAAGTTTTTGTTTTCGATGGAAGACTCATGGAGTTACCGTGCACGTTCCTAAGGTTCCTGTACATGGGATTCCTGTACATGGGGTTACTTTGCATGAATCCCCTGTGGATGACAACGATTCATAATCTCGATACACTCATTGTACAACCACTGTACCGGCAGCAATCAACAAGACGTTGATTCTGTTAACCCATTTAATACAAAACGAATAAACATAATGAAAAAACTGATAATTGCTTTTAGTGTGTTTTTGCTGGCCTGCGTGACGACTCAGGCACAATCCAACGCGACCCTGATTCATAACGTCAAAGGATACACGCTCACCGGGCAACCCGGAAACAGCGCCAAACTGAAAAAGTTTGACGCACTGGTTTTTAAGGATGGCAAAGTGCTGTTCACCGGAACCGCCGAGGCCGCGCAAAAAGACTACCCCAAAGCGAAGCGCATTGATGGCCATGGTAAAACACTGTTGCCCGGGCTCATCGATGCCCACGGTCATGTGCTTGGTCTTGGTGAAAGCTTGTCCACCGTTGATTTACGCGACACGCAATCGGAACAGGAAGCGGTACAACGAGTTATTGATTATGCGCGGGAAAATCCCAAGCAGCAGTGGATTATTGGACGTGGATGGAACCAGGTATTATGGCCCGATAAGCAATTTCCCAGTAAGGCGTCTCTCGATAAATTAAAGCTGAACCGACCGATACTCCTGAGTCGCATTGACGGACACGCCGCCTGGGTCAATTCAAAAGCCCTGGCATTGGCAGGTATACATAAAACCACGGCCGATCCCGATGGTGGACAAATCATTCGCGATGAACAAGGTGAAGCCACGGGTGTGTTAATCGATACGGCGGAGTTTCTGGTCACCGAAAAGATTCCCGCTCCCACACAACTCGAAAACAACTTCGCTCTGGATAAAGCCTTTTCACATTTAATCGCGTTAGGATTAACCAGCGTGCACGACGCCGGCATTGGACAACCTCTATATCAACTTTATCAACAGCGTGCGAAAAAGCAGCAATTGTCCCTGCGCATTTACGCCATGCTTGATGGCAGTTCCGGTAATCTTGCTCAGTGGTTAAAACAGGGAATTATTCGTACAGACGATGACAAACTCTTGATCCGCAGCGTCAAATTCTACTCCGATGGAGCACTCGGCAGCCGCGGCGCAGCGCTTATCGAGCCTTACTCCGATCAAAAAGATCACAAAGGCCTGTTGGTCACACAGCCCAAAGTGCTAAAAAGCAAAGTCATGGAAGTTCTGGAGGCGGGTTTTCAAGCGAATATTCACGCTATTGGTGATCGCGGAAATCGCATTGTGTTAAACGCCATAGAGTTGGCATACCATGCCGGTTTCGGAAAAGGATTGCGTCACCGAATTGAACACACACAGGTGGTTGCCCTGGACGACTTCGGGAAACTAAAATCGCTCGATTTAATTGCGTCCATGCAGCCCACACACGCCACCAGCGATATGAACATGGCCGAAGACCGTGTTGGTCCCGATCGCATTAAGGGTGCTTACGCGTGGCGAACCTTACTTGATCAGGGCACTATTATTGCCTCGGGTTCTGATTTTCCGGTGGAACTGGCCAATCCCTTTCATGGCATTCACGCCGCTGTAACCCGGCAAAACCACAATAACCAACCACCCGGAGGTTGGAAGCCCGAGCAAAAAATGACATTAACGGAAGCGCTCCGGAGTTTTACCCTGGACGCAGCTTACGCGGCACATCAGGAAGATTCGTTGGGATCTCTAGAACCCGGGAAGTGGGCCGACTTTATTCTGGTAGATCAGGATATTTTTGCGATCGACGCTACCGAGTTGTGGAAAGTTCAGGTTGAACAAACCTGGATTGCCGGTCAACAAGTGTTTCATAAAGCGCTATAAAGAACGGTGTAAACAATCGGACGTTGTCTTTGATACTCTGCAAGCTGTAGCCCTGATCTGCATCGACCAGACCATGACCCAACATTTCGAAATTTCCCTGATTTTTCAATTGGTTGTTGCTTTTCGTTGGTAACTTCTCAATTACCTCCGGACGTCCGCCTGACACTGTGCCGACCCCGGATTATTGAGAAGTTACTTTTCGTTCAGGCACCATATATACCCAAAGCGTTTGAGATTTAGGTGCACAGAGCACGCCCCTTTTTGTCCCTGGCCGCGTTGCTCCGTCTAGCCGCTCCAGGCATTCGCGGCGCTAGCGCCCTCACATGGGGCCTGCTATGCAGCGTCGTCGCGCCCCTGCTATTAAAAGAAGGGGGAACAAAAATTGACGCACTCTGCACACCTAAATCTCAAACGCTTTGGGTATAGAAACGCACACCATCAGGATCATGCATATGCAAGGGTCCAAACAGAGATCGCTTCCAAGCACCAAAACTGTGAAACGCCATGGGCACAGAATGCGACCTTGCGATCCAGTTCGGGAATATCAAGCCCCAGCCTGGATTTAAACCACAGGCCCTCGGAATCCATCATTGCCACCACCGCAATGGTAATGGACGCTGATACGCTCGCCATCGGTGATTTATCGATCAATCTCTTACCTACGGACTTTGGCTAGCAAAATTAGTTTTACCACTAACTGATTTTGTTATACGGTGGCCCGGTTACTTTGTGTGTGAGGGCATAAAGCATGGTCAGCGTAACACTGCATCTCTTGTCACTGGTTTTTATCCTGATATTTTCTTCGACTCTGTTTGCCGAGCCTTTTTGCGACAAGCAGGAATTTCCGCCGGTATCCGGTAATCATGGTTATCAGGCGCGCCATCATGGCAGTGAGCGCTGCGAAGGCCTTTACCGTAGCAAAATTGCGTCGGATTTCGAAGTCCTTTCTTTTACAGAGAACGCTCCACTACGGCAATCGTGTGCGAGTCTGGTGGCAATCCAATCTGTGGGGGGATGAGTTTGGTGAATTCGCCATTCATCGCGATGGCAGCAATTCTGTCTCACTCACCGGTCGTGCAGCCGATGAAGAATCCGATGAAGAGTACCAGATCCGCGTTATCCGAAAGAATAAAAAGGTCAGCTTTCATCGAGCGGCGCCGGCCTGCAAGGGTGCTGGAACATTGCCGGCCTGGGATACATGGTGGTCAATCCGGATAACAGCTCTGTCTCCGGCCCCTTTCACGGACGCGTATCCTCTTGCAGCAATCATCAATATGACATTCTGTGGGATCGTTTTGTGGATACCCTGCAATTATCCGGTGATGGACGTGCGTTGCAGGGGGGTAACAATTATGGGTGGCCCGTGCTTTCCCAGCGGGTGAGTGGGTACGGCAATTCTGTCGTCGGCGATTGGAACTGGGGGGGAACGGTTGCCACCTTTAAACCGGATGGCACGTTATTTATGCATAACATTATCGCAGGCCGCTGGGTCAAGACGGCTCAAGGGGTTGAAATCCATTGGCTCTAACGGCTTGGTTATTTTATCAATTTTGCGCCGGGTGCTTCTAGCATTTCCGGCTCCATGGGTATCCGCTTTGAAACCACACCGCCGGTGCCGGACATCATCATCAATACCATTAACGGTCAGCGTTGCTGAATTTTAGTGTGGATGGCAAAAGGTGAATATATTATTTTATCTTTGCTATTGATTGCCGTTTTGGTTGGCTTATTAGCGCACGCTTTTGGATTTCATCCTGCGGTCAGCACATATATGGCAGGATTGGTTATTCGCAAAGAATATTTTGACAAGGAAGATACACTATTCCGCAGCTTCTCACTCGGGCGGCGGGCAGATACGTTGCAGTAAAGAATAAAGCTGTTCTATTTCCACTTTGGATAGGACGGAAAGAACCTGTGCCGTGGCTTCATTGTGCAACGGCGCCAGGGTTTTCACCAAGCGCCTACCCTTGCCGGACAAACAGATCACGTTTTTTCTGGCGTCGCGACCATCCTTCTTCGCCACGATCAGGCCCTGCGCCAGCAGACGATTGACGATGCTGTGGATGTTGGCCCGTTCCATTGCCACCAACCGTCCCAGTTCATTCTGGGAGACGCGGCGGACTTCAAACAGACGCAACAATACCGCGTGTTGTGCGGGGCTTAATCCGTACTCCTTGAGCTTACTCGAAAGGTTAGCGCTGGCGTATTGATGCGCCCGGCGCAGCAGGTGACCAATATGGTCATCCAGTGGCCGAGGGTTGGCCGAGTCGCGTTTTGGCACGGAGGCCGGTTTAATCGATGTTTTTGGCATCGCGGTACATTGCCCGGTGGCGCTGGTTCTGTATCCAGTCGTCAATTTGTTCGGTCGTCATGGCGTGCTGCGGATCAAACCGATTCCAATTCATGATCTCATCCAAATCTTTGCGCCAGCGTTTATACACCGGTTTCTTCGGTGGGCCGAAACACATGATGTCGATCACGGACAGCTCCTCGGGTACGCTGAGCAGGGGTTTCATTTCCTGCTGCGCGGCTTCCTGACCGATGGCCGTGACCCACCAAACATTATAACCCAACGCCGCCGCGGCCAGGTGCGCCGACATGGTGGATGCCGCCACGCTCTGCAACAATATTCGCTCGGCGTTCTCGATGTACATCCTGTTCAGTTCCGAATCTATGAGCTTGCCGCTCTCGTCCTTCAGCACAGGGAAAGCACGCACGTAACGAAAATCCGACGCCACCACAATCATGCCGGGCGCTGTCGCCAAGCCCTTGTAGCTGGGGGTGGGAAATTTCATTTTCAATTCGGCCCGGTGTTTCTGCTCGCCCACGAAGTAATTTGAGATCTTTTCCTTGATTAACGGATCGGTCACGGCGATGTAATGCCAGGGTTGGGCATTAGCGCCGGAAGGTGCGTGCCGTGCCGCCTCCAGTATCAACTCATAGTGTTCATCCGGAACCTTGAAGCTGGGATCGAATTCACGCGTGGTAATGCGGTTTACCATCACGTCCATTAAGGCGTCGTAACGTTTGCGGTTGGTTTCAAGATCCGCCGGATCCAAATCCCGCAATGTTGCTGTTTTCACCATCGAACACCTCCAGTCGGTAGCGACGATCGTCGATTTGGTAATTGTTATTAGCATAACGTTATAGATATAACGGATTCTTGTCAACAAGCAACTATACCCAAAGCGTTTGAGATTTAGGTTTTCAGAGTGCGTCAATTTTTGTCCCCCCTTTTCTTTTAAGGACAGGGGGAGCGACGACGCCGCGTGGCAGGCCCTACGTAAGGAGGAGCGACGCGGCCAGGGGCAAAAAGGGGCGTGCTCTGGAGGCCTAAATCTCAAACGCTTTGGGTATATTATATCAGCAGCACAACAAACACCGCCAAAGAACTTTTCCAGGCCAGTCG
>JARROD010000223.1:0-6393 GCA_037384225.1 Exilibacterium sp.
GGCTTGGCGTCGGCATCCATGCCTCCGACAGACTGGGCCAATTACCTCCGGACGTCCGCCTGACACTGTGCCTACCCCGGGTTATTGAGACGCTACCTCGACAAGAACTTAAGTTTTTAATTTTTAAGGTTTTTAGGGTGTATGGCGTGCATCTATAGAAACGATATAAAAAATTAATAAGACAGTGTCCGGTAGGTGTGTATCATAGCTGGCTGCTATAATTGCAAGTCTCTTGATTAAGAAAATTTGCAATTGAAAAGATTGTTGAGACGACAGAAAATCTCGACGGAACCTTCTTAAGGGCTGTCGGGTCGACAGTCTGTCGTTTATTTTAATTTCCAGATGAAGGGAGATAAAAGTATGGGCGTTTTAGTTGGTAAGCCGGCACCCGATTTTACCGCAGCGGCGGTATTGGGCAGTGGTGAAATTGTCGATAGCTATAGCTTTTCAGAGGCCGTTAAAGGCAAAAAGGCAGTGGTATTTTTCTACCCACTGGATTTTACCTTCGTATGTCCGTCAGAACTGCTGGCATTCGACCACCGTGTTGAGGAATTTCAAAAACGTGGCGTCGAGGTGATCGGTGTTTCGATTGATTCACAGTTCACTCACAATGCGTGGCGTAACACCCCGGTTGATCAAGGTGGTATTGGCCCTGTCAAGTACACTCTGGTAGCGGATGTTTCTCACGAAATCTGTAAGGCTTACGATGTTGAGTCTGAGGGTGGCGTGGCTTTCCGCGGTTCATTTTTGATTGATGAAGAAGGGCTGGTGCGTCACCAGGTGGTCAACGACTTACCGCTGGGCCGCAATGTCGATGAAATGATTCGCATGGTCGATGCTCTGGCGTTCCATCAGGAGCATGGTGAAGTTTGCCCCGCCGGCTGGAAAGAGGGTGACAAGGGCATGGTTGCCTCTCCCGACGGCGTGGCCGCCTACCTGGGTGAGAATGCTGACAAGCTGTAAGTTCCCCACCGTGTAGCAACTGAGCACCCTGGTAAATCAGGAAATTGGTTTTTATAACCAGGGTGCTTATCCATAAAGTGGCCATCCCCCAAGCTCTTTCCATCGATTCACAATAATACAAAATAGTTCGGCTGTTTTTTCAGCATCATAGGCCGCTGTGTGGGCCTGGGAGTTGCTGAAATCGATATTGGCCAGTTGGCAGGCGCGGGCCAATACCGTATGCCCAAAGGCGAGTCCGGCCAGGGTCGCGGTATCGAAACAGGAGAAGGGGTGAAACGGATTGCGTTTGATGTCGCAACGGTTGGCGGCGGCATTGAGAAATCCGAGGTCAAAATGTGCGTTGTGGCCCACGACAACGGCACGGGTACATCCGCTGTTTTTCACCGCTTTGCGGACCGCCTTGAACAGGTCGCCGATCACGAGTGGTTCGGGTTCTGAAATGCGGCTTGGCGATTCCAGGTTGATACCGGTAAAGTCGAGCGCGGACTGTTCGATATTGGCACCCTCAAAGGGGTCGAGATGAAAATTAAAGGTTTTGTGCCGCTCCAGTATTCCGTCATCATCCATGCGCAGAGTGACGGCGGCGATTTCCAGCAGGGCATCAGTGTGGGCATTGAAACCGCCGGTTTCCACATCGACAACGACCGGTAGAAATCCGCGAAAACGTTGTGCCAGAAGGGACTTGGTACTTGAAGCTTGATCGTTCGTAAGCAAATCTTTATCAACTCTCACAATATATCCTTAGTGCTTAGTCCTGGCAGTCCCGCATGCGCCAGTTCAGGGTTTGGCCGGCTCGCAGGGGCACCAATTCTGTATCGCCTAAGGGCAGGGTGGCGGGAATTGTCCAGGGCTCTTTTACCAGGGTAATCCGGTCCTGGTTGTAGGGCAAACCATAAAAATCGGCTCCATTCAGGCTGGCGAAAGCTTCCAACTGCGCCAGGGCGCCCGCCTGTTCGAAAACTTCCGCGTAGAGTTCAATGGCTGCAAAGGCGGTGTAGCAACCGGCGCAGCCACAGGCGTTTTCCTTTGTGTGGCGGGCGTGTGGCGCGGAGTCTGTCCCCAGAAAAAATTTTGGGTTGCCACTGGTCGCAGCTTCTACCAATGCCTGCTGATGGCTGTTGCGTTTGAGTATCGGCAGACAGTAGTAATGAGGGCGAATACCACCGGCCAGCATGTGGTTGCGATTGTATAGCAAGTGGTGGGCCGTGATGGTTGCGCCGAGATTCGGACCGGCGCCGGCTACGTACTGGGCGGCTTCCTGAGTGGTGATATGCTCCAACACTACTTTCAACTGGGGAAAGTTGTTGCACAGTGGTATCAGGGTGCGTTCGATGAAGATCTTTTCCCTATCGAAAATATCGATAGCCGCATCGGTCACTTCCCCGTGTAGCAGCAGTAGCATGCCCTGCCTTTGCATGGCCTCCAGCACAGGGTAGATCTTTTTTATATCGGTGACGCCAGAGTCTGAATTGGTTGTCGCTCCCGCCGGGTAGAGTTTGGCCGCCACCACGCCGGCGCGGCTGCATGAGGCGACGTCTTCCAGGGTGGTATTGTCGGTCAAATACAACACCATCAGTGGCTCGAAGTGGCTGCCGGGTGGGCGTTGGGCCAGAATCCGCGTTTTATACGCCAGCGCCTGTTCTGCCCCGGTTACCGGGGGAACCAGGTTGGGCATGACAATGGCCCGGCCAAAGGTTCTGGCGGCGTCGGCTACTGTGCGGGTGAGTGCTTGCTTATCTCTCAGGTGCAGGTGCCAGTCGTCGGGGCGGATCAATGTCAGCGTTTCACTCATGATGGGTATGAAATCAGGTGCTGTTAAGAGAAGATGCGCATCCTACAGAAAAAGCGGGTTAAAGCACAGACCCGAGCAGCCGATAAATAGCATAAGAGATTATGGGTGGCGGTCGCCAGTCTTTGATTCGGGGCAGCGCACTAGGCCGCTGTCTTTTTATGGCGATACTGGATTTGACAAAGACTCCATGCGAAAAGAGGTGCCAGAGTGGAGCTTGTATGTGAGCGAACACTTTTGTTTTGTAGCCGACAGTTTTTGGTCATATGTCTGATAATAGGCTTTGTGTCCAGGGGGCAGGCGGTGAACTATGCGGCGCCTATAAACGATTCCGGGTGGGCTGTGGAGGCGTCGGTATTCGAGTGCCGAATGAGCCACAGGGTTCCTTTTTACGGCGATGCTGTTTTTTCCCGCCGCGCGGGCGAGCAGCAACAGTTTTTCCTGCTGTCGAAAACCAGTCGACTAAAAACCGGCGACGCGCTATTGGTGGCGCAAAACCCGGTGTGGAAGCCGCAAGGCGCGGAGGGGGACGCTCAATTGGGCGCTGTCGCCGTGCAGCAGGGGCTGCGCCCGCTCAGTATCGATGCGGCGTTGTCACAGACGATGCTGACCGAATTGCAGCGGGGACGGCAATTGGTATTTACCCACCAACCCTGGTACCAGGCCGACGAGTCCATTGGGGTGGCCCTCAGTTCCATTAGCTTTCGTCCGGCTTACCGCCAGTACCTGGACTGTCTGGCAACGCTACTGCCGGTAAACTATGACCAGGTCGCCCGCACTTCTATTTATTTTACCTCCTCCGGTGATGAGCTCAAACCCAGCGAGCTGCGCAAGCTGGACCATATCGCTATCTACGTAAAAGCCGACGTCTCCGTTGCCAGTTATATTATCGATGGCCATACAGATAGTGTTGGAAAGCGTGCGGCAAACCTGGAGCTGTCCAAACATAGGGCAGAAGTGGTCGCGCAATATTTGATTGCCAAGGGGGTGAATAGGGAGAAATTAACGGTGCGCTGGCACGGTGAGCGCTATCCCATCACCAGTAATCGTTCTCGCGAGGGGCGGGCGCAAAACCGCCGCGTGACTATTCGTCTAAACCGGGAGGCACATCGGGACAGGGCCCGCCTGGATAACAATCTGCACAGTCCGCCGGGCGAAAAATCGAACCTCGATAAATCCGAGTCCGTCGCCAGCGCCAGCCTTTGATGCGCAGGGGCCACTGCCTGGAAATGGGTTTGTGACGAGAGTGTCGAGAAGACCTGTATATTTTAGGCATTTGGATATACAATGCGCGCGCGATTTCTTAGCGCGGAGAGATTTATGTCCACCATCAAAAAGGTAGTCCTGGCCTATTCCGGGGGGCTGGATACTTCAGTGATTGTGAAGTGGCTACAGGAAACCTACAACTGCGATGTTGTCACCTTCACTGCCGATATTGGTCAGGGTGAAGAAGTGGAGCCGGCCAGAGCCAAGGCTCAGGCGCTCGGTGTCAAAGAAATTTATATCGACGATCTGCGCGAGGAGTATGTTCGCGATTTCGTTTTCCCCATGTTCCGTGCCAACACCATTTACGAAGGTGAATATTTGTTGGGTACGTCAATTGCCCGTCCGCTGATTGCCAAACGCCTGATCGAAATTGCCAACGAAACCGGAGCCGATGCCATTTCCCACGGCGCCACCGGAAAGGGTAATGATCAGGTTCGTTTTGAGCTCGGTGCCTACGCGCTCAAACCTGGAATTAAAGTCATCGCCCCCTGGCGTGAGTGGGAACTGACTTCCCGTGAAACCCTGATGGATTACTGTAAAAAGCACAAAATTCCGGTGGATTTTACCAGTGGCAAGAAAAAGTCACCTTACTCCATGGATGCAAATCTACTGCATATTTCCTATGAAGGGGGCAACCTGGAAGACCCCTGGTGGGAACCGGAAGAGGACATGTATCGCTGGAGCGTGGCCCCGGAAGCGGCCCCGGACCAGCCAACCTACATGGAACTGCGTTTTGAAAGAGGCGATATCGTCGCCATTGATGGCGAGCAATTGACCCCGGCCGAGGTTCTTACCCGGCTCAATAAACTCGGTGGCGACAACGGTATCGGGCGGCTCGATATCGTCGAGAACCGCTATGTGGGCATGAAGTCCCGTGGCTGTTATGAAACACCGGGGGGCACTATTATGCTGAAAGCGCATCGGGCGATCGAATCCATCACGCTGGATCGCGAAGTGGCCCACCTGAAAGACGAGTTGATGCCGAAGTATGCGAAGTTAATTTATAACGGCTATTGGTGGAGTGCGGAGCGAAAAATGTTGCAGACCGCCATTGATGTTTCGCAGGAGGCCGTTAACGGTGATGTGCGAGTGAAATTGTACAAGGGGTCTGTCAGTGTCGTCGGCAGACGCTCGGCCGACAGCCTGTTCGATGAAAAAATCGCAACCTTTGAAGACGATGCCGGTGCGTATAACCAGAAGGATGCTGAAGGCTTTATCAAACTCAACGCACTGCGTATGCGTATCGCCGCAAACAAAGGCCGTAATCTGCTGTAAAAAACCGCTCCGCGCTGGCGCTGAGCGCGTGGAGCAACTCCTGTACATCTAACCTACACACACACACAGAGTATTGCATAAGCTCAGTAAGGACCGTGCACGGTCCTAAAGCCGCGGTGGGCAATCAGCGGTTTAATTGATCCGTGTCAACACGATTCTGTCGACTTAAATGCAAAATTCTATCTACATTACTTGCGCTAGGTGACTGACAGTAACGAGTGAATACTCGCGGTAGTAGCCGCTCTCTGCTTGGAGTTGGAAGAAAAAACATTAAAACCTTCGTCATTTTAAAACTATCAGGATAGTCAATTATGAGTAGTAATCTGGCAGCCGCTGGTAAGCAGCCGGCCTACAACTACAAGGTCGTACGTCAATTTACCATTATGACCATCGTTTGGGGCGTGGTGGGGATGGCAGTGGGCGTATTGATTGCGGCGCAAATGGTCTGGCCGCAACTGAACGATCTTTTACAGCCTTATTCCCACTTCGGGCGGCTGCGGCCACTGCATACCAACGCCGTAATTTTTGCGTTTGGCGGCAGTGCACTGTTTGCCACTTCCTATTACGTTGTGCAGCGCACCTGTCAGGCGTCTCTGTTCGGTGGTTGGTTGATACCATTTACCTTTTGGGGCTGGCAACTGGTCATTGTATCCGCGGCTGTCACACTGCCGCTGGGAATCACCTCGGCCAAAGAGTACGCCGAACTGGAATGGCCTATCGATATATTGATAACGCTCGTGTGGGTTGCCTATGCACTGGTTTTTTTCGGCACCATAATCAAACGTAAAACTTCCCACATCTACGTCGCCAACTGGTTTTACGGTGCGTTTATCGTCACCATTGCCGTCCTGCATCTTGTCAACAGTGCGGCGATTCCCGTGAGCATGTGGAAATCCTACTCCGCTTACAGCGGTGCCATGGATGCCATGGTGCAGTGGTGGTATGGGCACAACGCCGTGGGTTTTTTTCTGACGGCCGGCTTTTTGGGGATGATGTACTACTTCGTGCCTAAACAGGCCGGTCGTCCGGTGTATTCCTACCAGCTTTCTATTGTGCATTTCTGGGCGCTGGTATCGCTGTATATCTGGGCCGGTCCGCAC
>JARROD010000224.1:0-6393 GCA_037384225.1 Exilibacterium sp.
CGGTTGATGCCATTAAATATTGATTTTAGCTTTTTACTGGCTATCCTTCAAAAATAATAGAGCGTTTTGTGCAGAAAACTTCTTGGACTGAGGCACTATCATTATTTTTATACAAAATAATGTCGATGTAGAACTTAATCTATGAATAGACTGGTAGAACAATATCGGGGGCCGTTACTGGTCTTTTTTAACAACCGAGCACAAACGCCCTGGGATGCGGAAGAGCTCACCCAGGAAGTATTTTATAAGCTATCCAAATGCAAATTTACCGAGACACAACAATATCCGGAATCCTACCTGTTCACTGTGGCCTGGAGCGTTCTGCGCGATAGAGACAGACGAGATCGGGTACGTCACAGAGACAAGCACGATTTTTTTGACGATGTGGATGAGGAATTGTTAAGAGAGGATTCAGACTCTTTGGAACAGGTCATCAGCGGAGAACAATGCTATCGTCGCCTAATTGATGGACTCAATAATTTAAGCCCCAAAGCGCGCTCCATTTTCTTGTTAAACCGCTATGAGGGCCTCACCTATTCGCAAATCGCAGACGAATTCAGCATTAGTGTAAGCGCTGTTGAAAAACATATGATGATAGCGATCACAAAACTTAAAAAAGCAATTAAGGACTGAGACGATGTCTAGTAGAAAAGTGGTAATAAGGATTTAGTTTTTATTAAAAAAATAACTATTAATCAGCGTGTTAATTTGGCCCCGTGATGTCTCCGGTCGCAGGGTTTTTAAGTCTTTGAAGAGTTAAAATTTTTTAACTACAGGGGATTTTCTTACTAAATAAATGGAGTATACGCCGTGTCTATTAGCTCAATCACTGAAGAAAAAACATTAATCGATTCACATGATATTTTAAGCAGCAGTGGAATTATCAAAGAGTCTACCGTAGCCGCAGTACAGGAATTTCAATTTTATTCCAAGCTGCACAGTTGCCGAGACCTTGATGAATTCAAAGAAATCGTACGGGCTATATTGCTTCAGTTTGGTTTCTCTGATTTCTTTTTTGCCGCATTCAAAGACGGCATATCAAGACACATTACAACCTTCCCAAAGGAGATCGGCGATAGGTGCCCAACAGGTTGTCAACCGGAACAGGATCTGCTCTGGCAGCATGTAACCACTAGTACAAAGCCCATATTTCTATCGTCTATTGATAATTATGTGGCCAGTGCTCCCTTTCAGTCCGACACCTTACTGCGCAATCGGGATCTATACAAACTCATGGCCAACCAAGGTTTCGCTGACTGCTACATTATTCCCCGCCACTCGCCGGTTGGCCCTGACAATGTTATCTTTGCACTGACAGCCAAAGATCTGAGCAGCGACAGTTTCCACGCAAAAATAGATCAGTTTAAGCCGATTCTCTATTTATTGATTGAAGCTGTCGCCTACCTCGGCATTACCAAGTTCACCCGTTATTTCCTAGGCGAAAGATTGGATCACAATATTCCGATTACGCAAAAACCGTTGCGTTTATTGAATATTCTCGCTAAAGACAACATTACGCTGAAAGAGGCGGCAAAAAAGCTCTTTATCTCGCTGGACACTGCCAACAAGCATATTGCTGCAGCAAAGAAGGCGTTGGGGGCAAACACACAGGCGGCGGCGGTCTATCGCGCCATGATCAATGGTTTAATTGATATCGACAACCCGTGATAAGGGCCTGAGAGGAAACCGACGGCTGAAAAGAATATCAGCAGGTGTGATACAACTGCGCCTGCTCTCTTTTTTCATTCCACGTCACAGGCACCAGAGTCAATTTGCCGTCTCAATTCCGTGCCGTCATCCTTTTCGGTAACAACAAAGCAGTTTCCGTCTCGATCCTGCAGTAATATGTGTTCTACAACTTCCTCAACGCCGGCTTGAGTTCCACTGGCTGTCGACTCTGGATCGATTACGGGGCCATCCACTGCCGTATTCCGATAGACAGTTCGTCCAGGATAATAGTAATGGCGCTCCCGGTAACTGTAACGGTCATTGGAGTGGGTCAGCAGAGACCCTATGAGTATCCCGCCCAGAAGATAAGCCCCATCGTGGTTGTGGTGACGGCGGTGACGCCGGTAGTGATGGCGTCCAAAGTCGTGGCGATTTCGATGGCCTCGCCAGTGGTGAGAATGATGCCCGGAATAGTAGCCGTGGTGGTGACGACCACCCGCCTGCACGGGAACTGCAGCCAGCGAGGCAATCAAAATGCTAAAGATAGTGACCGTTTTCATCGCCTTATTCCCAATCAGTGTTCTTTGAATCGGACTCTGTGCGGCGCTAGCGCCCTGGGTCGAAAAGCTGTGCGACAAAAGGGCTAACACTATACCAGCTTACCGATATAAACCTGAACCCAAGCTGAACACAGACTTCACACTGGTTTTTTAATAGGCGAGATAGGCGAACAGTGGCCCGAATCGCTGGAGGCTTTCCAGCGGTTCGGAAAGGCTACTGCGGATGACAAAGCTCTGTCATTATTAGCGAAATCAGTTCACCGCGTGATTTTGCTCATCAGCTTTGGCTTTAGCCTGGGCAATCGCCTGAGCAAACAGTGCATCAAAATTAATCGGCGGCAACATCAAGGCCGGGAAACTGCCTTTAGTGACCACATTATCTATCGCTTCCCGGGCATAGGGGAACAGGATCTGGGGGCAGGCGGTGTTTAGCACCTGAGCCAGTTGTTGGCCTTCAATACCTTTGATGAGAAACAACCCGGCCTGCTGAACTTCAGTCAAAAAGGCAGTTTCTTCACCCAACTTGACAGTGACTGTCAATGTGAGCACCACTTCGTAATTATTATCATCAACTTTATTGGTTTTAGTATTAAGTTCTTGATTAACTTTGGGTTTCCACTGCTGTTTAAATGCGCTGGCGCCCATGGGGGCTTCAAATGAGAGGTCTTTCAGGTAGATCCGCTGCATGGCAAATTGCTGCTCAGGAGTCTGAGTGCCTGCTTGTGCCGTATCTTGCGGGTTATTTTCTTCAGCCATAATTCTGCCTACTTACTATCGTTAGGGTTTTATTATCAATATTAATAATCACTTAAAATCACTACATACAGATTAACGGTAATTGCCTGTGGGCAATAATTCAGACGCCAGTTAACATGCATAGAGCGTTATTTATGGGGACAGAGTCCGGAATTTCAAGCTTGAGTCGACAACCCTCAATCCGGGAGTGTATCGGCCGCAGCCTCACTGCTTTGCAAAAGAGTATCCAATTCTCCGCTCGCCTCCAGCGCCACTAGCTCGTCACAACCACCCACATGGGTTTTCCCAACCCATATCTGAGGAACGGTATACTGGCCACTCTTTTGCGTCATCTCCGTACGAAGTTCAGGACGCCCATCCACCGCAATCTCCTTGTATTCCACACCCTTGCCCTCTAGGAGACCCCGCGCCCGGACACAAAATGGACAAAACCGAGTGGCATACATAGTAACTTTTGCAGTAAATGACATTTTTACCTCTTTATTTACCGGTTTCCGAACAGTGTGTAATTCTTAATGAATCGGGCTAATTCTAGGACTACCCAAATCGTAACGGGTCCGCCACTGTGCGATTCTAATCGAATTCGCAACGGGCGTTTTTTGCTTTATTTTTTGACCACAGGCAAGCTCTGGTTAAGCCATTCAGCCATTCCCCCATCCAGGCGTCGCACATCGAACCCTTTTTCCCTTAACGTGCGCCCGGCATTACCGGCATGCTGGCCCATTTTATCCGCCAATAGGACCAGTTTGTCTTTATGGGGTTCCAGCTCTCCAATCCGTTCAACCAATTTATTGTGTGGAATATTGATAGCGTCAACAATATGGCCCGCCTTGTATTCGGCGGTATCGCGCAGGTCGAGCAGAACAGCGCTATTGCTGTTGATCAGGCGGGTAGCTTCGTGAGCAGAGATGGATTTACCGCCTTTCATTTTTTCCCGCCAGGCAAATACGTATATCAGCACTAACAGTATGCTGACCAGTAACCACTGCTCACTGATAAAGACTAAAAAATCCACAATCCAGGGTTTCCTTTGTTTGGGGGAAGCCCTGAGCGAACCGTTCAACCCTGGGATTCCGTTGATGTCACAGAAAAGCGACGCAGTATATCAAAATCTTCCCCCGTGGAGTTCCCGGCCCGAAGCCGGTAGAATCAGAAACTTTATCAATGCAGTGTAACCGTGTACGACCAGCGCACCTGAACGTAGATATCGATAGGTATCGATAGAACCGTTAAGCCCCAAAGTGGTGCACTTAAAACGCTAACGTAAGGCGAATTGATGACTGACCCCAAAAAAACACTGGTACTGCTTATTCTCGATGGCTTCGGGCACTCCGAGAATCTCAAGTACAATGCTGTAGCCGCCGCCAGATCACCGGTCTGGGACAAATTGTGGCACCAAGGTCCCAAAACGCTAATCCATACATCCGGTATGGCGGTAGGCCTGCCCGAGGGACAAATGGGGAATTCCGAAGTCGGCCATATGACTCTGGGCGCCGGACGGGTCGTTTATCAAAATTTTACCCGTATCAGCAAAGCCATAGAAGATGGTGATTTTTCAAACAACCCGGCTTATGTGCAGGCCATCGACCGGGCTGTCAGCAAAGGTAAAGCGGTACATATTCTCGGACTGCTTTCTCCAGGCGGCGTACACAGCCACGAAAACCATATTCACGCCATGGTTGAAATGGCTGCGGGAAGGGGGGCCAGAGCGATTTACGTCCACGCTTTTCTGGACGGGCGCGATACGCCACCGCGTAGCGCAGAAGCCTCCCTGCACAAAATGGAAACCAAACTCAGCGCCACCGGAAGCGGGCGTATCGCCAGCATCTGCGGCCGGTTTTACGCCATGGACCGTGATCAGCGCTGGGACAGGGTGCGAGCGGCTTATGACCTGTTGACACTGGGCCGCACCCAATACACTGCCGACTCGGCACTGGCTGGATTGAAAGCCGCTTACGAGCGCGGTGAAAATGACGAGTTTGTTATGCCTACTTGGCTGACAAATTCGGTTGACTCAAGCGACAAGGGCACGATCGATGACGGCGATAGCGTCATCTTTATGAATTTTCGCCCCGATCGCGCCCGCCAGCTTACCCGCGCCTTTGTCGATACTGAGTTCAATGGTTTCGAACGGGAAAAATGCCCTCACTTGGCCGATTTTGTCATGTCAACCGAATATTCAGCCGACATCAAGGCCAGTTGTGCCTACCCGCCGCAAATACTGATAAACTCGTTTGGAGATTATCTGGCAAAACTGGGTAAAACCCAGCTCCGGATAGCTGAAACCGAAAAATATGCCCATGTCACCTTTTTCTTTTCCGGCGGCCAGGAAGAGTTATACCCGGGGGAAGACCGTATTCTGATCCCCTCTCCCAAAGTGCAAACCTACGATCAAAAACCTGAGATGAGCGCCTACGAAGTCACAGACAAGCTGGTGGAAGCTATAGAGAGCAACAAGTACGACACCATTATCTGCAACTACGCCAACTGTGACCAAGTTGGCCATACGGGCGTGTTTGACGCCTCAGTAAAGGCAGTAGAAGCTGTGGATAATTGCCTGAAACGGGTTTTTACCGCGCTGGAAAATGTCGGCGGCGAGGCCCTGGTGACCGCTGACCACGGCAACGTGGAAGAGATGTTTGATCAGAGATCGGGCCAGCCTCACACGCAACATACGACTTTGCCAGTACCGTTTGTTTATGTCGGTAAACGGCGAATTACCTTGAAAGACAACGGTAGCCTTGCCGATGTGGCCCCGACGATGCTGGCGCTGTTGGGGCTACCACAGCCTCAGGAAATGACCGGCAGAAGCCTCGCCAGCATGGATGGATCATAATTTAACATATTCACGGCGATACCGATTGGAGGGATTTCATGCGTCTACCTCTTGTACTTAGTCTGCCGGCCCTGGGACTGTTAACCACCTTAAGCCTGGGCACCTGGGCACAGCAGGACTCATCACAGGCCGATTACGAATCCAAACTGAAAGCATTAAAATCCAATATTAGCAAATTGCAGGACGAACTGCGGTCAGTCAGGGACTCCCGCAACTCTTTGCAGAGCGAACTGCAGAGATCGGAGACCGATATTGGCGATCTGATTAAAAAAATCGAGCAGATAAAAGACGAACTGAAAGATCATAAAAAGGAGCTCAATAAACTCAATAATAGGCGCCAAAAAGTCAGAGGCGAACAGCAGAAGCAGGAACAGCAAATTGCCCACCAAATAAGTACGTCTTACAAACTGGGACGCCAGAGCAACCTGAAATTGATACTGAACCAGGACGACCCCGCCAGAGTGTCGCGGATGCTGAAGTACTACGACTACTTTCTCAGTGCCCGCGCCGAAAAAATGGCTACTTATCTGGACACTATCACCGAACTCAACGAGATTGAGCCCCGTATTAAAA
>JARROD010000225.1:0-9956 GCA_037384225.1 Exilibacterium sp.
CGGTTGGGCACACAATTTGCTTTTGTTTTATTGCAATAGTTTTAATGCAATAGTTTTATTTATGTAGTTGTAGCTTCTCAATAACCCGAAGTATCGTGCCTTCGATCCGGCGGTAGCTGGCCCAGACACGCTGCAAGTACATCCGTGTAAGCTTGGCGTCGGCATCCATGCCTCCGCCAGTCTGGGCCAGCTACCGCCGGATGGCCGCCTGACATTGTGCCGGCCCCAGGTTATTGAGAAGTTACAACTGTTGTTAATAAAAGCAAATTGTGTGCCCAACCGGTGATGCGCGCTTGATTGACCCGGGGCCGTTTTGGAGGCCCGGCAAAAAGATCAGGTTTTTAAATGCTGAGTGTTTAAATGCATGGCGTTTAAACGCATAGTGTATGATTGCGCCTCCGGTCCGGTGGGGTTACGTGGTAAGCCCGTCCAAACCCGTCCGGGTTTGTTCGGGCCTGCGTAGAGAGGAACATTAATGAGCAGTGTACTGGATAGTGTCAATAAGCGAACCCAATTGGTCGGGCAGAACCGGCTGGAGTTACTACTGTTTAGATTGGGGGGGAAACAGTTATACGGTATCAATGTATTTAAGGTAAAAGAGGTGTTGCAATGCCCGGTGTTGAATGAAATTCCCAGGCGTAATCCGGTGGTGCGCGGGGTGGCCCACATTCGCGGTGGCACCCTCTCGATTCTGGACATGAACCTCGCCACCGGCCACCCGTCGTTGGACAATATCGACGACTGCTTTGTGATTATCACCGAATACAATCGCTCCACACAGGGTTTTTTGGTGCGCGCAGTGGAGCGTATCGTCAATTTGAACTGGGAGAATATTCACCTGCCGCCAAAAGGCACGGGCAAGGAAAATTACCTCACCGCGGTCACTGAAGTGGAGGGGAAGCTGGTTGAAATCATCGACGTGGAGAAAATCCTGGCGGAAGTGTCGTCCCCCAATCAAGAGGTCAGTGCCGAACTGATCGAAGACGGGATCGCCGAACGGGTGGTGCGCAAGCATGTGTTGATTGTCGATGACTCCACCATCGCCCGCAAACAGATTCAGCGCGTGGTGGAATCCATGGGTGTTCAAACCACCACCAAAAATACACTTTTACCGCTGAAACCCGAGCCAACCCCAATCTGAAAAACCTGCATATTATTCTGCACACCTCCCTGAGCGGCGTCTTTAACGAAGCCATGATAAAAAAGGTCGGTGCCGACGATTTTCTGCCTAAATTCAACCCGGATGAACTGGCCAAGCGTGTCAATCACCAGATTAAAAGGATCACGGGTGAGGATGTACTGGGACAGGATTAGTCAATGTTTTATACAGTGGCAAGATGCTGAGCCGGCGACCTATGCTCGATCAAAAAGACTTTGAAATTTTTCGCCTGTTTTTACAGCGGGCCTGCGGTATATTTCTGGGTGAAAATAAACAATACCTGGTTTCCGCGCGCATCCGCCGTATTCTGGTGGAAAATGAACTGGACTCTCTGGCCGCGCTGGTGGAAAAAATGAAACACGCGCGCTATTCAAGATTGCGCGAACAGGTGATTGACGCCATGACTACCAACGAAACCTTCTGGTTTCGTGACACCTATCCGTACGAGTACCTGAAAAACACCCTGTTGCTGGATTTGCAGCAGCGCAGAGGGGAGGGCGGTGGTATTCGCATTTGGTCGGCGGCCTGCTCCTCGGGCCAGGAACCCTATTCCATTAGCATGGCCGTGGAGGAGTACCGGCTGGCATTTTCGGGAATCTGTCCGCGCCCTGTGGAGATTGTCGCCACCGATCTCTCCAGTCGCATGCTGGAGCAGGCGCGCCGCGGAGACTACGACAAATTTTCCGTGGTGCGGGGGTTGGCGAAGGAACGGCTGCAGGCGTTTTTCGACAGTGTTGTCGACAACGGCAAGGAACAACTGTGGCGGGTTAAACCGCAGGTGAGAAACCGGGTGGAATTCCGGACCCTCAACCTGCTGGACTCCTATCTCGGGCTGGGCAAGTTCGATATTATTTTTTGTCGCAACGTGCTGATTTACTTCTCCGCCGACCTCAAGCGGGACATTCTGCGCCGCCTGCACGGCTCGCTGAACCCCGGGGGCGTGTTGTTTTTAGGCTCTTCGGAAGGGCTGGCGGGTGTGGCCGACCTGTTTGAAATGGTCCATTGCAACCCGGGCATTATCTACCGTAAAAAGAATTAGGTGAAGCGGATATAACATCTCAATAACCCGCTACCGCCGGATGGCCGCCTGACACTGTGCCAATCCCGGGTTATTGGGACGTTACAAATGGATGTGATGGGAAACGGTATTGCCGCGAAAGCGGAAAGTGTTTGCCGCTTTGTTTTAACGGTTCCCGCACAGACTTTATCTTCCTTAAGAAAATTCTTAAAAAACAATAGCTTAATGCTTACTTTAAGGTCTGGCACAGCGCTTGCATTTCTCAGGGGTATAGCAGGGGTATAGCGCCTTGTCACGGCAATTGTTCAGGAGTGAGTTCCATGTCTATCAGCTTTGAAAAAGCACTTGGCATCCACGCCACAGCACTGAAGCTGCGCGCTCAGCGCGCCGCGTTACTGGCGGACAACCTGGCTAACGTGGACACGCCCAACTTTAAAGCGCGGGATATCAATTTTCAGGATTTGCTCAAACGGCAAACCGCCCACCAGGCGCCCGCTTTTGCCATGGTGAGCACGCACAAAAAACACCGGGTGGAAGCGGCGGCGGCAACCCGGGATGAAGTGTTGTACCGCATTCCCCAGCAGCCATCCATCGACGGCAATACTGTCGAAGAGCAGGTCGAGCACGCCGAGTTTACAAAAAATGTACTGGCGTATCAGGCCAGTTTCAGATTTTTGGACGGCCGCTTTAAAGGCCTGAAAACGGCCATTAAAGGCGAATAAATAGCAAGCGAATAAGTTGTAGGCGAACACTAAGCGAGGTAAACATCATGTCATTGGGAAATATATTCGATATTGCCGGCTCCGGCATGAACGCTCAGAGTATTCGCTTGAATACCACCGCCAGTAATATCGCCAACGCCGACAGCGCCAGTTCCAGCTCCGGCAGCGTTTATCGGGGCCGCCATCCGGTATTTGCCGCGGCGCAGCGAGAGGCGTTGGGTTTTTTCCAGCCGGCGCCGGTCGCCGGCGGCAATAACATAGGGCTGGACAACGCCGGCGTGCGGGTGCTGGGCATTGTTGAAAGTGACGCGCCCCTCGAGCGCCGCTACGAACCGGATAACCCCCTGGCCGATGCGGAAGGTTATGTGTTTTACCCCAATGTCAATGTGGTTGAGGAAATGACGAATATGATTTCCGCATCGCGCTCCTTTCAGATGAATGTGGAAGTGATGAATTCAGCCAAACAAATGATTCAGCGAACGCTGACGATGGGCCAGTAACACTGAGGGTTTCAACGGGTGAGGAATAAGCCATGACTGATGTCAACTCCACCTATAGTGCCGGCAGCGTATTGAGTGATTACTCGATCTCCAAAACGCAGCAGGATGAGACCAAGAACAATGATCTTGGCCAGAGCGCGTTTTTAGAGTTGATGATTACCCAACTAAACAACCAGGATCCGCTAAATCCCCAGGAAAACGGCGAGTTTATTTCGCAGCTGGCCCAGTTCAGTTCCGTTGAAGGGCTTGAACGTCTGAATGAAAGCTTCGACGGCTTCAGCGCCAATTTTCTTTCCAATCAGGCTTTGCAGGCTTCCTCGCTGGTGGGGCGCTCGGTGACGGTGCCGACGGACACCGCCATTCTCGATTCGGGGGGACTGGTATCCGGGGTGTTCGAGCTGCCGTCGAGTACCTCAAACGCGAGTATTTCCGTTTATTCGCAAGCCGGGGCGTTACTGCAGGAAATCGATCTGGGCGCGCAGTCCGCGGGGGAAAAGGTTTTTCGCTGGGACGGGCTGCATTTGGAGCTGGACGGGGAAATGGTGGATTGGGTTGGCGATGTTGGCGAAGATGAAATGCCCGCTGCCCTGGGCCCCGGGTCCTACACCGTCAAGGTTAACGCGTTGGTCGACGGTGAGGCGACGCAAATGGATACGGCGCTCAGCGCCAACGTCAACAGCGTCACCGTCGGCACTGACGGCGGTTTGATACTGAATCTGGCCGGGTTGGGCGCGGTGAGTCTGGGGGACGTCAAGTTGTTCAATTGAGTCCTTTTGGACGACCCGAAACATATAAAAAGGGGTCTGCGCATTGGTTTGCATATCCCTAAGGGCCTGTGACGTTATTTCTTTACAGGGTCTAAGTAACAGGAGAGAGTTATGCCTTTCAACACCGCGTTAAGTGGCATTCGAGCCGCGTCCTCGGATCTTAGGATTACGGGTAACAATATCGCCAACGCCTCAACCACGGGGTTTAAATCCTCCCGGGCCGAGTTCGGGGATGTCTACGCCACCACCATTCTCGGCGGCGGGCAAAACCTGATCGGCAGCGGCGTCCGGGTTAGCGACGTGGCCCAACAGTTTGACCAGGGCAATATTTCATTTACCGAAAGCACCCTCGACCTCGCCATCAGTGGCGCCGGCTTTTTTGTCGTCAGTCAGGACGGCGACCGACTCTACAGCCGGGCGGGCAATTTCGGGCTCGACGATGAAGGTTATGTGGTCAACAATGTCGGCGCTCGCCTACAGGGATTTTCCGCCGATGACGCCGGCAATATCAGCGGTGTTATCGGTGATCTGCAGATCCAGGCCGGCAACCAGCCGCCGCAGTTGACCACCCAGGTCGAGTCCCAGGTGAACCTGGATTCACGCGAAGATGTGCTGCAAAGCATAGGGACCGCACTGTCGACGGACGGCACCCTGGTTGGCGACGCCCAGACCGGTCTGCAGGCTCCGGTTACCACCACCGTTGTGGGCAACGATGTTCCTTTCCCCTCGCCGGCGTTTGATTTTACCGCCAATACCATTAATTTTGATGTCACGCTGAACAATTCCTCCGGCAACAACGGCACTGTCTCCGTGGTCCTGAACTTTGTCAACGGCTCCCCCGCCAGTCTCGGCAATCTCAACGATGCCAATGCCATGGTGGCGGCCATCAACGCCCAGTTGTTCAACCCCACCGTGGCGGGACAATCGGCAATCGATGTGGTGGCTTCGGTGGTAGAGAACACCACCACGGGGGAATTTCATATCGAACTGCAGGGGCTGGAGGCCGGAGAGACGTCCACCGTCAGTGTCAGCAGCGGTGCCAATGCCGATGTTATCGGGCTGGATGGTAATCCCAGTGACAGCTCCGGGACGCCGGCGGCGAACAACGGCTACGAATCCACATCGATGGACATTATTGACCCCTCCGGCGACACGGTGAGCTATACCAGCCAGCGCTACGCCAGCGCGGCGGAGACAGCCTCCGAGTTAAATGCCCTGGCGGGTGTATCAGCCACGGCTACCACCACTGCCATCTTGAGGGGGCAGCAAAGTCTTCCCGCGGATCCCACCGACACGGGTTATGTGAATCAAAGCGGCAATTTGGTAATTACGCTCAATGGTGTGGATTTGACCAGCAACAGCCTTTTGGAGCTGGAGGCGGAGATCAACGCGCTTTCCAGCTCAACACTGCCTGGGATTAGCGCCTCCTATGACGCCGGCAGCGGCGATTTGATTGTGACATCGGCGATCGGCGATGACCTGAGCTTCTCCATCTCCAGTCCCGACGAGGGTGACAGTATCGAAGTGCAGGGCGGCAACTCCATCTCGACGGCGGAAGTGCTTGAAATTGACACCGACAACACCTTGCTGACACCTACTTCGGGGTCGAGAAATGTGCTCGCGGCGGGCGGCAACGCCATCGTTACCGGCGGCACCATCGATCTGGTACTGGACGAAGGCTACAACATTGACAATATTACCCCCTTCGGCTTTCTGTTCAGCGCCAACTACGCCGCCAACGCCGAACCGGTGGTGCTCAACGAATTCGACCCCAACGATCAAACCACCTACAACCACGCCACCTCACTGACGATTTACGACAGCCTGGGCAACGCCCATGTCATGACGCAATACTTTGTCAAACAGGACTACAACCCGGACGACCCCTTGACCTCGCCCAACCACTGGCTGATGTACGTACTGATCGACGGCCAGGACATCGGCGACCCGGTACCTGGGGAAACCGAACCGACGCGGGAATCCTACAACATTCACTTCAACCAGAACGGCAGCCTGAACCCCACGCTCTCCGACACCCTACTGATATCCAACTGGGTGCCGCTCGATGAAAATGGCGAGCCCAACGGAGCCCTTGGGCCGCTGAACGTACTGGCGGGAGGAACCACCCCGATTCCGGATCCGCCCACCAGCTCCAACTTTGAAATCATGCTCAACGGCTCGACCCAATTCGGCAACGACTTTGCGGTAAACAGCGTCGACCAAAATGGCTATACCACCGGTCGTCTATCGGGTGTCAGCATTGACGCAATGGGTGTCGTATTCGCCCGTTTCACCAATGGTGAAGCCCAAGCCATCGCCCAGGTAGCGTTGGCGGACTTCCCCAACGTACAGGGGTTACAACAGGTAGGGGACACCATGTGGGCGGAAAACTTCGAATCCGGCGTTCCCAACATCAGCTCCCCGGACACCGCCGCGCTGGGAGTGATTCAATCCGGCGCCCTGGAGGAATCAAACGTAGACCTCTCCCAGCAGCTAGTAGCGCTCATAATAGCCCAGCGCAACTTCCAAGCCAGCGCCAAAACCATAGAAACCGCCGACCAGACCACCCAAACCATCATCAACCTAAGATAACCGCCCACTATACTCAAAACGCCCGCCCCGCAATCGAGACACCCACGATTGCGGGACCCGCCCCCGGCAACGATCGCCGCCCCACAATCGAGACACCCACATTAACCGATTCCCGATTGCCGCTATCGTGACAGTCATGTTTGCAATCGAGACACCCACATTTTGGGGCCGAAATCGGGAAAACCCAGTCTGCCCACGGCTTTTTGTGGAGGAGTGGAAAAATGCTAGAATCGCGGTATCACCGACTTCTGGAATTCCCCATGTCAGCGAACGACTCGACCAACAACCCTCCCGCTGCGCCGTCCAAGTTGCCAGTCGGTGTCAGTGATTTTGGCAATCTGATCCGGGAAGGCTATACCTTCGTCGATAAAAGCCTGTTGCTCAAGGAGGTTATTAACGAGGGCGCTGCGGCCAGTTTGATCACCCGCCCCCGGCGCTTCGGCAAGACCCTCAATCTGTCCATGCTGCAACACTTCTTTGCCCGGGATGTGCGCGGCCAGCCGACCGCGAGACTCTTCGACGGGCTGGAGATCAGTAAAGATACAGCCTGTATGGATCCTGAATTGAGGGTATCCGAAGCTCTGTCGGTCACGCAGAAAGGGGATGTGCAACGGATTCTGGAGCGAAAAGCCGATCTCTCCCAGCTGGCCAGGGCCTTCAAACGACTGAGCGAGTTCCTCTACCGGCATTACCAAAAGCCCGTACTGCTGCTGATCGACGAATACGACACCCCCATACACGCCGCCTATGTCAACGGCTATTACCAGGAAATGATCAATTTTATGCGCGGCCTGCTGGGCGAAGGGCTAAAGGACAACCCCTATCTCTACCAAGCGGTGGTTACCGGTATTTTACGTGTGTCCCGGGAAAGCTTGTTTTCAGGTGTGAACAATCTCGAAGTCTACACCGTGCTTGACCGTGGCTACAGCCGATATTTCGGTTTTACCGAAGCGGAGGTCGCGGGTCTGTCGCGCGGTTTCAATGTCGAGCATGTATCCAGCGAGATCCAGTCCTGGTACAACGGCTACCGCTTCGGTGACTACGTGATTTATAACCCCTGGTCAATTATCGGTTGCCTGAAACGTCAAGGTGAAATGCGCCCCTATTGGGTCAACACCAGTGACAATGCGCTACTGAAAGAACTAATGGCGAAGGCCAATGCCGATTTCAAACAGGCGATGGAACCCTTAATTCAGAATAATGGAATACACAATAAAGCGACCGAACAAATGATAGACCCCAATATTGTTTTCGGGGACTTGAGCAAAAACACCACAGCGCTTTGGAGTCTATTGTTGTTCAGCGGATATTTGACGGCCACTGACATTCGCTATGATCAAGAGGGGATTGTTACCTGTCGGCTCTCTATCCCGAATCTGGAAGTACAGGGATTGTATAAACGGCATATCAAAGAGTGGTTCAGCGACCCTTTGGGCCAAAAAGGTTACAGCGATTTTCTAAACTGCCTGACCACCGGCAAGCTGCAGGAATTCGAAGTGCGGCTAAAACAATATCTACGGGAATCCGCCAGTTTTTTTGACACCAGCGGCCGACACCCGGAAAAGTTTTATCACGGCCTGGTGCTGGGCCTGATTGCCGGTTTAAGGGAAACCCATTCGATTTATTCCAACCGAGAGAGTGGCTACGGGCGCTATGAGATCGCAGTTTTGCCCAAAGGCGATAGCCGTGCGAATTTGCCTGGCATTATCATGGAATTTAAGTCTGTGGAAAACAGCCAACATCTGGACAAGGAGGCTGAAAACGCCCTGGCACAGATCGACCGACGTTGGTACCGGGCGGAGCTGGAGCAGCATCATATCCAACATATACTCACCATCGGTCTGGCATTTTCGGGAAAAGCTGTTGCTATTTGTCACGCTTGACCTGCGATTATCGCAGCGTTTCTGACTCAAAACCTCATCGCACCTCGAGTGCGACCGATTCTTATCTGCTCCCTCATTCAAGATAAACCTTTAGGGTTTGATCAAAAGGTTGAAGATTTGAAAAAACCTTGCATCTCAATAAATTTCAGAACATTCACATCAAACCCACGGCGATCTTTTAGCCCAACTAACCTATGATTTTTGCTGATTTCTTGATTGGTACAGTTTGAATGTCTTCTACACGCTATACCAGATTTTCTATTGCAGGGTTGAATGTTATCTATCATCAGGTCTCTTAAATCCCCGGGATATCGCCAACTATCCAGATCTTGAATCGGCTTAATTGAACCATTTAATGATTGATGACTGTTGTCGTAATTCACCTGTTGGTTGTCCACAAACTCGTTAAAAAAACAATATAATCCTTCTGGATCATGGCTGACTGAGGTTTTTTGGAAGCCGAAAACGGGGGAAGAGTTTATGTTACTTCGGTTTCCGTAATATTGCACCCATACACTGTTTCCTGAACAGATAATTCCGAAGTTTGGGGGGAAGTTATAAAGATAAATTTTAACCTGAAGCCAGGGGTAAGTCTTTTTTATATTTTTTATATAGCTAATGCTTTTTACAATGTTGTTTCTTAACTCGTTCCTGGATTTTCCAATGGATACGGCTCGTATCTCTGTGGCTTTGCAACCTATGCTTGGGTCAAGTAGAAAAATATTTATTCTTTGTTTTATTGTCTTCAATGAGTCCCCCAGAAGAGAATCTGCTCCGCACCATGGCAGATAGGTTGTCCATTTGCCTGAATTTTGGAATTAAACTAGATGCTATGCCTCCCAGAACCACTACCGTGTTGTTCATCAATATGTATATTAAATAATTATTCTGTAGATGAAGTTGAATTGCATCAATAAACTGAGTGTTACTGCTAACAGAGTTGAATAAAGAAAAAATAATGGAAGCTGCCAAAGAGCAGCCTATGGAAAATGCTGAACTCTTAATAAATCCTTTTTCAGTTGACATTGTTGTCGAGTTGTTTTTGTTATGAAATTAACGGAATGGTTTCCCTTCGTGCCGAATATATGCAGGCAATACCGGAGTTTAATTACCCATTAGAGCTAAGGTATTCATCCTGTTTACTGATTGCGCCTATACTTAGCAGAAGCTTATTAATTACTTTCGAAACCCACTCTGACTTGTTGTCCAGTTGGTATGATAAGCCCACAATAGCTGTTATATACACCAGGGATGTAATTAATATTGCGTAATCAAAGAATAAGTTGGAAGCTTCGTTGTCCATATCAGTATCCTC
>JARROD010000226.1:0-6308 GCA_037384225.1 Exilibacterium sp.
GAGCCGCCAGTGAAGAAGACCTCTCTTATCGCTCCTTTGGCACCCATGCCCTCGTCCACGCCTTTAGAGCCAACCTAGCGCGCCTGACGTTTGGCCTCAGTCCCGGCGGCATTATGGGTGTTTACTACGACTGGCTGGCCAACATGTTGATGTCCCCCGGCAAACAGGTGGCGTTGGTGGAAAAAGCCATCCGTAAAAGCACCCGATTGCTCAACCATACCTTTCAGCTGAGTAGGACCCCGGCGGTGGACCCCTGCATCAAGCCGCTTGAGCAGGACAATCGCTTTGCCTCTGAGGCCTGGCAGCAATGGCCCTACAATCTTATCTACCAGGCTTTTCTGCTGCAGCAGCAATGGTGGCACAACGCCACCACCCAAATCGACGGATTCAGCCCTCAGCACGAGCGGGTGATGTCCTTTCTTGTCAGGCAGTTGCTCGACCGCTTCTCACCGTCCAATTTTCCCTGGAGTAACCCGGATATTCTGTCAACCACACTCGCCCAGGGCGGCGCCAATCTGGTACGCGGGGTACAAAATTTCACTGAGGACTGGGAGCGGGCGGTATCGGGCAAAAAACCCATCGGCGCCGACCGGTTTCCGGTCGGTAAAAAAGTGGCGGTAACCCCCGGCAAAGTGGTCTATCGCAATCATCTGATCGAGTTGATCCAATACACGCCCACTACCACAGAAGTTAAGCCGGAGCCTGTTCTCATTGTGCCGGCCTGGATTATGAAGTATTACATCCTCGATCTGTCACCTGAAAACTCACTGGTGAAATATCTCGTCGACCAGGGGTACACCGTATTTATGATCTCCTGGCACAACCCGACCTCCGCCGATCGTGATTTGAGCCTGGAAGACTACCGGCGCAAGGGGGTAATGGCCGCTATGGATGTAGTGTCCAGCATAATGTCTAAAAATAAAGCAGCGCCGGAGGAAAAAATACACGCCGTGGGTTACTGCCTTGGCGGCACACTGCTGTCTATCGCCGCGGCGGCCATGGCCCGGGATCAGGACACACGCCTTGCGACACTCACCACCTTCGCAACGCAGGTGGATTTTACCGAGGCCGGCGAGCTGATGCTTTTTATCAGCGACAGTGAAGTGGCCTATATCGAGAGCATGATGTGGGATCAAGGCTATCTCGACGGCAAGCAGATGGCGGGCACGTTTCAGATACTGCGTTCCAACGATCTGATCTGGTCACGCATTGTGCGCGACTACTTTCTCGGCGAACGCCAGTCGATGAACGACCTTATGGCCTGGAACGCCGACTTGACCCGCATGCCCTACCGAATGCATTCGGAGTACTTGCGCGGGATGTTTCTCAATAACGATCTCGCCGCCGGCCGCTATATCGCCGACGAGCGTCCGGTCAACCTCGCTGATTTGCGGTTGCCCGTTTTTGCCGTCGGCACCAGCAAGGACCATGTGGCTCCCTGGCGCTCGGTGTACAAGATAACCCACCATCCGGCCATCGATGTTACCTTTGTGCTAACCAGTGGGGGCCACAACGTCGGCATCGTCAACCCGCCCTCCAACAACCACAACCACCGCCGCTATCGGATACGTATCGACCGCGCCGGCGACTGCTACATGGACCCGGATACCTGGCAGGCGAGCACCCCCTTGCAGAGCGGATCCTGGTGGCCCGCCTGGGTCGACTGGCTTGCGTCCATGTCCGGCAAACCGGTACCACCACCGGCTATGGGCGCGCCCGAAGCGGGTTACCCCCCGCTCCAGGACGCGCCGGGTACCTATGTACTACAGACATGAGAGGTTAAGATAATTGTGATGACTAAGGACACCGCGCAGGCGAGCAGCACCATTGAAAACCGCACCTTTGATGAAATCGCCGTGGGTGACAGCGCCTGCCTGCAACGGCGCCTGACGATGCAGGATATCAAACTGTTCGCCGCCATGTCGGGCGACATAAACCCCGCCCATGTGGACGAGGACTACGCCCGCAGCAGCCAGTTCCATGAGGTGATCGCCCACGGTCTGTGGGGCGGGTCACAGATCTCCACCCTGCTCGGCACTCAGTTGCCGGGCCCCGGCACCATTTATATTGGCCAGACACTGCATTTTCATCGTCCGGTGGCATTGGGCGATATGATCACAGCCAAGGTTACAGTGGTGGAAAAAGACGCTAAAAAGCATCGCCTGCTGCTCGATTGCGAATGTAGCAATCAGACCGGCAAGGTGGTGATCAGCGGCCAGGCGGACGTACTCGCCCCCACCGAAAAAATT
This sequence comes from Exilibacterium sp., assembly GCA_037384225.1. Lineage (GTDB taxonomy): Bacteria > Pseudomonadota > Gammaproteobacteria > Pseudomonadales > Cellvibrionaceae > JARROD01. The sequence continues at coordinate 2,250 of JARROD010000226.1, forward strand.
CGTCGCCCGCGCTGGATTCTGCCCGGCGTGCAACTACAGGAGCGCGTGCATCTGCACCGGTTGTTGAAAGAGGCAACGGAAGGGGCGGCGGTGAAAATGGCCGTGGTACACCCGGTGGACAGCGAATCCCTGCTCGGCGCGATTGCCGCCAGCAAGGCCGGGCTGATCGAACCTTTTCTAGTGGGACCCGAGAATAAAATTCGCGCGGTTGCGGAAGAAATTCAAGTTGATATAAGCGCTTTCCCCGTCATCAACACCCCGCACAGCCACGCCGCGGCGTTCAAAGCCGTGGAAATGGTTAGCACCGGGGAAGCGGAAACGCTGATGAAAGGCAGCCTGCATACGGATGAATTTCTACTCCCGGTGATCTCGGTCCGCAGTGGTTTGCGCACAGAGAGACGAATGAGCCACGTCTTTGTGTTTGATGTGCCCACCTACGCCAGACCGCTGTTTATCACCGATGCCGCGCTCAATATCCAACCAACGCTGGAACAAAAACGCGATATCGTCCAAAACGCCATTGACCTGGCCCTCGCACTGGGTATCCAAACCCCGCGCGTGGCGATTCTCTCTGCGGTGGAAACCGTCAGTGCGAAAATCCCCTCCACTCTGGACGCTGCGGCCCTATGCAAAATGGCGGACCGGGGCCAGATTCAGGGTGGATTGGTTGACGGCCCCCTGGCATTTGACAATGCGGTATCTCCCGAAGCCGCCAAAATCAAGAACATTGTCTCTCCGGTCGCCGGCCAGGCGGATATTCTGGTAACGCCAGACCTCGAAGCCGGCAATATTCTGGCGAAACAATTGGAATATCTCGGCGGTGCCGAAAGCGCCGGCATACTGCTCGGCGCCCGGGTTCCTATTGTCCTGACCAGCCGCTCCGATGACACCACCACCCGCATGGCTTCCTGCGCTATCGCTAAAATTGTAGTGCGCCGACAACATAAGCAATTGGCATGAGCATTCTGGTATTGAACTGTGGCTCTTCCAGTATCAAGTTTTCCATTTATGCCCGCAGGCCGACCGAAGGCCCTGAATTGCAGGTGCTTTGCCACGGCGAATATGAAGGTATCGGCGGCGGCGAGCGACATTTTGCCGCTGCTGATGCTGAGGGCAACCCTCTCGATACCGGTGATTACGGTGCCGGCACCGACAACCTGACCCACACCAAAGCGCTGGACTACTTGCTTGCCTGGTTGCAAGATCAGGATTATATGGACAACCTCGAAGCCACCGGCCATAGGGTAGTACACGGCGGTAAGGATTTCAGCGCTCCGGTGCGCATTGACAGCTCGGTATTAAAACGACTTGAAGCGTTGATTCCCCTGGCGCCGCTGCACCAGCCCCACAATTTGGCGGCGATTCGAATCCTCGCCGAACGCTACCCGGAATTTCTACAAATTGCCTGTTTCGACACAGCATTTCACGCTTGTCAGGCACCCGTAGCGCGCCGCTATGCCCTGCCCCGGGAGCTCACTGACGCTGGAATTCAGCGCTACGGTTTTCACGGACTGTCCTACGATTATCTCTCCCGTCGACTGCGCACACTGAGCCCGGCCGCCGGCAACGCGCGGGTGATCATAGCCCATCTCGGCAACGGCGCCAGCATGTGCGCGCTGAGAGGCAGTGAAAGCCAGGCCACCAGCATGGGGTTTACAGCGCTGGAAGGACTGCCGATGGGTACCCGCTGTGGCTCGCTGGACCCCGGTGTCATATTGTATTTACAGCAGTCCCGTGGCATGAAGCCAACCGCGATCAGCGACCTGCTTTATCGCCGCAGCGGATTGCTCGGTGTGTCCGGGATCAGCAACGATATGCGTACTCTGCTCGCCAGCGGCGACCCGCGGGCAAAGGACGCCATTGATATGTTTGTCTACAGAATCAACCGCGAGTTGGGATCCCTGGCCGCAGCGCTGGGAGGGGTGGACGCACTGGTGTTTAGTGGTGGTATCGGCGAGCACAGCCCCGTTATCCGCGCCCGGGTCTGTGAACTGGCGGGCTGGTTGGGCCTACGCCTGGACCCGGCCGCCAACGACCGCTCCAGCTCCCGCATTGACGCGAAGGACAGTGCTGTCGCGGTCTGGGTGATACCGACTAATGAGGAGCTGATGATAGCCAGCTATGTCAATGAAAGGCTCGGTCAATGAAAGGCCCGGTCAATGAAATACTCGATCAATGAAATGCTGGCTGGTGAGCACATCAGGTCATATACTGGCCACCGTTAACGGATAATGTAGAACCGGTAATAAACTCTGCTTCATCCGCGACCAGAAATAAAACCGCGCGGGCTATTTCGTCTGGCCGTCCCAGACGTCCCACCGGTATGCGCTTGATTATCGACGCCAGTACTTCTTCGGGCACAGCCTGAACCATCTCTGTATTGATGTATCCCGGTGCTATGGCGTTAACGGTGATGCCTTTGGAGGCGCCTTCCTGGGCCAGTGCCTTGGTGAATCCGAGCAACCCCGCTTTGGCGGCGGAATAGTTAGACTGTCCGAACTGTCCTGCCTGACCGTTAATGGAACTAATGTTGACGATGCGGCCAAAACCCCGTTCCCGCATTCTCTCGATCACATTCCGGCAGGTGTTGAAACAGGCATTGAGGTCCGTCTGAATGACCTCCTGCCATTGCTCAACAGTCATTTTACGCAAGGGAGCGTCACGGGTAATGCCGGCGTTGTTGACCAGGACATCGACGGGGCCCGCGTCGGCTTCGATCCTGGCAATAGCCGCGCGGGTATCTTCGAAACTTCCAGCGTCAAACTGATAGGTGGAAATGCCGGTTTTCTCCTCGAATGCCTTGGCAGCTTTCTCATTGTGGGCATAGCTCACGGCGACATTGAAACCTTCTTCTTTCAATCGGGTACTAATGGCTTCGCCAATACCCCGGGTACCACCGGTAACTAATGCGACTCGACTCATAACTGTTTCCTCATAATATTAGATGCACTGATCCTCGTTGATCAGAGGAGTCATAGTAGATGTCATACACGACAATTAGATTGCACTCGCTTTATTGTTAGTATCGAAACTCAAGGGTAAGTACGAAAATTTCTTATTTTCCCTGGAATCTTATCAGGAGCGGAGTTCCTGCGCATTGATCAGAGTCAAGAACTTCTTAAGGACAAAATTTGGGACCTTAACGGCCGACGATTGGCATTACGTTCATCTTTTTGAAAGTGATGACTAAAATGCAGCTTTTGTTCCCGCACAGATAAAAATCCACTTGGGGAGACCTCCCGTAACTTCTCAATAACCCTGGGTATTTGTGCCTTCGATCCGGCGGCCATCCGGAGGTAGTTGGCCTGACACTGTGCCTGCCCCGGGTTATTGAGAAGTTACGACCTCCCTACCATCTCTCTTCCCTATGTTAGCTACAGCCCTGTTGGATTTTAATGCCAATATGAGCGCACTAAGTGACAATTATGCTATTAAAGATTTAAAACCCTATTGTTCTAATATATTTTATAGGGCAATAAATTTGACAAGATACCGAAGTTTTCTTTGTGTCAGAGAGTGTAGAGCGCTGGCAACTTGTTGCTATGTATGAGTGTTGTTGAGCATAATAGGTACAATACTTTTCACGCTTTTTCTCGCCCCGGAAAGGCCGGGGGTTTCGTATTTTTTGTTGTGCTAATTTTCTCCAGGCAGGTTCATCCTGGGCGCCACAGGTTAGGATATGGCACTAAAATGTTGTTTGTTTCAATTGGAAATTAAAGTTAGGTAATAGATGTTGTAAGAATAGGCCAAAAGTTTAATCATTCAGCAACATTGGTGTTAGGCAGTAATGATATTAATATTCGACAAAATTTTGGCACAGTAGAGCATCGAAAAATGGAGAAATCCGGTTTGCTGGTTTTTAAAACTCGTATCGAGTCACGCTTAAAAGCTTGTAAAGATTTAGCGGAATTCCGGTATAGCACTTTACAGTGCATCCAGAATTTGGGTTTTTCTGACTTTGATTACCAGTTGGTTTTGGGGGAGGGGCATGTCAACATCGAATCTGACTTGAGTACGGTTCCGAACGATCTATTGGCCTGCTATGTCGACGCACAACTC
>JARROD010000227.1:0-6653 GCA_037384225.1 Exilibacterium sp.
TTAGAAAGAAAATACAGATAGATCTAAAATCATTTAACAAACGGATAATACGCGACCTCCGTTATGCCTGCGCCCTGGATGTTATCCTGATAACGAATAACACCAAAGATTTCCAGCGCTACCCAGGGCTCAAATTCAAAAACTGGATAAATAACTGAGTGAATGTCGGGAATATTCAACCACTCTGAGAAACAATTTATATATGAAGCCTTTTAGCTGAGTAAAACCTCAAATTACGATCAGAGATTACTGCAGTGGACGACTCGTACCAGGAATATGGCTTTGTCTGGGCCGATGATATCGATTTATCGGCGGAAATTTCAGCCATTAAAGATGAGCTGCGCCACTTGTCCTTTCGCTTTCAAGGCGGTGGGGTTAGAAATGCGGAGAAAAAATTCACGACGGTTCGGGCTTTGATAGGTTCTCGTCAACTACAGCAAGTAGCGCAGCGATATGTTGACGATAAAATCGATGTCGTTAGAGCGATTTTGTTCAATAAATCACAAGACAACAACTGGTTAGTCACATGGCATCAGGATAAAACGATTGCCGTGGCGAAGCGATGGCATCAGGATAAAACGATTGCCGTGGCGAAGCGCCATGATGTGGCAGGGTGGGGACCTTGGAGTATCAAAGATGGTTGCCACCATGTACAGCCACCCGAGCACCTATTGAATCGGCGGGTGACTTTCCGTATCCATATCGACGATGCTGACAAAGATAATGGGTGTTTAAAGGTAATTCCTCGCAGTCACCGGTACGGTGCGTTGTCGCCGGAAGCGATTCAGCAATGTGTCGCCAATGCGTCTCCAGTGTATTGTACGGCAATATCAGGGTCGACACTGGTGATGCATCCAATGATCCTTCATGCGTCGAGTAAAGCGAAGGTAGCCCTACAACGACGGGTTTTGCATATAGAGTGGCGGTGTTTTGATCTGCCACACGAATTAGCTTAGGTATAGCGACTCTCTGCTGCTACGGAATCGCGCTAATTAGCCTCGTGCTCATCGCCTAAAAGCAAATATTTTCACAGCCACAAAAATCAATTTATTGGGCCATGATCTTGTGCTGGGTTTTCAGCGAAATAAAACGCTGAATCCGGCACTGACACATTATTCCCGATAGTACTTTCCCTCCGTGGTTACTGGTTCGTGTTGGAGTCAACCATGCAAACACTCGACAGCCAGATCGATCGACTCAATCGCTATTTAAAAAGCCTTCACCACAAGGCTGTGCCGGCGGCTTACGCCAGCGCCATGAACAAAAGCCTGGCTAGGATTCGTACTCGCTTGGTTCGAGGCGTGAGCAAACGCGAAAAAATACCGGCGAAACACATCCGCAAGCGGGTTTTCATTCGCCGCGCCACCGCGCGAACCTTGCGAGGGCGGTTGTCAATCTATGTGGAAGACATTCCCGTGATTTCCTTGTTGCGGGATCAGACGCCGACGACCGGCCGCAAGCGGCGCATTCGGGCCGCCGGGCGCGTTTACCACAACGCCTTTATTCGCCGGCCTCAAAAAAGCAAAGGACGCGGTAAACCCCATGTCTTTCAACGCCAGTCCACGGCCCGCTACCCGATCGCGATTCAAAAAATCGCCATCGATAAACCAGTCAAGGCCGTCACCCCGGTGGTGATCCGGCGCGTGATGCGCCATGTTCACCCGCGGTTGCTGCGGCATGAACTGCGCTACAGGATTGATAAACATGTCCGCTAGACGTCCCGCGATTCGCCAAGCGGTTAAGGCGTTGATCGAAGCCCATTACCCGGGCCCTGTCGAAGACAGCCGCCACATCAACGCGGAAGGCAAAAACGCGTTTGTCGCTGTGTACCTGCCCTCGGGCGAGTTGGAAGCCGAGGGCCTGACGGAAGTCTATGACGCCCAGTTGGAAATCGCGATCTATCACCGCCAACGCGTCAGTGACAGCGCGCTCGACGCGGTGGGGCACACGATCGAAACCGCGATCGACAGTGACCCGAGTTTATCTGGTTTGGTGCGGGGGCTGACGCTACGAGGCTTCGATTACCCCGAGGATACGGATCCCTTCACCGTGTTGGTTTTACGCTATTCCGTGCAATACGATCGATAAGGAATCTTCATGGCTGTGTTAAACAAAGTGGTGCTGGGTAAGGGCACCAAGCTATATTTCGAAGACCCCGACAACGCGGGCGACTACCTCTATCTCGCCAATGCGGTGTCCATCGGTACTCTGGGCGCCAAGGGCAGCTTTGTGGAGGTGTCGCCCATCGGCGCTGAGGAGAAAGACTATATCGCCGGGGATCAGGAACCGGAGGAAAAAGAAATCACCTTCAACGACATGCCCGGTGATGCGGTGCAGGAACGATTTATCGCAATGGCCCAGGCGCGGGATAATGTGGCGATCAAAGTCGAATACCCGAACGGGCGTGTCATCAAAGCCGATTTTGCGCTCAATGGCTTCAACATCAATGAGCCGGCGCGGGATGCGGCGCTCACCGTCACCGTCTATGCCCAACGTAAAGGCCATATTACCCTGGAGACCATGCCGTGATGGATCTCGACGAACTTCTCGCAATCTCGACGCCGACCACCTGCAAACGGGCTTTTCCCATCGAAGGTTTGGGCAAGGTGACGGTGTTTGAATTGACCGCCGCCGAGCGGGTGCTGTATTTCGAAGATGCCGTGGCGGACAGTCAGGGGAGCGCAGAGCCGCGCACGCACAACGCGTTTGTGAAAAAATGGTTGTGGCGCTTGTTGGCCGGCCCCGTGCGCGAGCCCGCCGAGGGTGAAATCGATAAACTGCTGGCCACGCTGTCGCAGCGGCAAATCGATGCGATCTTGCAGCTGGGCTTTCATTACGATATCGATAAAGCCACAAAAAAATAGAACGCAATCCGGTGTTAAGAATGGCAATGCGACTGTCGGCACTGTTCGGTTGCCCTTTGGGTGAATTGTTTCGGAAAATGTCCCCGCAAGAATTCGCGCTCTGGGTTGCGTTTTACAAACTCGAACCCTGGGGTTATAACGCCGACAACTACCATGCCGCCCTCGTCGCCGCGACGGTTGCCAATCATTCCGGATTACACACTGAGCCCCTCGCCCCACGCGCCTTTATGGACAGCGCCGGGGAGGAGGAGTCGCACTCGCGTGTGGAGGACGAAATCGCCCGCACGATGGAGATACTCGCGTGAGTCGTTATGCGGCCAAAGTGGTCACCTATTTCGACGCCGATGTTGACCACTATATCAAGCAGCTCAATAGGGCCGACCGTCGCAATAAGGCCTTTGCCAGAAACACCCGGCAAGCGGCGAACGATTCGGCGCGCGCCATCGAACAGTCTTTTCGCGGGGCGGGACGCGGCATCGCCGCAATCGACGGTCCCCTGGGCGGTATCTCGGGCCGGTTCAGCGCGCTGACCGCGTTGATCAGCGAGTCGGGTGCCGCCTTCGCGGTGTTGGGGGCGTCCGTTGCGGGGGTTGTGGCGATGTTGGGGGCGGCGGCCTTCGAAGGAGCGAAGGTTGAGCAACTGCAACTCAAAACCCAGGCGATTTTGAAGGCGACGGGCAATGCGGCCGGTTTCACGGCGACAGAACTGGATCGGCAGGCCCGGGCCATCGCGTTAGCCACGCTTGCCAGCGTCGATGGGGTCCGTGGTGCGCAACACCGGTTGTTGACTTTTAAGGCGGTCACCGGCGATGTGTTTACCGAGACGATCAAGCTTTCGCAGGACTTGGCGGCTTCCGGTTTTGGTACGCTGGAAAGCAACGCCATTGGTTTGGGTAAAGCCCTGCAAGATCCTGTCACTGGCTTAACGCTGCTGAACCGGCAGGGCTCGTTGACCAAGACCCAACAACGCCAGATCGCCGAGGCGTTTCAACGCACGGGGGACTTGGGCACGGCACAAATCCAGATTCTTCAAGCGGTGCGCGAACAGGTCGGCGGCGCGGGCCAGGCCGAGGCGGGCGGGTTGTCGGGCGCCATCGACACGCTGTCGCAAAAGTGGGATGAGCTGAAGGAAGCGGTAGACCGCTTTTCCGGCACCTCCGTGAAATCGAAATCCTTTCTGGATCAATTGTCGCTGCGCATCGACAACCTAGCCAAGCGGCTGGGCGGCGGTGAACAACTCGATGCGCGTCGTGAACTGAATCGGCTCCACGCGCAGCGCGTGCGCTATCAGGAAAAACTGGCCAAGATCAACGCGCGGTCGGTGATTGATGCGCGTATGCGCGAGGAAAAGCAAGCCCTCGAGGGGTTGATCGCCCAGCGCGGCCGCGAAATCGCGTTGATCCAGGAGAAGGAAAAAGCCCGGCAGATCGCGGTGCGCAACGAAAAGGCATCGGTCTTGCGCCAGTCGCAGTTGACGGCCAATCAGGGGCGAGTGGAGCAAATCATCGCGGGGTTTCATCACACCGCCGAGGACCTGGACCAATTTCTGGCTCAGGAAAAAATCAAAAACGATCGACTCGTCGTGCTGCAGCGCGAGCGATTCGCCCGCCTTCACGAACAAGCCTTGGCGGCCGAGCAGAAAAATGAAGCATTGGAGCAGGTCCGCTATGAGCGGGAAAAACAGAAACTGGCGGAGGAACGCGAGCGGTTTCGCAACCGGGGATTATTAACCGCGGAGATCGAGCAACAGTTTAAAGGTGCGCGAGAAAACCTCGAACAAACGCACTTGGCCAAACTGGAAGACATGCGGCAAAAAGCCCTGGATAAGGAACTGGCTGCGCAGAACAAAAAATACCAAACCTTGATCGACTTGGCCGATCGTTACAATCGCACACGGTCCGCTGGTGAAAACCGCTACGCGACGATGGCCATCGGTGTGGCCAAAACCCTGTTCGACGTCCGCAAAAGGCAGGCGTTAAAGGAGGCGGGCATTGATGCCAAGGTGGCAATCCAAAAGGCCTGGGCCAGCGCGCCTTTCCCCGCCAACCTGCCGGGGGTGGCCTTGGTTGCCGCCGAGACGGCGGCAACGGTGGCCGATATCGCGGGCATCGCCCACGGCGGTCTGAGCTTCGTACCCAAGGCCAATACCACGTATGTGCTGGACAAGGGCGAACGCGTCCTGGCACCCGGACAAAACCGCGATCTGGAACATTTTATGCGCGCCGGCAACGCCATCACCGTCAATGTGCACAACTACAGCGGGGAGGCGGTTGCGGTGGATCGGCAAGGTGAACGGCTCGATATTGTCATCGGTCGCGCCAAAGCCGCGATCAGTGAGGATATTCAACGCGGCACCGGTCTTGCGTCCGTGTTCCAGCAAACCTCCGGGCTGCGCCGCCGAGGAGTGATTTGATGTGGCCACAATCCCTGCCGCGTCCGTTGATCGCCGAATACCGTGTCAGTGGCGAGTTGCCCGTAATCCGCACCCCGATGGAGAGCGGGCCGGATCGCGTGACACGCGTGAGTTCATCGATCACGCGCCAGGTCTCGGTCAGCTTGCTGGTATCGCACCTTCAAGCGGCCACCTTCTGGCGCTTTTTCGAGACCACCGCCAACGCCGGGGCCGACTGGTTTTCGATGCCGCTCGACACCGCGGGCGGTGTGGCCTATCACCGGGTGCGTTTTACGCGTTTTCCGACCCAGGAATACCTCAACCTCACCCATTACCGCATTCGTTGTGTGCTGGAAACCGACGACAGTCACACCCTATGGAGTCAACGATGAGTAGAACGATCACCGGGCTCGTGTTGTTACCCACCGGGGCGCCGCTGGCGCATGCCGGGTTCGAGCTAATTGCGCTGCGCACCGAATTGGCGTCGATTTTACGGGAATCCTCCGCGGCGTTTACCACCGATGCCGAGGGGCATTATGCCGTGACGGTGGAAACCGGCCGTTATCGGGTGTTGATGACGGTGGATGGCACCACGGTACCCCTGGGATTGATCCGTGTCGAGGCCGGCGACGCGGTCAGCTTAAACGAGCTGCTCGTACCCAATGATGCGGCCGTGGGGGACGCGCTGACCGATGCCTTGACGGTGCTGGTGAACGAAGCCAATGCGGCAAAGGCGACAGCGGTTGCCGCCGCCGATCGGGCCGAAACCGGTGCCGCGGCGACGGCGGCGGATCGGGAAACCGTCGCACACCGGGCGGCCGAGGTCGCGGCGAACGCTGCGCAAACCGACTCCGACCGCATGGCGACCGCCCAGGATAGGGCGGCGACCGCAGCCGATAGAAACCTGGTGGTGGAAAAAGCCGCGGCGGTGGAAACTCATGCGCAGCAAACGGCCGCCAACGCCGACCAGACCGCGGCGGATCGAGCGGCTATCGCTGGGGCTGAGGCGAATACCGCAGCCGATCGCGCTGCAACGGCGGCGGATCGGGTTGCGGTCGAGGCGGACACGGTATTGGTCGATGAGAAAGCGACCGCTGTCGCGCGGCAAGCCGAACAGGTGGCGAGTGATAAAACCCTTGTCGAGGCGGCCGCCGCTCAAACGAACAGCGACCGGCTGGCAACCGCCGCCGATACAGAGAAGGTTACGGCGATTAAAACCGCTGTGGAGAGTTTGTCGGCACAGGTGCAGGATGATGCACAACATACCGCGGCCGATCGCGATGCAGCCGCCGCCGCAAGAACGCAAACGGCGGCGGATCGCACGGCGACCGCGGCCGACCGTCGTGCCGTCAACGCGGATCGAGAGGCGGTGGCCGCGATTGCCGCTGATTTGGATG
>JARROD010000228.1:0-7526 GCA_037384225.1 Exilibacterium sp.
CAAGCGCCAATACAATTTGCCCAGAATGGAGGAGTTGAGTGAAGTGAATCACAGTTACTGTGATTCAAGCAACGATCCCAATTGTATCGTTGAGAGACAGGGTAAGCTGGAAAATATTTCAAGTGCGATAGATGCGTTGTCTGGATACGCAAAAGATATTGTCGATCTGGTGGTGGATCTGGATTGCAGTTATCAAGCTGCAGCCGACCATCTGGATATACCCATCGGTACTGTACGCTCGCGATTGTTTCGAGCCAGGAAAATATTGAAAAACAGTGTCTCATTCTAATTTCTGGTGTTTTAATAACAGTCGGTTTTTTTAAAACGTTTTTGAAAAATTACTGAAAAAGAAGTTGAAATGACTTCTTTATAGATTGAACGCGAACGTAGTCGAAAAAACTTTCTAGACGGTTTGATGATTTTCTGGAGTTGCTATGAATATTAAGCGCAAACTGAGAGATATCTTTCTGGAGTTGCTATGAATATTAAGCGCAAACTGAGAGATATCGATTATTTACCAAAGGGCTTGCGGGAATACATCGAGAACGATTTGGCTGATATGTTGGAGATTTTCAATGAAACGGCGTTAACCGGAGTAAATTCCCCGGTTACCGGACCGGTATCGATTGAAGAGTTGGGGTTTTATCTTAGGAACGTGCACGAAATAACTTCCGGTTTTAAGTCAATGCAGCTTCAGGCTTAATTTTGTAATTTAGCGCTCCCAAAACCGTATCAAAAATAATGGTCCCTTTCTCGTATAGCGTTTCACAGGCTTGCTTTCCTTTTTCATAGATTTTATCCAATAGATTTGTGGTCACCTTTAATCCTTTCTCCGTGTGTGTACTTTCAATAACTTCTTGAACCTGCTCATAGCTTTTCAAAATGACTCCTTCCATTGCCCGCGTTACATGCGGAAAAAGTTTGTGCTCTATTGGATTCCATTTCGACGTGTAGGGTGGATAGTGAGCAACCCTAATTTCTATTTTTATTTCATTGGCCAATCGCTGAAGTTCATCCTTGAATATATGATGGCGATAGGAGTTGCTTCCACCACAATCAACAAGTATTAATATTGAAGTGGCTTTTTTATACCGCTTGCGCCCTATTTCATTCCACCAAAGTTTTATTGATTCACAAGCAAATTCACTGGTGTCTGAACTGGTGCCGATATTTACCATGGCGTCATTGTATTTGAGATCGTAAATACCGTGAGGGATGACGGTTCCCTCAGACAAGTGACCGTAATCATGATCGTAGACCTCTTCGGCGTTAAGGCAGTAAACTTTCCCATCTCGATAGAGATTGCCCAATTTCTCCTTCTTTTTCGTATCTGCGCTAACAACAGGGTTGCCGCTTCGGTCATACTTTGATTTTAACCGAGCAATTTTTTAAACTGCCTGTCCCGTTCTTTAAATTAACTTTCTGCGCTTTGCGCTTGACATAACCATGTTTTTTTAAAAGTTTCCAAGAGCGTCTATCAAAATTCGTTTCCGGTGTACTAGTTGATGAGTGCACGCAATAAAAAATTCACAAAACTGAAACCACATATTCATGTGATTGTAACAATAAATTGCTAAAATATTTTTAATCAAAAAGTTTCTTCCGCGTACTCGGGGATGCCGGGAACTCCTGGCTTAAGTTATTAGATAGTTAGGTACCCATGAAAATAAGCAGAACTCAGCCTGGTTCAGTTTCCTATATTCAAGCATCAAACATTCAAGCCTCATCATCCAGAGAGGGGCGTCAAAACCAAGCTCCTTCCGTGGAGGAGAGTATTTACGGCTCCGCACGTTCTTATCTGTCCGAGGAGGAATTTCTGAACGAACAATCCAACCAGGGGCGGGGCTCCGCGTTAACATCGGATACAATCCACGCGGACGATAGGAGATACATTGATGAACTCGACCCCGCGCAATGGCAGGCGTTACGTCAGGCTCGCGACAGATCGAGGCTGAATTTCCCGGCGCGGGAGATTGTTTACGGCTCTGCACTTTCTCCTCTGCCTGAAGAGGAAATCCTAAACGGGCAATCCGGCCCGAGGCGGGATTCCGCGTTAACATCGGATACAATCCACGCGGACGATAGGAGATACATTGATGAACTCGCCCCCGCACAACGGCAGGCGTTAGGCCAGGCTCGTGACAGATCGAGGCTGAATTTCCCGGCGCGGGAGTCTTTATACGGCTCTGCACTTTCTCCTCTGGCTGAAGAGGAAATCCTAAACGGGCAATCCGGCCCGAGGCGGGATTCCGGGCCATCAACTTCGGATGAAGTACACGCAAGAGAACCGGCTCAGTCTCCAGCCCAGGAGCTGTACAAAACGATCGAAAATGCCACCAAAAACATAAAAACGGGTTCCATAGAAGCCCAGGTATTAAATCGCACCGGCATGGAAAGCCAGCCCAAGAGCGGAATGCGGGACCTCCTGCACGCCCATTGCTTCAATCCCAGGGCGAATGCGCCTCGCCCGCTCAAGAACCTCGGGTATGCTATTCAGCATAACTGGAAGGGGAGAGAAGGCTTACGCCCCCTTTATGAGATGGAAAGTGCTTTGTTCAGTCAATTGGAAAGCGCCCGGATCAAGAGCGCGGGAAGTATCCGGCCTCAGAGCCTGAAATCCCGCCTGCAAAATGTCAGCCTTGGCCAGCAGGGCGAGCACTTATTACAGGCCTTTTCAGATTTCCTTGATGATATTGAGCGTAGTGCTGAACATCAGCTGATCTTGCTTGGGCTGCACCAAGGCGTTATAAATGCCAATGGGCAGTTAAACCAGCACTATTCCTCCCCGCGCATGAAAAGGCTGGCCCAGCCCTTTAACCCAAATCGCACCGGGCATGATCTCAGCCGCAAGCTTCTGAAAGTATGGCGGGATCTACCTGTTTCAGAGAGCCGAACTGAATTGTTGCTGCAGGAGTTTGTGCGCATGGGTGTGAATATGAGCTACCAGAAAACGGATGTACCTTTCAACCGTCAGCGTGACCCTAACGATATGACCGCATTAACCAAAGCGCGCCTGGTCTTGGATGCTCTGACATTGCAAGAGCTGGAGCAACTCGCTGAAGTAGTTGAGTTAATCGCTGGTGGAACACCCACCCATGAACAGATTCGAACACTGTCAGAGAGACTGATCGAGCTTCGAGAAAAACGTTATGACGATAACCCGGTCAAACAATATACCGATATGGGCTTTACTGATCATCAGGCACTGGAAGCAGATTATGACGCTATCAAAGCGTTTATGAATGCCTTCAAGAAAGAGGATCACGCCGTCAACGTCACCACACGCACCGTGACGAATACTACCAGTCAATCTGAACTTAATCATAAATTAAAAGCAATTATCCTTACTCTGGGTAAAGATGAAAACCTTTCTTTCAATCGAAAGTATGGAGCAGGCACAAATCTAAAATATGAAAATACACTGGTACCTATTTTTACGGTCTATCCAGCCGCGAAAGCCAGCATGGACAGGATTTACAACCTGAGTTTTAGCCGGGCGGGAACCGATATAAAGGTCAGTTTTGAACGGGAATTGGGTACCGGCGTAAACGCGTCTTTGGAAGTTGGTTACGAGGCTTTCCCTCGATTTTTCAACAACCTGGAGGAAAAGATCAATGGTGGCGGTAAAATGATACCTGTGGCTCGTGTTTTTAAAGCGGATATAAATCCCGGGCTTCAACATATAAAGCAAAATGGTTTGTCCTTTACCTTGAGTGAGGCAGAGCTTGGCCATTTTGTGGATGGTTTGATCCAGGGCACTCTTAACCCCGTTGATGTGCTTAAAAAAGGTATGGGGCATGAGGTTAAGAAGGGTTCTAAATGGTCCTTTAACCTGGATCTGACAGTTTCAAGTGAATTCAGGCTGAACCTGAACAGCACGGACAGCAATCCGAATTCGGGAGCCGTTTTTCGTATCAGTGCCGGTATAAATTCACACCTTAATCTTGTATCCGTTCCAAGGGAGCGTAGTACTACCCGCGGTAAGAACGCATTGAAAAAAATGGCAAGCGATAATCGGCCCACTTTCATGAACAAAGCTTCCGCTGGTGTTTATCTGGCAACCAATCTTATGGGGGCAAGACCTGCTGGCGGGGGCAGCATTATCAACGAGAACAAAGCCCATCAGCTATCGGCGAGTGTGACCTTTGAGAATCGCACATCCAAAAAATCGGAATTGCGGTTAAATGAGGCAAAGCCGCCAAATGGTAATGAAATCAACGCACTTATCGAACAATTTCGCGAGCATTTCATCGACCACACAAGCCAAGAGATACTGAGAGACATTGAACTGTCGAGTAATCCAGCAGAAAAAATAAGTATTATCAATCAACATTTCGCCAGCAAAATTCCGGAAACTGATGACCAGTACTTTCTATTAAATGAATTACACAATGTCACCATAAGACATCGGGCGATAGAAAGGAATGCTTATTTGTTGAGCGAAGCCAATTACTCTGTATCCTACACCAGTCTTTCCCGATTGAATCATGATAGCTTGGTGGATACTATTCTTTCGCGACTCTCACCCCGATCCCGTCTCACCATCAGCCAGAAAATCGAGCGCCTGATGAGGGAAGATAGGGAGCTGAAATCCTTGATCGAGGCCCTGCAAAAACAAATCAACTCCAAGGCATCTGTGACTTTGGAACTGAAAGATCAGGTCAAAATCAGAGCCCAGAAAGCGTTGCTGGAGGGTACAATGGCGCAGCAGGATATTGCTCATTTGTTAAGGAGGCCTGAAAACCTGCGGCTTAAATCTATCAGCGTCACTCAGAAAGTAAAGAAGCAAGAGGGTATTAAGATCCCTTTACTCTTAAGCTATTCGAGCAGCGTAACCATATCCATGGAAAAACTATTGGGCAAAGTCGTGTTCAAGTATGGCAGAAACGAGGATAAACCCACCAGCCACACAATTACGGGTATGCCATTCTCTTGAAGGGTCAATTTTATTCATCTTCGAAAAAAACCGCCTGGATGCGCTCGAACGTTTGCAGGATCTGGCGGGAACGAAACACCCCGCTACCCGCGGGTGTGCACCTAAATCTCAAACGCTTTGTTGGTGTTAGCGCCCAGACTACCATTGTGACACGGGGTATAGGAAGTATGAAGCACCGAGTGAATGATTACCAGGTTTGTCAAGTGGCGGTATGCTGCTGATCATGGGATTTGTTTGTCGTGAGATGTCGACGAGCTTGAGCCTAGAATGTGTTGTAGAGCAGCCAGTGGTTTGGAACAGAACTCCCGTCTATAAAGAATGGTAATTACAGTGACAACCGCGGCCATGAATAACCAAGGGCTCACGAACCAGGCCAGAACGGATAGCGCAAAATAGTAGGATCGCAAGCCGTAGTTGTAGGAGTGCGCAGCCTGGTCCATGATTTTTGCTGTATAAAATGCATAGACTTCCCGTTGTTGAGGGCTAACGCCTTTATCCTCAGGCATCGGCGCTGCGCCCAATAATGTAGAGCAGAAGTTGTATTGCCTGAGTGACCAGGTAAATGTAAAAAATGCATAAATAAAAATAAAGCACAATAACAAGAGCATAAACTTAAAGGCGTTTGCACTCACCACATGCGCAAATGGCAAAGCTTCAAATGCGGTAAATGTCTGATCAGCAGCGGATAAGGCTGTCACCAAACCGGCCAGTACCAACAGGCTGGTTGAGGCAAAAAAGTTAACGTTTTTCTCAAGATTGCTCATCAACGACGCATCACTAATTCTCTGCTCACGGGCGAGCACCCGTTTCATCCAGTCAATACGATAATGATGTAAAATGGAGGATAGACTATGCGAACTCTCTTTAGCACGTTTCTTGGCAAACTGGGCGTAGCCAATCCAGCCAACAAGCAACCAGAGGGGTGCAATATAGTTTGCCCAGTCAGAAGCATTTGCAGGGATCATCACAAAAACCTTTAACGAGTAGTGGAATATACCCAAAGCGTTTGAGATTTGGGTATAGCACCGAGAGTTTACAGGTTGGGATGTAAAAAGAAACCGTGTCGATATTCAGAGCGGTTTTGAAGAAATCATTGTTCACGATGGCGTTAATTGCTTCAAACTCATTTTCCCGACACTCAGTAATCCCAGATAACTTTTGGTGAGATCGGAGTGGGACAGTCCGTGGCGGAATTGCCGTCGGTTGGCTTTATCGGGGTAAACCACTTTCAGGTCGAAAACCCTCAATCGAGCCGCGGGCGTTTGCTGGTCGATGGTTCTTCAGGTGGCCTCGACGACGAGGGCAGGTCGGTTGCCAGCAACGCTTCGACCTTTTGCGCGCATAGCGCGTGGAGTGCCTGCTCCCGTTCCGGCCCCAACGCCTTGAGTGCCCTCCAGTCGGTATCGTCATCCTGGCCATAGGCCCGTTCCTCGCGTTGCTGGAAGGCATGCTCAATGGCTTGCCAGTCGCTCGTGTGCCGCAGTTTCACGAATTCGCGTATCGGTTCCCAGTCGGCCAGGAAGTCACGCAGCAGGCCCGGCGTATTCAGCGAGGCCTGGATTTGCTGCCCGGCCCGTCGCAAATGAACATCTCGCGCCCTATGGTCAGCAGTTGGCTACTGCTCAGCTCGCCTTTACTCGCGCGGAAATTGACCTGTTGCAATTCCATGTTGTTCAGGCCGATCGCAATGCGGTCCCGACATGAGGATGTGGCTTCTTCGGCGATGCCCAGATAGGCTGCCAGTTGGGTATCCCCCCGGGTTTCCAACATACGGGTCAGATCGCTCAGCAGATGCCGCATCCGTTGTGTGAGATGAGGGCGGGTCTGCTCGTTCTCGAAGTCCGCGGTCTGGTCCATGAATTCCAGCCAGGTATTGAAATGGTCGGCTCGGCTTTCCGTTCCCAGTTGTTGCCATTTGTGCAATTGCTCGGGCGAAAGATCCATCATCCACTTTGTCACGTGCAATTGCTCGGGCGAAAGATCCATCATCCACTTTGTCACGTTGGCTTCCAAGGGCTGGCTGGCGCGCTCCACGGGGAGCCCTTCGTCCACCATAAACTGGATTTGTGGGCCGCCCGCTTCATATATCCGGGCGAAATTGCCGCGTATGGCTTCGGAAAGCGAATTACCGCACACCTCCACTTCGCAGTCGTGGGGGAGCTGGGCAATCTCCTCCGGAAGCGAGCTCAGACGGCAGAACGAGACGTCCAGTGTGGAGAGGTTCTGCAACTGGGCAATCTCCGGCGGAAGCGTCGTTATCGCGTTCAAGTTGAGCGTCAGCTCTTCCAGCGCAACCATTGAAAAAATCACCGGCGGGACTTCGGCAAATTGGACCTGGTTGGCCTTTAGCTTGATCAAGGGCAAGCTGGCCAGGTCGTCAGGGAGCGTCTGCAGCAGATTGGCGCTGATGTCCAGGCTCTGCAACGACGACATTCCGGCCATGCCATCGGGCAGTCGAGTGATCTGGTTGAACGAGATATTCATCTTCTGAAGCTTGCTGAGCTGCACCAGCGAATCCGGCAAGGCTTCGAGATCGTTGCTATCTACCCACAGTCGTTCCAGATTCGTGAGCCTTCCGATGCTGGCCGGC
>JARROD010000229.1:0-6119 GCA_037384225.1 Exilibacterium sp.
TTTGCATACGGTGATTGTTCTCAACGTTAATAGAAAGATAGTGTATGTCCGTTAGTTTTGCTGTAGTTTTGTGTATGTCCTGTAGTTTTCTGTCCTTTAGTTTTCCTGTTCTGTTTTGTGCCTGTCCTTTAGTTTCTTGCTTCTTTAGTTTGCTTAGAAAGATAGTGTATGTCCTTTAGTTTTTAGTTTGCCATCCTTTGGGCCAAATGATCTACTGATTGCTACGCATGCTCTTGCCAATGACCTTACCGTAATAACCGCCAATATCGGGGAATTTTCCCGGGTACCAGAGCTGAAAGTTGAAAACTGGCTTCAGACATAGACACTAAGGACCGTGCACGAAATAACTTCCGGTTTTCGGCTTCTGGCGCGGACACAGGTTTCGGTACAGAGCATGGGGGGCTCGCGGTATTCGCGGTTACGCTGGGTCAGTCGAAGCTTTTTCGAAATTCCCTTGGTGATTCGCCAAACTCATGAAAAAACTGGCGGCTGAAATAATTGGGATCCACAAACCCACATTGCTCGGCAACCAGATAAATTGGCCGATCTGTTTCGACTAACAGCCTGCGGGCCTGGTCCAACCGTAACTGCGTAATGAGCTGTTTCGGTGTTTTCCCCAACACCTTGCGAAAGCGCCTTTCCAGTGCGCTGACCGACAAATGACATTGGTTGGCCAGATCAGCAATTTGAAGGGGCTGCGTAAAGTTATCTTTGATCAGGTCCATGGGCTTTTGAATGCTGTCCAACGGGCTGAGCATAACGGAAGTCTTGTGTAGATGGCGAGAAATGCCGCAGGTTCCGACGCATTTACCCTGGTGGTCAAACAGCGGCCGCTTGCTCGTGGTAAACCAATGAAATTCGTTATTGGGCAGCACATTGATCTCCAGCCTCTGATTGAGCAGATTGCCCTGCAGGACTCTTCGATCATCGGTGATAAATTGTCGGGCAATATGCCTGGGGGCAAAGTCGTTGTCTGTCAGGCCGATTGCCTGATCGAGGGTTCCCAGCCCCGTGTGCTCCAGAAAGGCGCGATTCGCATACTGTATCCGGCTGTCTGAATCTTTCATCCAGACAAGCACGTCTGTCAGCAAATCATATATCTGCAGCCACTGAGTGGGGGGCATCGTCAGCAAGAACTGTAGGGATTGCTCGGGTAGGTTATGGGTGATTATTGCCATTGAGAATAACTGAGTCTTGAGTCAGCCCGCCGTATGTTTCACTGGTTAAAATTTTTGCGCCGATTTTATGCTATAAATCACCGATTCTGTTCTATGTGAACTATTAATGCAAGAAATAAGATTTGATCAATATAACGGAAATGATGAGCAGTCAATGCACAAAGTGAAGTGTTGCTTATGCCGGTGTTGTTCCGCCGCCTTTGCGATTGTGATCTCCGCGCTGTTCCGGCGCTGCTTTAATAGTGAACGGGGCGACAACCATGAATAACGTTCGCCGGCAATTGTTTAAGCAACTGGCGTTGGCGGGAGTTGGCGCCGGTAGCTTGGGCGCGCTTTCTCCGTTGACCCTGGCAACAGGGAATGCCACCGGAACAGAGCCGCTGAAAGGCAATATCAGGCATTCCGTCAGCCGTTGGACCTACGGTGAACTGTCGATCGAAGAACTCTGCCAGGTGGTCAAAACCCTGGGCTTCTCGGCCATTGATCTGGTGGGGCCCGGGGATTGGCCCGTGCTGAAAAAGTACGGCATAGATTCCTCCATGTGCAATGGCGCCGAGCTGAATCTCACCGATGGCTGGGCCGATAAAAAATTTCACGCCCAGTTGATTCCCCGCTACCTCAAACATATCGATCTGGTTGCCGAGGCCGGTTACACCAACCTGGTTTGCTTTAGTGGCAATAAACGGGGTATCAGCCGGGAAGCTGGGCTGAGCAATGCCGTACAAGGCTTGAAACAGATTCTGCCCCATGCCGAAAAACGCCGCGTGGTGTTGCAAATGGAGCTTTTCAACAGCAAAGTGGACCACCCTGATTATATGGCCGACAACTCTGCGTGGGGTATCGCTCTGTGCAAGGCCCTGGGTTCTCAACATTTCAAACTGTTATACGACATTTACCACATGCAGATAAACGAAGGCGACATTATTCGCACGATTCGGGATAACCATGTCTATTTCGGCCACTACCAAACAGCGGGCGTACCCGGAAGACACGAAATTGACGAAAGCCAGGAACTCAATTATCGCGCTATCGCCCGGGCCATCAAGGATGTGGGTTTTACGGGTTATCTGGGTCAAGAGTTTATTCCAACGCCTCCGACCCTGAACGGCAAAATTGCCTCGCTGCGCGAAGCTGTTGCGATATGTGACGTCTGATGGGGCTTCAGTTGTATGTGAATAACAGGCTCCCCGCGGGAGGGGAAGGCTATGGTAAATCACGAATATGATGCAATTGTTGTAGGTTCGGGCATCAGCGGCGGTTGGGCCGCCAAAGAACTCTGTGAACGCGGCCTGAAGGTGTTAATGCTGGAGCGGGGCAGAAATATCGAGCATATCAAGGATTACAAAAACGCGCACAAGGAAGCCTGGGACTATCCGCACCGCGATGTGCCCACCCGACAAATGAAAATTGACTATCCGGTGCTGCGCCGCGATTACCCACTCAATGAATCCACCTTCGGTATGTGGGTGAATGAAAAAGAATCCCCCTACACAGAAGACAAGCGCTTTGACTGGTATCGAGGCTATCACGTGGGCGGTCGTTCTCTGCTATGGGGCCGTCAAAGCTACCGCTTTAACGAGGAGGACTTTTTAGCCAACGCCAAAGAGGGAATCGCCATCGACTGGCCTATTCGCTATCGGGATCTGGCCCCCTGGTATGACCATGTGGAGCGTTTCGCGGGTATCAGTGGCAACCGCGATGGCCTGGATGTATTGCCTGACGGCCAGTTCCAGCCACCCATCCCCCTCAACTGTGTGGAAAAGGATGTTGCCGCACGTTTGCAAAAAGCCTTCAAAGGCAGGCGCCACCTGATCAACGGGCGCAGTGCCAACATGACCCAAGCCAAGCCGGAACATGGCCGCGGGAGCTGCCAGTATCGCGCCAAGTGCTGGCTGGGTTGCCCCTTTGGCGCTTACTTCAGTACCCAGTCGTCCACCCTGCCGGCGGCAATGAAAACCGGCCATTTGACCCTGCGCCCTTTCTCCATCGTGAGCCGTGTGCTGTATCACAAGGGTAAAAAACGCGCGACAGGGGTTGAAATTATTGATGCCCAGACGAATCAGGTCGTTGAATACAAAAGCAGGCTTGTATTTTTGAACGCTTCGGCCCTGAACACCGCCTGGTTGTTGATGAACTCCGCCACCGATGTGTGGGAAGGCGGTTTGGGAAGCAGCAGCGGCGAGTTGGGTCACAATGTTATGGATCACCACTTCCAGGTAGGGGCTTCGGCCGAGGTGGAAGGCTACCAGGACAAATACACCTTCGGGCGCCGCCCCAGTGGCTTCTATATCCCGCGTTATCGGAACTGGCAGGATGACAAGCGTAACTATTTGCGTGGTTTCGGTTACCAGGGCTCCGCAAGTCGCCAGAGTTGGCGTCGTAATATCGCCGAATTGGGTATAGGTGCGGGCCTGAAGGACGCGATGAGCGAACCCGGCCAGTGGACCATTGGTATGACAGCCTTTGGGGAAATGCTGCCCAACCATGAGAACCGGGTGTACCTGAATCATCAGGTTAAAGACAAGTGGGCGTTGCCGGTATTGGCCATGGATGTGGAAATCAGACAGAACGAATTGGCCATGCGCAAGGAGATGAAAGCGGATGCCATGGAAATGTTTGAGGCCGCAGGCCTTAAAAACGTGCATGGCTATGACAATAACTACTACCCCGGTATGGGCATCCACGAAATGGGCACGGCCCGCATGGGGCGGGACCCCAAGACCTCTGTGCTGAACCAACACAATCAGGTGTGGGACGCCCCGAACGTTTTTGTAACGGATGGCGCCTGCATGACGTCGTCATCCTGCGTAAATCCATCCCTGACTTATATGGCTCTGACCGCAAGGGCGGCGGCATTTGCCGTTGAGGAGCTCAAGCGAGGTAACCTGTGATGGAAAGGCGCGAACTGCTCAAGATGATTGGCGCCGCCACAGGCGTGGCTTTTGTCGGCAATGTATTGGGCCGGCCGCCGGGTGCGGGCAAATCAGCGGCAACGGGATTCAGTGAGGACGATCTGGTGTTTTTCAACGAAGTGGCCGAAACCATCGTTCCACGCACCGATACACCCGGGGCCAGGGATGCCAATGTCGGTCAAATAATGGCGGTGCTGGTTGCCGATTGTTACCTGCCGGAAGAGCAAAAAGTGTTCAGGCAGGGTAGGGTACAGATCAACAAACAAAGCGAACGTCGTTTTGGCAAACCATTCTTGTTGCTTGGCAAAGAGCAGCGTCACACCTTATTGTCGGAATTGAACGGGGAAGCTTACCGCTACAACCGGGGGCACAAGGTGAGAATGTGGGAATTGTCCCGCCCTGGTGGTATGCCGGGCGATAACTCACCTTTGCCGCATTACTTTACGCTATTCAAACAGTTGACGCTGTTTGGTTTTTTTACCTCAAAGCGAGGTGCCACAGAGGTACTGAGGTATGTGGCTGTCCCGGGTAAATATGACGGCGAATACCCTTATAAGAAAGGCGATAGAGCTTGGGCAACTTGAGCGTCAGCAACACAACTGAACGAGAGTCGCATGATGGAGAATCAACAGACCCGTATTGCGCGGTTTTTCGCCGTGGCAGCTCTGCTGGCAGCTCTGAGCCCGACCGTAAGCGCCCGAAATGATCTGGAGCAGCAGGCCAAAAAAACCGAAATCTGGGAACCTGAACCCAAAGTGGTGGCGGCGCCATTGGATGCGCCGCCATCGGATGCCGTAGTGCTGTTCGCCGGTGATAACCTGGAGCAGTGGGAAAGTGTAAAAGGTGGCGCGGCCGGTTGGACGGTCAAAGAGGGTGTGTTGACAGTAAAGCCCGGCAGCGGCGACATCAAGACCAAAGCCGGCTTTTGTGATGTGCAACTGCATGTGGAATGGAAAGTGCCCAAGCCTAAAGAGGAAATGCAGGGCCAGCAGCAAAACAACAGCGGTGTATTCCTGCAACAGCGCTACGAAATACAGGTGCTTGATTCGTACCATAATCGCACTTACAGCAATGGTCAGGCAGGCGCTCTCTATAAACAGGCTATTCCGCTGGTCAATGCGATGCGTGCACCGGAGCAGTGGCAGTACTACGACATACTGTTTACCGCCCCGCGCTTCGCTGGCGATAAGCTGGCAACCCCCGGTTATGTCACAGTATTACATAATGGTGTGGTCGTGCAGAATCACACCGAGATTCAAGGCAAAACGGAATGGATTGGAGCACCCGATTATGAAGCCCATGGATGCGCGCCCCTTCAATTACAGGATCATGGCAACCTGGTGAGTTTCCGCAATATCTGGGTGCGTGAGTTATGATACAACCTGCACGGGCTTGGTTGCCGGATGTACACCCGCCAGCCAGGGTGTGAATAGTAAGGCAGCATCGGGTGTGTTGGCAACTCAAATTCGTAAAGAGTGAATATACCCGTAACGAATGGAGACGGGTATAGATGCCTGGATCATAAAAGCCGTTTCAGTCTCTTTCAAAGCGACAGAACAGCGAGCCGATTTCCACCGGTGTGCCCGATCTGATTCTTGGGAAACCGGTTGGAAAATTGCGCCCTTCAAATTCAATATCGCCCTCCAGTTCGCTACCCTTCTGCGACAGTACAATCCCACCTATAAATACGCCGTCAATCGTTACATTTACCACATCACCCTCCACTTGCCCCTGGTTCAGATTGATTTCCCACTTGGCCCGAAATTCCGGGTTACCGTCATCCAGCTCGAAACGCAACTCCGCCTCCCGGCCACCAGGGCCATCATCGCGGCATCGAAAACGATTGTCCTTGGCCATAACATCGGCTGACGTAGCGGCCAGCACTGATACTATTGCGATACTCTGAAAAATTGCTTTGCTGTTATTCATGGTCCAGCTAACCTCCGCTTGTGTATTTCCCGGAAAATGGTAGAAGTAAAGCGGCCGGCAAACCACGAACAAATTATCATTAAATGCCGAGATTTATTAA
>JARROD010000230.1:0-6072 GCA_037384225.1 Exilibacterium sp.
GTGAAAAAGCGCTGCATAAACAAGGTGGGGATTGCTTTAAAATTTATCATGTCGCTTCCCTTTGCTATCTCCAATGAGAGAGGTTGCGTGGCATTGTATAGGCAGGCGCTTATAGTGCGCAACCAAACGCACAGTGAGCCTGCCGAACTTGGAACGTGACGCTGTCTGTTGAAATATACGTGTGTGAGATTCAGATTTAATTGGGTACCTGTAGATCGTACTTTTTTAGCAGGTCGTAAAGTGTGGGCCTGGTAACCCCCAGGAGTTTTGCAGCCGCGGATATATTGCTGTCGGTCATTGATAATGCTTGTGATATGGCGGTTTTCTCGGCGTCCTGGCGAACTTTTCGCAGATTTATATCGATCGTGTCCGCGGTGCTTATGCCCAAATCGTAGGTGCTGATACACTTTTCTTCGCACATGATCACCGCTCGCTTAAGTTTATTTTCCAACTCGCGGATGTTGCCCGGCCAGGGGTAAGCTTCAATGGCTTCAGTCGCATCAGCGGTAAACCCGGTGATATTCTGACCGTGTTCCTCAGCGTATTTACGCAGAAAGTGTCGGGCCAGGAGAATCTTGTCGCCTTTGCGACTGCGCAGCGGGGGAATGTTGATTTCCATTTCGCAAATGCGGTAAAAAAGATCTTCGCGAAATGTTTCCTCCTTTACCATTTGTTGGAGGTTTTTATTGGTGGCGCAGACGACTCTGACATCGACTTGAATTTCTTCCCGGCCACCCACGCGCTCGACAACTCTTTCCTGTAAAAAACGCAGTAGCTTGGCTTGCAGACTCAGTGGCATATCGCCGATCTCGTCCAGAAACAGGGTTCCGTTACTGGCGTGTTCGATCTTACCCAGAGTGCGCTTATTCGCGCCGGTAAAAGCGCCTTTCTCGTAGCCAAACAGTTCGCTTTCCATCAGGTTTTCCGGTACAGCGGCACAGTTAATGGCCACAAAACGGTTATCTTTACGCTGGCTGAGATTGTGCAGGGCGCGGGCGAGTACCTCTTTTCCAGTGCCACTCTCCCCGAGCAGGGTGCAGGTAACATTGGTTGGGGCGAGTTTTTCCAGGGTGCGGCAAATTTTCAACATGGAGGTATCGGAGGTGATCATGCCATCCAGGGCTTGCTGTTTTTCCTGGAGCTTGCGGTTTTGCTCCTCCAGTTGGTACATTTGATAGGCGCGCTGGACAATCAATTCAAGCGTTTCTGTATTCACCGGTTTTTGATAGAAATCATAAGCTCCCATAGCGACAGCGCGCACAGCATTTTCATAGTCGGCATTGCCGGTAATGACGATGATTTTGGTGCTGGGAGCTAGTTTGGAGATTTCCTGTACGCAGCGAAACCCTTCTTCAACACCTTCATCGTCCGGTGGCAGACCAAGGTCCTGCAGGACGACCGCGGGCTCGTACTGGCGTATAGCCGCTATGGCGTTGGGGCGGTCGCCGACTACCACCACATGATATCGATCAAAATACCAGCGTAACTGGCTCTGTAGCCCCTGGTCATCCTCAACGATAAGTAGCGTTTCTGCCTGATTAGATTTGTTCATAATTCCAGATTCCATAACAGAAGCCGCACATGGTATCGTGTGGGAACTTAACCCTACCACTTTGCGTACCTGGTTGAAATGTGTCACGCATTAGTCGGTTTTCACCGCTGACAAGGTAATGGTAAACAGGCTGCCCTCTTTGGGCGCGCTGGAAACTGTCAATGTGCCGCCTAAACTGGCTATATATTCCCGTGCCTGGTAAACCCCTATACCCATCCCCTTGCCGGTTTTCGTTGTATCAAAAGGCTTAAACAGGCGGTTGCGGAGAAAGTCTTCATCCATACCCGAACCATTGTCTTCAATGGTAATCGTTGCAATTTTATCGTCATTGCGCAATGTCACATCGATGAATCCGTTTGGTGGGGTCGCGTCCTGGGCATTTTTAATCAGATGTGTGAATGTCATAACCAGCCGGTCTTGATCAGCGTTGATCTTACTGTCGCTATCGCCCATTCTCAATGTCGGTATGGGTTTTTCGTCTTGGCACTTTTTCACCGCTTCGATAACGACCTCTTTCAGCGAGAGTATGCGTATTTCCTCTGGTTCGTGCTGCTGGAGCTTGCGCAACAGGTTATTCATACGATAGACGGAGTTTTCAATCGTGTGTATCGCGTCTTCAAAAAAAGCGGGGTTATCTTTGTGTTTGGCAGCGTTTCTCACTACCAGGGCTTGTTGCGCGATCAGATTTTTCAAGTCGTGCATAATAAACGCGGCAAGTTTATTGAATGCGTCAAACTGGCGTGATTCGGCTAATTGCTCCGCTTGTTTGTGCCTTTCGAGATAACTGGCGATTTGACGCCCCACGGTTTTTAACAGATCGAGGTCTTCCCAGGTCAGTGATGAATCCAGCTTGGGTCGGGTCAGCGCCATAAATCCGATAAGTTCATGCTCGACTAGCAGTGGAAAGATAATCCACAGATCGGGAATGCAGGCCACCCATTCCGGGAGGTATTCGTTGTACTGACTGTGACCGGTATTGTCGGTCGAATGGGGTGCGAACACCCATTCGTCGTCGCGGAGGGTATAACAAAAAGCAGTGGAAAGAGGTTCGCAGGGGAGTTCAAAATCAATGTTCAGAGCGGTGTGGTAGATAGGCGTCATCATGCGCCCTTTTCGCATCCAGATGGCGCCGCCGGGGCTTTTAAAGATAGAGGCCACGGCGTTGATGGTGCGCTCGTAAATATCCTTCGGGTTGGTTGGTTGCGACAGCTGGTTGATCAGTTTAAGCCATTCTGCTCTATAGTCATATTTGTGGCGAAACAGATGTTTACTGATCAATACACTGAATATTTCGCGCACTGTGCTGGAGGCGAAGGTGATGGCGATGATCATCAGTGCCGTAAATAACAGCAATGTGTAGATAACAGTGCCCCAATTGCCACCGTAAAGTTTTACATAGTAACCGCCCAGGGCCAAAACCGTGATAAACCCCCCGGCGGCCGTCAGTGACGTCGTATAAAAGATAATGGGACGGGAAATGGACAGTGCGGAGGGCTGGCTATCGCGGGGAGGCAGCGCCAGGTCGCCGACAGCGATAAAAAGCACCACGGCAATGGTGACAACGGCGCGTGCTTGCCATATATCGGGATTGATCTGGCTAAAAATTAAACTGTGCGAATAGAGATAGATATCGAAGATAAACATGGCCCCCAGGTTGAGGCCGAGTAGTTTGATTTGGCGGTTTTTGGCCGTATTTTTGTACAGTTGTTCGACCCCGATAAGGCCGACAATAGAGAGAAACAGGCCGAGCCAGATCATTTCGGGAATGCTATCCGATTTCGGGGAGTTGCTACTCAGGGAGTAAACGGCGGCGCCCAGGGCGAGAACCCAACTGCCGCCCAGAAGAATACTTAATGACAAGGGAATTCTGTGTCCGGAAAAAAATGTAAGCATCCCGGTTAGCGCGACGATCCAACCGCCGTAGCGAAATATTTCCAGCAGCAATAGTGTGCCTGAGCCTATTCGGCTCCACTTGCTATCGATAGCTATGGCCAGCAACCAGACGGTGTTGATCAGGCTGGCGAACCCTAGCGACCAGTGTACTGCTTTGTTTTTATATTGATAAACACAGAGGCAGCTAAGAACACCCCAGAGGATTCCCGCGCTGAGGTAGGTCGTGTAGGTAACGCTGTTGTATCCCATAAGTATTTTTATAAAAGTGTGTATCCAAAAGTCTCAATTGGCAAAACTACACACAAGGGTGCTGGCTATGGACGGGCGATGCCACTGTAGTCTGCGTTCACATTTCTTTTTTTGATTGTACTTTGATTGCACCTCAAGATTTTTTATGACCTTTTGTACCGTAATCAATTCTAGACGCCACGTGTCTATTTTGAAACCCGGGAGTCTATTTGTTTAAGACTGATGTTCTGTTTTGCTATATAGAAGGGGTTCTAATACCTCAGGTGATGATTCTATTATCAGTGCAAGTCTCGAAAAATAGAGTCAGCACCGGGCTCAATGTCTCAGGGGCTGGTTTTAGGAGGGGGCTGATTGACTACCTGTCTAAGATTGGTCACAACTTGCCCGATGACACGCTCAAATAGTGGGCTGCTGTCGAGCCGGGTAGCGCGACCCTGTTGCATGTCATAGGCAAATTCCTTGCGCTGTTTCTCTAATGCTTTAAAACCGAACCGGTTGACAAATATATAGGTCTCAGTTGCCTCCAGCTTGGCCGCCAGTTTACAGCGCATGACTTTGCCGGAAGCACTGTCTTCATACCTGAGCCAGGTCCCTGCAGGAAGTTGTTCGGCTTTTTTTATAAATTCGTAAGACAAGGCTTTGTATCTTTCCTGCTGCTGGGCGATGGCGCTTATATGCTTATCGCCGTTGTTTGCCGCGTTATCGGCATCGTTTTCAGACAGGATGGATTCCACTTGCTGGTCGCTGATTGGACGATAATCTGATTGCTGAATATCGTTTTGCTCGGCGCGGCACAGAATGGCTTCGATTTCCCTGAGTTTCTCGGACTGGGATTCTGGGTGTTCACTCACCATCTCCAGGCCGGTGGCAATACGCGTCAACAGGTCCGGGATCAGGGCGTTTATGCGTTTCAACGATTTGGCGTTGTCGTGCTGTTGGCAGGCCCAGATAAGGTCGTCCACTGTCTGGCTGGCGTCCACCCACCCCGGGCTTTCTTCTCCGTGTTTCAGATAGGTGATGATTAAGGCGTTGAGCCAGGTGCTGATGAGAAAATCGCGAATTTCGTCTGGCAGAGAAGTGTGGCGCAATTTCTTGATCATAAGCTTGCGGGCCGCGTTTTTGGCCAGCTTGATTTGAGATTTACCGTTTTCTGCCTGACTGGTACGTTGCTCGGTAATGGCAGATTTCCGTTGTTCTTTTTGCAGCGCCTGATTCAACTCTGCCAGTAGCGTGGAGAATATGGATTCATCAAACGTATATTGGTTGTTGATAGTTTGGGTAATGTTTTTAATCTTCTGGTAAACGGCATCCTTCTCCAGAGGTTTGTTTTCATCCAGGCTCACACCCACATCGGCAATAGTGTCAATCAGCTGTCGGGCGGGGTGGCCACTGTCATTAAAAAAGTTGTTATCGCGCAGTGCGACTTTAAGGATGGGAATTTGTAGACGGCTGATTTGGGCGCGAATGGCGCTGGCGATATTGTCATCATCCAGAATGAACTCGAAAAACATGGCTACCAGGTTGATAATATCGTCTTCGGTTTGTTGCAGCGACTGAGGTTGTTCGGGGTGCTTTTGGGTCAGTAGCTGTGATACGACCGGGTGCAGGTAATTTTTCGGCTTGTTTTCGCTGTGCGCTTTGTCGACCATTGTTTGGGCCTTAGTCAACATGTGCACCAGTTCGGCGGCACCCATGGCTGGTCCCGGATTATTGCTGTAGGTGGTGTAGTACCCAAATGCCGGCAGTGGACCTTGAGCGCGCGCGTTGGAAAGCATGTTGCTCAGTTCTGCGAGTGTGAACTGATAGGGTTCGGCTTGCCCCTGGTATGTATGGCTCTGGGTGTCGGCGCCGCTGGTCGCCGCTGTGGCACCAGCGCCCGCAGGGGAAGGCTCGGGCTTATGTTCCTGAGGTTGCTCCGAGCCCGCCTGGCGCTGCAGGTTGCGTGGAATTTTTGGCAATATGCCGGTATTGATCAGCAACTGATTGGCGTCGGAGTAACAATGCCCCAACTGATTAAGCACGTAGCGTTCAAATTGTTTGAAAACAATGATTTGAGGCTTGATGCCGATGTCTAACTGCATTTTACAGGCATGGGCAAAGGCGTGGCAGATATGATCGGGGTCGAGCGGGTTGTTTTTTTCATTGACCTCAATCTGGGGAAACAGATGATCCAGTCTCAGGGTCAGTTCATAGAGCACGCCGAGGTAGAGTTTGCGGGTGCGGCTGGCCATGCTTGAGATGGCGAGATCGATTTCCAGGTCATCGTTTTCGACCAGCGATAGGTTAGCGGCCTGCGGTTCTGCTTTGGGCTTGTTGAACGGAGTCGCAGAACCCTCGATCAGGCGCACAAAACTATTGGCCAGAGTCTGTTGAAAGAT
>JARROD010000231.1:0-6019 GCA_037384225.1 Exilibacterium sp.
GGCAGTTACTGCAGGAGACCTGGGGGCTGTGTCGGCAGACGGAATCGGAAGCGAACTTTTCCCCCGGGAGGGTGGAACTGGCGTGGTGATCACGAGATATTTGTTGAGGCATCTTCAAGCCTTACTCAGTTAGGGGCGCAGGGCATGCGATTTATCAGCGCAAGATAGGTTGACTCTACCGCAGAGGGTATTCTGACATACAGGGTCCCGTGTGTGAACAGGATTATCCGCCCCTGGTTTTACTATATTTCCCGATTCAGAGCCGCGCTGATAAGGGCATCACAGATTGCTCTGAGATTAAAGATGCCAGCGGATGTCAGGTTTATGCGGTTGTCACTATCATAGTGTAACAAAGGCTCGTCACAGGGGCTTTTTAAGGTACCAAGGGCATTGTTCAGAAAGGGGGATAACGGGGTGTTGTAGCGAGATTCCAGGTAGGGGACATCTATGCTGTGATAACAAAGTGCCTGGTCTATCACCAAACGTACTAAATGCTGTGTGGGGGACAGCGTGAAAGATTTGCGCACCGGCAGCAGTTCCTGCCGTAATGCCAGGGCGTAGTCGCCAAAATCAGAGGCATTGTGTGAATAGCTACGTCCGAGCTGACTGCAGGCGCCTGGTCCCAACCCCAGCAGGTCCGAGGCATTGCTGGTATTGTAATTCAGCACTGTGTGGCGCAGCCTGTGATTGCTCTGAGCAACGGCCAGGCCGTCGTGGGGTTTGACAAAGCAATCGTTGCCAATCACCCGATAGCCGGCGTTGTGCAGGGAATGATAGAGTAGGGCGAACTGGCTGTGAATATCGGTGGCCGGCGGCAACAGCGGTGTGTTGTCGGTGTCCCACAGACAGTCTTCGCTGATCTCGCCGAGAATAATCAGGTCCGGCTGCAGGGCGATTACGGTGTCGAGAAGCTGGCGCTGGTGATAGAGGCCATAGGCGCTGTGCCCATAGCTGAGTTTGACACCAATATTGACAAACCTATAGTCTCTCAACCGCTGTGTGCGACGGCGCAGTTTTTCACGGGTATCTTCCCGGCTTGAACTGGCCATGGGGGCGTCCAGCCGCAACAGTATTTGGTTAAACCCCAGTCCGCGCAGCAATGCCACCTGGTCTTCGGAAATGGTCAGCAGATCTACTTCCGCGCAGTATTCGTGGGGGGTGGCGGGGTTTAGGCAAAACCGGCTGCTGAGGTAATGAAGAATTTCTGTGACCTCTGGGCCACCGGTGATTTGGTAGGGGTTGCGCCACATCAGCTGGGTGACCGGCCGCCGGTCGTATTTTTCCGCATAGAGGCGTATTTCAGTTAACAGTGCTTTGACTATTTCCCGGTCGGGGTTAACCGGTTTGTCAGCGGTCAGGGGAATATTGATGCATATGCCAAGTGGGGCAGTGGTCAGCGTGCCATGCTTTGCGGCATTTGCAGATATGACTTCCCCCACTGTGTTTTTGGGGGGAGGCTCGGTTTCAGAACACTCTTTCCCCAAACTGTCATCTACGGAACGGCTTTTATCAGAAAAAGGGTAAACAACTCCGCCGGAAACAGTCTCGCAGAGCAATGTCGCCGCTGACGGGAAGCTGTTACTGGCTGCACCGTTTCGGCGTGAGGCTAAGCTCTTTGAATGTGATGGTCCGGTATCCAACTGATTAATACTCTTATGGTTCGCAGGTTTGGTATGCAGGCCTGATGGTACTTTAATTGTTGAAATCCACTTTACAGACTGTTCCCGGAGAAGAGATTGATTGAGATCAATAAAGGGCAACCCGGGCTTAATCGTTCTGAAAGTAATTGATTTGTAATCAGATAGTAGAATTCAACGGGGAATCAGTTGATTAAGATCATGGCGGGACGGCACATAGTAAGCGTTTAATGGTTCCGGTTTTTAAACTTGGCCATAGGGTGCCGAATACTAAATAATCATTCAAGTCAAATGCAGAGGGTGTTTATTATGCTTAGGATTCTCGTTGTGCTGGAAAATCGCGATGAGGGCGCGTGGTTGGTCAAAAAAGCGGTCAAACTTGCTCACGCCTATGGTGCCAGTCTGCATTTTTACAAACACAGTTATAGTAGTAGTGTGGATGATTTTGATCGTTTTTTTGGCTTTGATAATCTTGAGGATATGAAACAGCAAATGCTGCAGGATGACACCAATTGGGTACAGGAGTTTGTAGCGGCGCAAAATCTGGAGGGTGTTGACAGTACCTGTGCAGCGACATGGAACCGGCGTCTGTATCAGGGGGTTTTGGCTGAAGTTGAAAACAGTCACTGTGACCTGATTTTAAAAGCGGCCAATGTACACAACCGGTTATACGAAATTGTACACACCCCGGACGACTGGTCGCTGATGCGGGAGGCGAACTGCCCGGTGATGCTGATCAGGGGCCCGTCTCAAAAGTCATCCGAGGCGCAAGTACCCGCAGACAGGCAACCTGTTATAGCGGCGGTTAACCCACTGGAAGATGGGGCGGCGCACCGAGAGCTACATGCGCGGGTGCTGAAACAGGCTTCGGAACTGGCAAAGGGGTTGCAAACCGGATTGATCGTGGTTGCCGCCGTGCCTATGTTCAATTACAACACACCTTATTTTGTCGGTGTTGCCGGGCAATACCCGAATTTACAGGAATCGATGCGCAGCAGTGCCAAGGAACGTCTCGACGCTATGCTGCAGGAACACGCTGTTGAAACCGATCGGGTCATCATCGAAGACGGCAGCGCAGAATTTATTATTGAGCGCATTTGCGACGAAAGCCGTGCGCAGTTTTTAGTCATCGGTACTGTGGCTAATAAAGGTCTTGCCGGTGTTTTTTTGGGCAATACGGCCGAGCGGATTTTGCATCACGTCAATCGCGATCTGTTAGTCGTGCAATAGTGGGCTTCAGATAGACAGGTAATCTTTTATAGCCGTTAAAAATACCGCATTAACATACCGTAGGTGCCGTCTTGCCCCGGCGGCAACTCGCTTGGCAGGGGGATGCTCACTTGGTGTCCGGAGCCGGGGGCGGCGTCTACCTCCCGGCCCTTGGTGTTGAATATGCGCTCAAGCGTGAAGTGGATATTGCCCGCCGGGGTTATCAATTCGAGTTGGTTGCCCGGCTCGAAGCGGTTTTTTACATCCACCGTGAGAAATTGTTTGTTGTTGTCGTACCCGATGATCTCGCCGACAAACTGCTGCCGGGCATTATCGGAGACTCCCTTTTCATAATTCTGAAATTCACTGGGTTGATGCCGGCGGTAAAAACCTTCCGTGTAGCCGCGGTTGGCCAAATGTTCCAACTCCCGCATCAGCTTCATATCGAACCGGTATCCTGCGCGGGCGTCATCGATGGCGCGGCGATAGATTTGAGCTGTGCGAGCGGCGTAGTAGTGTGACTTGGTGCGGCCTTCAATTTTGAGGGAGCGAATGCCCATTTTTACCAGCCGTTCTACGTGCTGTACGGCTCTCAGATCCTTGGAATTCATGATATAGGTACCGTGTTCATCCTCGTAGGCGGGCATGTATTCACCGGGGCGGCTTTTTTCCTGCAGTAGCACCGGTTCCGCGGCGCTTGCGTCTGTCCCGGTTTGAGGCCCGGTTTGAGGTGGTGTCCAGGATTGGAGCGCGGTGTCTGGAGCCAAATCCTCCCTGACCGGAATCAAATCTCCGGTCTCCGTTTCGCTGGCCTTATGGGTGTTGTATTCCCAACGGCAGGAGTTGGTGCAGGCTCCCTGGTTGGAGTCTCTGTGGGTCATGTAACCCGACAGCAGACAGCGACCGGAATAGGCGATGCACAGCGCGCCGTGGACGAACACCTCCAGTTCTATCTCCGGGCACCGCTGGCGAATTTCTTCAATTTCATCGAGGGACAGTTCCCGCGACAGGATCACACGGCTGATCCCCTGCCTTTCCCAGAACCTGACCGTTGCGTAATTGACGGCGTTGGCCTGGACGGACAGGTGCACAGGCATATCCGGCCAGGTCTCGCGTACCATCATGATCAGACCCGGGTCCGACATGATCAGGGCATCTGGCTGCAGGGCGATTACCGGTTCCAGATCCCGTAAATAGGTGCGTACCTTATCATTGTGGGGTGAGAGGTTGCTGGCCAGGTAAAACTGTTTACCCTGTCGATGGGCTTCGCCAATCGCCGCGGCCAGGTTTTCCAGTTTGTTGAACTCATTGTTGCGCACACGCAGGCTGTAGCGGGGTTGGCCGGCGTAGACAGCGTCGGCGCCGTAGGCAAAAGCATAGCGCATACTCTTGAGGGTACCGGCCGGGGATAGCAGTTCAGTGGTGTTCATCTCTAACCTCAAATACAGGGGCAGCGGGCCCGCGCCCGCGCCCGGAGCAGAAAAACTGTTAATTTTAAACCAATCGGGTAGAATTTTCAGTGGCGGCAAAATCAACTTAAGATCCTAAGGCCCTGACGATTATACTATGGGCGCAAAGTCGAATTATCAGTTATGTGTTATGGATGTAAATAGGGAAAGATCACCGCAGCAGGCGACAGTAAGCCAGTTGTTGGAGCGAATCGAAGAAAACCAGAAGATCCAGCAGCATTACCACGAATTTGAGTTTCGGGTTTTGGCCTGCACCGCGTTGGAGCAATTGCTGGAAGAGTTATTGGTTGTGTCGAAACAGCATTTTGAACTGGATGCGATTAGTCTGGTGCTGTTTGATATCGACCATAGTTTCCGCAAGCTACTCGAACATCTCGAACTTGGCGATTTCAACCGTTGTCTGCGATTGTGCCACGATGAGGGGGACTTTCAGCGTCTTTTCCCGCAACCTGCATCGCGGTGTGATCAACGATCATTATCGGCGCAACGGCTGCAGGTTACGCTGGCGCCGCTAACCGGGCTCACCGTGTCACAGTTGTTTCCGGGCTACAACCAACTCGGCAGTGTAGCCAGCTTGCCGTTGCAGCGGCAGAACCGGTTGCTCGGCTGTTTCCATATGGCCAGTGTCCGGCGCGATCGTTTTACACCGGATAAGGCGGCGGACTTTATGTTCCACCTGGCACTAATCGTGGGTTTGTGTCTGGAAAACTGTATCAGCCGCGAATACCTGCGTCAGCAGGGCGAGATTGATATGCTGACCCAGGTGAGCAACCGCCGCAATTTCGAAGCGGAGTTCGACAAAGAACTGGAACGCGCCCAGCGCAGTCGAGCGCCTTTAAGCTGCATGTTTGTGGACATAGATTATTTTAAAAGTATCAATGATCGCTACGGTCACCAGAGTGGCGATCAGTGCTTGAAACAGGTGGCGCGGGAAGTTCACCAGCAACTGCGCAAAACGGATTTGTTGGTGCGTTATGGCGGTGAAGAGTTTGTAACGCTGCTGCCCAACTGCCGGGCGGAACAGGCGAGGACCATCGCCGAGCGGGTGCGGCAGGCCATTGAGCGCATGGAGGTTGTCACAGTGGATTCGGCCTGCGGAAACAAGCAAAAGATTACCCTAACGGTGTCCGTCGGAACCGCCACCTGGGAGCCGCCGGATGAGCGGGTGGTGAACCTGAAAGACCTGGGAGGGCGTTTACTGGCTTGTGCCGATAAGGCAATGTACGAAGCCAAGCGCAGTGGGCGCAACCGGGTGTGCAACACGGTGTTTGCGTAAGTGTGATCGGGGTAATGGCCAACCGGTTTATTGGCGTCGGCATCCATGCCTCCGACAGTCTGGGCCAGCTACCACCGGACGTCCGCCTAGCATTGTGCCAATCCCGGGTTATTGAGAAGTTACAGCGGAGATTTTATCGAGTTTGAGGTTTTTGCGTTTTTCGGTCGCTTTGAATTCAACCAAATAGCGTTTTGGCCAGTTTTTACCGGTAATCCAGAACGCCTGTTTTTCCGCGTCGTAGGCAATGCCGTTAAGTACATTGTCGGGGTCGGCTTTTGTTGAACGCTGGCTTAACAGTTTTAGATCCACCACCCCCACCACCTTGCCATCGGCGGGTTCGATCACCAGAATGTGATGGTCTTTCCATACATTGGCCCAGATCTTTCCTTCTACAAACTCCAACTCGTTGAGATTTCGCCAGGTTTTTT
>JARROD010000232.1:0-10272 GCA_037384225.1 Exilibacterium sp.
GAGTCGCGCCTGGAACAGGTTAATGAGCTTGGCCGACATGTCAGTGCACGCTGCCAGTCCTGTCACGGACGTGATGGGGTTACGGTCAATACCGAATGGCCTAATCTGGCGGGACAAAATGCGGAGTATCTGAAGAAGCAATTATTTAACTATAGGTCCGGCGAGCGAAAACATCTGCTGATGCAGGTGATCGCCAACGAACTGACGGAGGAAGAGATCGAGGCTGTTGCTGAGTATTTTCAGTAAGAGTCTTCTAACAAGGCTGGTGTCGCGACACGGCGCCACTTGAAGTCGTTGGCTGACAAGGAAAGGTGGGGTGACTGGTGGTTCAGGTTTTTTGGCGCTGCGATGGCTGTCCTCTCTGGTGAGGGATTAATACTTAACGGATTACATAATTTTATCTCGAAATTGGGCATGTACCAATAGCTACACGCTACTAAGGAACGGGCATTTGTATGGGTAATTGTCGGCGTTTGCGGTTGTTGGATGATCGGCTCAGGTGTTGAGGCGATATTCCCTGGGTGTCATGCCGTAAACTGATTTAAAGCAGCGGTAAAAATGAGAGACATCGTTAAAACCCGAATCGAGGGCAATATCCGTCGGCGACCGGTTTGTTTCTGCTGAATATTTGAGTTCGCGCGCGCAGACATGAACGCGTTGCAGGTGAATGTAGCGAGAGACGGAAATCCCCTCACTCTTGAATAACATATGCAGGTAACGGGTGCTGATTCCCCCGGCTTTAGCGATTAACTCAGGACAGAGCTGGTTGTCAGTCAGGTGTATGTCGATAAATTGTTTTATGCGTGCCAGGTGTTCGGCCTGCACACTTTCAGCCTGAATGATCCCGCTGCTTTGCTGTGCTTTCAGCGCCGTGATGAGCAGGCCCATGCAGGTGGCTTTCAGACGTTGCAGCGATTTGGAGTCGAGCTGATTAAAGTGTTGTGTTAACGAAAGTATGAAATCCACCAGCATCGCGGTTACGGGGCTGTTGCCGTCCATTGTATGCCCGAGATAGTGGCAAACCCCTGGCAGCAGCTCATCCAGATACGTTCGTTCAACAGTAATCACCATCAGGCTGTAATCGTCGAAAAGGTTCAGGTGATAGGGCGTGTTGCTATTGCAGAGTATGAAATCCCCCGGCTTGATAAAAGCTTCTTTACCATACCGCCTGAGGCTGGCTGTACCGGTTAACTGGAATTTTATGTGGTAGAAATCTTTTGCCGCTTTATCGATGCGCTGTTCGCTCCTGTGTTCCAGCGGAGGGCTTTGCAGTATGGCCAGGCTTATATTGTCCAGTTTTCCCGATTGTATTGATCCCTGGAAAGGCGAGACCGGGGTGGAGCAGTGCATCGGGTAAAAGATGTCGGATACAGCATGGCTCCATTCCTCTATGCTCTCGATACGCCTTCTGTTCGGAAGGAGGGTGGATGATGTTACTCGCAGTTTATTAAGCATAACCACTTCGCTCCATGGCTGGAATCTTTCAGCGTCTGTACTAGGTATAGAGTGTGTCGGATGTTTTTATATTGTCAGATGTTTCTACCATAAAGAGTTGCCATTTCTCTACTGGCAAGTTTTTATTTCTCTGATAGCCAAGATTTTGCTATGCTCTTCTGTATATATTATTAACGTGTTATGTAAATTGCAATGTTGTGGCTTAAAAAATATCAATCATAGGGGTAGGGAGCATGAATGACAAAATCGACGTGGGACGGCCTAAAGTACTGTCCACGGCAATTTTGCTGAGTATAACCAGCTTTAATGTCAATGCGGCGGTACTGGAGGAAATCGTGGTTACCGCGCAGAAACGAGAGCAGAGCCTGCAGGATGTAGGGGTATCCGTATCGGCTTTCAGTGGCGACCAAATGAAAGCTCTGGGCGTTACCAATTCGACGGAAATCGTTCAGCAGGTCCCGGGGCTGCAACTCAATCAGTTCTCCCCCAATATCACCATTTTTAATCTGCGGGGAATTTCGCAATCGAACTTTATGGATAATCTGGAAGCGCCGGTTGCCGTGTTCGTGGACGATGCCTATATCGGCAGTATGAACGCCATTTCAGGCCAATTGTTCGACGTGAAACGGGTTGAAGTGCTGCGCGGCCCGCAGGGCACACTGTTCGGTCGCAATGCTACCGGCGGGTTGATCCACTATGTCAGTCGGGGTGCGACTGACGATGAACTCAACGGCTATGTTGAAGCCACGGTTGCCGACTATGACAAGAGAGCGTTGGAGGCCGCCGCGGGAGGCTCTGTCAGTGATAAAGTGAGATACCGGGTCTCGGGCCGCTGGGAGGAATCCGACGGTTATATCGAGGCGACACAGCCCGGTGTGCGAGATCTGAACGGTGCCGATGGTATTGCATTGCGCGCTAATATACAGGTTGACTTCACCGACGATCTCACCGGTGATTTTTGGGTTAAATACGCCGACGACGACGATGTACCCACCGGCGGTTACACGATTTTCCCTTGTGTCTTCGATGCCCTTGGCAACTGTACCGAAATTGAAAGCAACGGAATCAGCAACGGGACCACCGAACCGGCAGATCCGTTCTCGCACGACGGTGGAACAGACGGCCATCTTAACCGGGAAACCCGTTCTTATATCGCCAAATTTAACTGGGACTTCGAGGCTTTTGATTTTGTATCCATTACCAATTACATGGATATGGACAAAGAGTACCTGGAAGACGGCGATGGCGCGCCGCCGCCCATCGTGGAATTTGAGACCACCGCCGATTATACCCAGTTTACCCAGGAACTGAGGTTAAGTGGGGAAACTGATAGCCTGCGCTGGCAGGCGGGTCTGTATTATATGGATATCGAAATAGATGGCCAGGCCAGAACCTTTGGCGCCCCCATCGCCGCCATTGCCGCTGGCTTTATTACTTCGGACCCGCTAGGGATGGGGCCTGACCCTTACGGCCTGGGTATCGCGTTCCCTGATGCCTCGGTGAACCTGAACCACTTTGAAGATTACCAACTGGACTCCAAAAACTGGTCGGTGTTCGGGCAGGTGGAATACGACCTGAGCCAAGCGTTCACCCTGATCCTGGGTTATCGCTGGTCCGAGGATGATAAAGACCTTGAATACGGTAGCCGGCTGATTGATCTGGGTGGAAACGGACCGTTGGCCGGTGTGTTCGGCCCTTCTGAGTCGGTGACGGAGTTTTTAGGTGGGGCGGCTACCGGCGATCCGCTGCCGGGGTTTAATGTGAAAGGCTTACAACTCAACGACAGTATCGATTACAGTGACTATGCCGCGCGTGTACAGCTAGACTGGCGGGTCGGTGATAACTCCTTGCTGTTTGCTTCCTGGAGCCGTGGTATCAAAGGGGGCAACTGGTCTATCCTGACAGCGCCTTACGTTGACCCCGGAGTCTTCCAACACAAGGAAGAGGTTTTAAACTCCTATGAATTAGGTATTAAAACAACCCTGATGGAAGGTGTGGCACGTTTGAACGCGACACTTTTCTACTACGACTACGATGATTACCAAGCCTTCGCGGTCTTTAATCTGTTTCCACAGGTGCAAAACTCAGACGCTACCAGCCAGGGGGGGAAATTGAGCTGTTCCTGACGCCGGATGAGCACTGGGATATTGTACTGGGCCTGTCCGCTGTGGATAGCGAAGTGGAGGAAGTCGTCGCGCCCTTTGGTGATATCATAACCGATACCGAGTTTCCCAATGCGCCCGGCTACAGCTTTAACTATTTGGCCCGCTACAACTGGGACACCCTGGGTGGCAATATGGCGGTTCAGCTGGATGGAACCTACGATGATGATCAGTATCTGGAAGTCAGCAATAACTCCCAGTCCCTTCAGGAAGCTGGCGGCATCGTTAATGCCAGAATCAGATACACCTCTGAAGATGAACACTGGTCGGTGACGGGCTGGGTTCAGAACCTGACGGATGAGGAGCGCAAGTCCTATACCCTGGACTTAGGTATTCTGGGCGTAACGGGTGTTTACGCGCCTCCACGTTGGTATGGTGTGACACTCAATTATAAATTTTAGTTATTGGTCGAACAGCGGTAGCGCCAAGTGATCCGTACCGGCGCGCCGCTCCCAAAAAGCTTCGTTATTATTCCTCCAGCACCAGATCCCAATTCGCGTTGAAACACCAGGCGTCTCCATCGATCGTAACGGTGCTGCCGCACATAGCCGGCGTGGCTTCCAGCGTGTGGGTGACTGTTGTGCTTGAGTTGCGTGTAGCAGAAATTTCTATGGATTCGTACATTTGCCACTCGCCAAAATCATAGGTTTCATCCCAGGGGTAATCCGCAAAACGCACAAAGTTACGTTGCTGACCAAGAGCATTTTGTCCGCTAAATTCAATTGCCACACCATCGGAACAGGAAAATCCATTGTGCTTGAAGAAAATTCGACACCGGGATTCATCCATTTCTTTTTTAAACGCAAGATTCAGCGAAATTTTTCCGCCGGCATCCGCACTCACTTCGAGTAATTGAGTTTCTTCATTGATTTCCCAGGAGGCGTCGTCAACGGCGATATCGAATTGTTCGGCCAAGGTTCGCCCTTCAATCAATCGAGGCAGAAAAATGCGTGTATTCCCCTTCCCGTTTTCTTGTACCCAATTCATTTTCAGACCAATGCTCTGGTCTTCACCGGGTTTTTCCCAAGTGGCCTGCAGACTTTGAATTTCGCCTGCGATTCGTTGCGGGTATGCTCTCGGCCGACGGGTGCGGCGCGGGTTGCCCTGATCATCCACGGATGAAAGATCTTCATGGTTCCAGCCATCCTTCTTGTCCTCCGTCCACTGCGGTGCAAACACCCATTGGGCGCCGGATACCTGGTATTTGTCCATTGCAGCATACATTTCGTCCAGAAAAAATTCGAGATCGAGCGTTTTTTCCGGGGTTCCAAATTCACCAATAAACAGCGGTACGTTCCATTCATCGGCAATGGCCTTAAGGTCCGCGACGGCCTCCTCCGGCGACCTAACGTTAATACCACCTGGAACGGCCAGACCACTGAGGTTGCTCAAAGCCGTGCGAAGGTTCGCCTGAAACCAACCTGCGAGAGTGGCAAAGAATCCATCGGTTTCTCCCATATATCGTCCGGCGGCCTGATAGCGATCAAAACTCATGATCAACGGATCATAATAGTGAGGAGAGAAAGCAAATTGAGCGATATCGGGTTTATCACCGAAACTCACGTCATTGAGCGACCCGCTCGTCATGGCGTGAGGTGAAAGGAACAATATCCAGTCGGGGGCCATGGCGTGAACATGTCCGGCGGCATCTTTATACAAATCATATATCTGCGTGGTGTCTCCAAACGGTTCGTTCATTAAATCGATGCCGATGACATTGCTCTGCGTGCGATAGCGTTGCGCCAACATTTCAAGCATAGCGAAATATTCATCGCGCACGCCGTTGTGATTTCCATAAAAGGCTTGCCATTCCTGTTGCATCGGACCATCGTTGGCATAGTCTTCATACATGAGCCGGCCCCAGCCTTCACAGGCTTCGCCGTTATCCGGTTCGGCTTTTTCGCCACTGACTGCCCATTCGGGAAATCCTTCGCCACATCCTCCCAGAGAGTAACGGGAAAATGAATCCTGGTGAATATCTATAATGACCCAAATGTCATTTTCGCCAGCCCACTGCACGAGTTGATCCATGTTTTGCAAATAATCTTCCTGAAACTTTCCCCGCTCCGGCTCCATTGCTTCCCAAATGTAGCTCAGACGAATTACGTTTGCGCCCCAGGAACGCATAAGGCTGAAAGATTCCTCACTGGCGCTCGTGTCGTACGGTGGAATCTTGGCGCTCATGTTCCAACCTCTGAGCAAGACAGTCGCGCCCTCGCGATCGACAAACTTTGTGCCCTCAATACGAAGCTCCCCGGCAAAAGTACTGAATTGAAACAATATAAGGGAAAGGAATGAAATATATTTCAGAATTATCAGTCTCATATTTAATAAATTCCTCAAGTTGAACGTTATTATTATTTAAATATTATTTTTGAAGGATGTGGTGGTATCAAAAATTTCATCTGACCCCACTTAGACCGTGCATGAAATAACTTCCGTTTATCGCGCACGCATAGGGAAAAGAGGTCGGTGACAAAACCAAAAATAAGGACGTGCACGTCCCTTATTTGTCACCGACCTCTTTATATTTTTACGAAAAATTTGCGTTTGTACATCGCATGAATCGGTAAAAAACAAATCGTTATAAACACGGCTATCCAGACGCCGGCGCTGACCACTGCGTTGACTCCCAGTGTTTCGAAAAAACTCACGTAGGATCCGTGTACGGTGCGCCCCGCCAGTTCCAGGTCGAACAGTTTTTCCAGTACTACATGCAAAACATAAGCTGTGATTGCATTGGCTCCGAATACCTGCCCCACGTAGGTGCCGCGTCGGGCGTTTTCGATATCCGTGTACCAGAGCAGCGTTGCCAGTAGCATGCTGGCGAGACCACCGGTCACCAGTACAAACGAGCTGGACCAGATCTGCTTGATGAAGGGAAAAAAGAAACTCCAGCAATAGCCACTGATAAAGCACACAAAACCAACCACAAACATCAGCATAACGGTGGCTTTTAAATCTTTATTGCGGCGGATAATATTGCCGATGATCATGCCGATCAGGCCGCTGACAATCGCCGGGTAAGTGCTGAGAATGCCTTCCGGATCCCAGGTGCCGCGCCACAGCATCCCGGGTATAAATCGATCGAACCAGTTGATAATGTTTTCACCCCGCTCCAGAGTGCCCGCTTCGAGTCCCGGAGCGGGGACAAGCAATATTAACAGCCAGTAGCTGACAAGGATGAAAATTCCACTATATATCAATTGTTTCTGCGACAGATAGAGCCCCATCAGCGAGCAGGCACAATACACCAGGGCAATACGTTGTAAAACACCGAGCACTCGGATGGCGGAAAAATGCGTGTAAAATAAATTCACCACCATTCCCAGAACAAACAGGATTAATGTACGGATCAGGATTTTTTTGATCAATGGCCCGCGCTCGGACACGGCGGGGTCAAACTTTTTCAACCCCAGGCTGATAGCGACACCAACGATAAAGATAAAAAACGGGAATACCAGATCCGCCAGCATGATGCCGTCCCAATAGGCATGTGACAATTGCCCAAAGGTGTTGGGACTGTTGGCAATGATCATTCCGACAATGGTGAGTCCGCGAAATACATCCAGAGCCAATAAACGCTGCTTTCCCTGGCTGGCGGGGGGTGTCTGCATATTAATCTACCTTTGGAATAAGTGGGGTCAGATGAAACTTATTCTCTATGACAACGGTGTCAAATGCAATTGACACCGTTGTCATGTAGTGATAATTTCATTTTCAGCTCAGAAGATTCGCAGGCTTGGCAAACGACAAGTGAAATAGGCATCCGTGGTTTACATACTCAATTCGAAAATATTTTCGACGCTGTGGCTCACCGTCGTAATCTGCACGCTTATCCACGGCTGTACGACTGTTCATGAAACCACCCGCACACAGGAAGCGCTGGCAGCGCGGGCGGTCCTGCAGAGAGTCAGCGGAGCAAGCCTGAATAATCTCAAGTTGAAACTGATCGCCGGCAACAGCGACCAGGACTGGTACCAGGTATTCGTGCAAGACGGCGTGGCGACGGTTTACGGCTCCTCCGTGTCCGCCTTGAGCTACGGAGCCTATCATTATCTCAGGGACACGGGCGCCTTGTCGGTCAGTTGGGAAGGCAAGCGCGTGGCGATTCCCGAGCGCTTTTCCACCGCCAATGAGCACACTTCAAAAACCTATTCGCCTTTCGGCCAGCGGGTTTATTTGAA
The DNA here is from genome assembly GCA_037384225.1 of Exilibacterium sp. GTDB lineage: Bacteria > Pseudomonadota > Gammaproteobacteria > Pseudomonadales > Cellvibrionaceae > JARROD01. The sequence continues at coordinate 7,805 of JARROD010000232.1, forward strand.
TGTCTGCGCCTATGGCTACTCCCTGCCGTGGTGGGACTGGCAGCGCTGGGAGCAGGAAATCGACTGGATGGCTCTGCACGGAATTAACGCCGTGGTGGCCATGGAGGGACAGGAATACGTCTGGCAAAAACTGTGGCGGGAATTCGCCATTACCGATACTGAGTTGGGAAACTATTTCTCGGGGCCGGCTTTTACCCCTTGGCAGCGGATGGGCAATATAGAAGCCCACATGGGCCCCCTGCCGCAAAGCTGGATTGATAAAAAACACGCGCTTCAGATGAAGATTTTGCAGCGTCTGCGCGAGTTGGGCATCGAGCCCGTGGTACCCGCGTTCGGCGGCTATGTGCCGAAGCAGTTCGCGGAAAAATACCCGGATGCGAAAATCTATAAGATGCAGCCCTGGACCGGTTTTAAAGAAGAAACTTACTGGCTGGATCCGGCTGACCCTCTGTTTGCCAAAGTCGCCAGGCGTTTTATTGAAATCTACAACGAGACCTACGGCGAAAACAGCTATTATCTCTCCGACTCCTTCAACGAAATGCTGCCACCGGTTTCCGAGGACAATCGCTACCGGGATCTGGCCGCCTACGGTGAAGCCATTTATCAATCCATTCACCAGGTGGTACCCGAGGCCGTGTGGGTTATGCAAGGTTGGATGTTCGGCTCCGACAAGAAATTCTGGGATCTGCCCTCTATACAAGCCTTTTTGAGTAAAGTACCAAATGAGCGAACATTGGTGCACGATATTGGCAATGATCGCTACCACGTTTGGAAGGGCGCCAACGCTTTTTACCAAAAGCCCTGGGTATTTGGTTACATTCACAACTACGGTGGCAGCAACCCCGTTTACGGAAATTTTAACTACTATCGCCAGCAGATAACCGAATTACTCGCCAGCGGCGATAGCGGCAATCTGGCGGGGTTCGGGGTTTTCCCGGAAGGTATTCACAACAACTCAGTGGTCTATGAATATCTCTACGACCTGCCCTGGGAAGGCGGCGCAAAATCGCCTACGGAGTGGCTCGAGGGTTACACCAGAGCCCGCTATGGGCACAACTCCGAAGCCCTGACAAGCGCCTGGAAACTGCTCCAGGAGTCGGTGTTCTCCACCCAATACTGGACGCCGCGCTGGTGGCACGATGCGGCCGGGGCCTATCTCCTGTTTAAGCGGCCGGAAACGGCAATCGTCGAATTTGAATCCCACCCCGGCGACATAGAGAAGCTGGGGAGGGCCGTTGAGGCGCTGCTGGCAATGGCGGATCAGTTCAAAAATTCGCCCTTGTATTTGTATGATCTGGTGGACTTTTACCGCCATTACATGACCCTGCGCATCGATTATTTATTGAAGGATACGGTCTCAGCATACCAAAACGGCAATATCACCCGCGGCGATTTATTGTCCGCAAAAGTATCAGAGCTAACACAGGGGCTCGATCTTTTACTCGGGCTGCAGCGCGACAGCCTCGCCAGTTGGATCGACGCGGCAAAAAACTACGGCACCACGCCGCGGGAGTCGCAGTACTATATCGAAAATGCAAAAGCTCAGATTACCGTCTGGGGCGGCCCAAAGTTAAAGGACTATGCTTCAAAAGCCTGGCAGGGAATGTATAAGGACTTTTATCTGCCCCGCTGGAAACAGTTTTTCGCCGCTCTGAAAGCCTCCGCGGAATCGGGTACAGCGTTCGATGAAGAAAAAGTCAGGGCGGATATCGGGACCTGGGAACGGCAATGGGTCAAAGCCGATACTGTCTACCGGCGGCAAACGCCACAGGCGCCACTGGCGCTGATGAAATCCCTCTTGACCCGCCTAGGGGAACCCGTGGACCTGACGCTCTAAAAGCTTCTGAGCTCAAAAAATTATGCAACGATGGGGTATACTATGAGCTTTCTGGTGAGCCTGCGTTGTCATACCATTGTTGAAGAGTGCGTGTCGGGACTCCTGATATGCCGGAATATGATTTTATCGTTCCTCCTGAGTCCAGGTGCTCTTCCAATCCACTTACCGTACTAGCTCTAAATTCGTCTGTATAGGTTCGATAGGACCGTGTTAAACCGCTGGCATTTTTATTCCAACGTTTAAGGGTATCATACGAGTGTCCTGATTTCTCGGCATATGATTTTATCGTTCCCCCACTGGCCAACTCCGCTTGTAATCCGCTTAGCGCTGATTCACGTATGGATGTACGTGCGGCTGCATACGTGGTTCCGCTTGTGGATGCACGTGTGGGTGCACGTGTGGATGGAAGTGTGGGTGCACGTGTGGATGGAAGTGTGGGTGCACGTGTGGATGGAAGTGTGGATGTACGTGTGGATCCGCTGCCGTACTCGATTACCGAGGTGTTGGTGTTTCGGCTTTGTGTGGCGCCGGTGTACCTTGAGGTACTGCCGCCGAAATCGATGGGTTGCGAGACGCTGGTGTTCCGGCTTTGTGTGGAGCCGCTGTAGGTGGCCATTTGCGGGAGATAGCC